>JANYJA010000160.1 GCA_025358575.1 Terriglobia bacterium
CGCGAAGCTCACCACCGTTTTGCCGAGAACTGGAGTGCCGAAGTTGAAACTGGTGATGGAAGGGACGTAATTATCGCTCTGGTTGGTTTCCGGAAAAACTAGCGGCACGTTGTGTAACTGGTTGCACCACGTGTTCATATCAACGGGCGTATAGAAGATGCCGTAAGCGGCCCGAAAAACCAAACCGGCGTTGGGGATCTGATGGGCGAGCCCGAGGCGTGGGGCGAAGTCGAGTTTCTTCGGATAGAGCAAGCCGCGCGGCATTCCCTGCTGGCCGCCAATGAACGCGGTCAACTTGCCGGTATCTACCAGTAAATTGCTCCACTGCCTTTTCACGTCGGTTAGGGGGCTCATGAATTCGTATCGCAGGCCGAAATCGACGGTGGTGCGGGTAGTGATTCGCCAAGTGTCCTGCACGAAGGAATCGGCATACCACTGACGCAGGTCCATGCTGGGGACGCCGGCCTGACGCTGGCGGACGGCAGGCAACCCGAGCAGAAAGCTGGCGAGGGCGGAACCCGTTCCATCATTGGTGGCGGACTGCGTAGTGAAGCCGTTGGTGAACTGGTAGTAACCGCGGTTCTGGAAGAAGCCCCACATGGGCCAGATGTACCAGCGATAACTGCCGCCGACCTTCAAACTGTGACGGCCATGCTGCCAGGAGAGGGCGTCGCGGCCTTCGAGGATGGTATCCCAAGCGTGCATGGGCGTGGCGGCGAACGTATCGCCAATACCGGAATAGCCTTGCACATTAAACCAGGGAGCACCGTATGCGCCTTTGCCGCCGAAACCCACGCCCTTGATGCCCAGTTGTGAAACAATGTCGTTCGCTTCGTTGTTCTGCGAAGAGCGATGCATGCTCAGCCGCGAGTAAGCGACAGAGGCGGTGTTCACCAGCGAGGGCGTGAAGATCCGATTCCAGGAGATCAACGCGTTCTGCGAAAGATTGTCGTGAAACGCGCCAAAACCGGGCAGATTCTGAGGCATGAACCCGTTCTCAGAGCTCACGGAATATCGCGCCATTAAAGAATCGCCGCGGTTGAAGACGCGATCCACGCGGAGAGTGCCCTGGTCGGAGAAGTGGCGCTCATTGCGTTGATCGAGGTAATTATTGGCATCGGCTCCAGAACCGACAACAGTAGGCAGGCCCATCATGGTCATTCCCGGCATCCCGCCAGCCATCATGGGTTGAGGAACATACTTGGTGAGCATGGTGGACGCCACGGGACTGATAAGACTCGCGGGGATTTGGTTATTTGGAAATTGATCGCGAACAATCTGCGGATTTGAGCGGCTTACCAGTTTCGCGGGATCGAAAGACGGATTCTTGTGGGCGCTGAAAGGGTTGAAGACGTTCACGCCAGCGTTACTAAAATCGCCGTTGACTTCATCCACGGTCGGTACGGTGTCGGTCATGGTCATGGCTTTGATTTTGCGAAGACCTTCATAGTTGGCGAAGAAGAAAGTTTTCTTGCCAGGAAAGGCACCGCCGAATGCGCCGCCGAAATTATTTTGAACCAGAAAAGTTCCGCCGGCCATTTCGTTGAACGCTCGGGCATCGAGAGCACCGTTACGAAGGAATTCATAAGCCGAGCCATGATACTGAGACGTGCCGCCGCGCGTCACGATATTGATCTGGCCGCCGCCGGCGCCGCCCAACTCCGCGGCATAGCTTCCGGTCTGCACTTGAAATTCGCGCACGGCGTCGGGCGAGAGGCTGATGTTCTGAGTGTTGAAAGTGGGATCGGTATTGGTCGCGCCATCAATCAGGAAATAGTTCGCGTTAGGACGGCTGCCTCCGATACTGATTGCCGAATCTTGTCCTGGACGCCAATACAGGGGATTGATGTCACCTGTCTGCGCGCCATGCGACATGTGCGCACCGGGAACTGTGAGGGCGAGATCGAGAAGCATGCGTCCGTTCAGCGGCAGTTCCTCAATTGACTTTGTCTCGACGACTTCGCCGAGACTGGCGTCGTCAGTCTTGAGCATTTCGGCTCGGCCCACAACGTCGATGGATGACTTAGCTTCGCCGATATCGAGACCGAAGTCGACGCGCATGCGCTGGCCGACTTCCAGGCGCGCGGTTCGAGTGGTCATCGCAAATCCAGACGCGCGAACTTCAATTTTGTACTCGCCGGGCGCGAGGCTGGATACCTCATAGAAGCCGGCGGCATCGGTAACTGCGACACGCAGCGCTCCGGTTTCGACGCTGAGGACCTGCACTTCAACACCCGGCAGAACCTTTCTATGTGGATCGGAAACGCTGCCGCTGACGGTCGCTAAATTACTCTGCGCCGAAAGCAAAGAACCAAATGCAAGAAATAGAAGACACCCACAAGACTTAGTCACAGTGACACGAGTATATTGGGCAAAAAGCCAAAAACCCATAACACGAAAATACTAATTTGAGAGTTCTTTGACTTCTTCGGGGGATAGGCGGAAGGTGGCGGCGCCGATGATTCCGTCTACTTGTTTCGGAGAGCGCACGCCTACAATTGCTGCGGTGACAGCTCGATGCCGCAGCGTCCAGGCGATCGCCACCTCGCCGGGAGTGCGCCCGTGGCGATCGCCGATTTCGCGCAGTTTGTCGACAATCGCCAGGTTATGAGTCAACTTCGGCTCCTGGAAATTCGGCGTGCGCTTGCGGAAATCGTCATCCGGCAATTCAGCGATGCGTTTCCTTGTCATCTTCCCGGTGAGCAAGCCTGACTTCATTGGCGAATAAACAATCACGCCGATGTTGTTTTGCTGCGCATAGGGCAGAATGGATTCTTCAATTTCGGGTGACACCATTGAGTAAGGGGGTTGCAGCGAAGTGATCGGGGCAATCGCTTGTGCGCGCCGCATCTGGTCAACATTGAAATTTGAAACACCGATCCAACGAACCTTACCTTCCCTCTGAAGCGCGGCCACCGTGGACCAGCCTTCCTCAATATCTTCATCCGGCTCTGGCCAGTGAATCTGATAGAGATCGATCACATCTACTTTTAAGCGCCGCAAGCTCGCTTCGCACTCGCGGCGAATAGAATCCGCCTTCAAACTTTTGAGGATCTCGCGCTTCTCATTCCACACGCGCTCGCATTTCGTGAATACAAGGGGACGGTCCGACCGGCCCTCGAGCGCCCGTGCGACGATTTCTTCAGAGTGGCCAAGTCCGTAGATGGCCGCGGTGTCAATCCAGTTAATTCCTTGGTCCAGTGCCGCTCGAATGGCGTCGACGGATTCCCGATCGTCCTGTGATCCCCATCCGAACGCCCAACCAGAGCCGCCGATAGCCCACGCACCCACGCCAATCGCAGTGATGCGCATATCGCTGTTGCCGAGTAGTTTTGTTTCCATGTAATTGAATCAGTTTATGCGAGGCTTGGGAAGGCTTACTAAAAATCCTGCGAAAGTCGTGAGGGCCGCCACCAATGCCCACGTGGTGAGCCGATTTTGATCGATCAAGAAACCCGCGACCATCGGTGCGGCAATTTGCGCGATCGAGAAAAGGGATTGTGTGAGTCCTAGAACCACGCCTTGCTCATCGCGGCGCGCATGTTGCGTGACCAGGCTAGTGACAGCGGGGCGCAAGACGCCGGTGCCGTATGAATAGATACCGCTGCCGATCAAAAGGCTGGGGATTCGATGGCTAAACGCAATTGCGGCCGCTCCGATTGTCGCCGTGAGAAATCCGCTCCACACAAGCTTGCGTTCACCAAACCACCGTACTAACCGGCCCATGAGCGCCCCCTGCAGAATGATCCCGAGCAGCCCGATGTAACCGAAAACATAGCCAACCTGTTTGGGCCCAAAGGGTTGGCCGTTCCAAGAGAAGCGACGCTGCGCGAATAGTGCGAAGCCGCTCACGAATGTGGCGAAGGAGAACGCGAACAGGAAAAATTGGACCAACAACGAACGCAATTCGGGGCGCGCGAAATATTGGACGTAGCCCTTGAAATCGAGCACGCCCACACGCGCCGCGCTGCTCTCGCTTTCGGAAGAAACCCCTGCGGGTTTGGGGGGATTGGCGGGGAGCAGGAGATAGGTGCAAACAATGCTCGCTGCCGAAAGTGCGGACGCGGCGTAGATCGGGTAGGTGTACCCGTACTGTGACAGAAATCCCGAGACCGCGGGCCCGACCAAAAATCCGATTCCGAAGGCGATTCCAATCACTCCGAAAGAGCGAGCGCGATTTTCCGGCGCAGTCACATCGGCGATGTAGGCTTGGGCGAGCGAAAGATTGCCAGCAGTCAATCCGTCGATTACGCGCGAAAGGAAAACCACCCAGAGCACGTGCGCTTGCGCCAGAATCAGAAACCCTACAAACGTCCCCACTTGGCTGACAATTAGCACCGGACGACGCCCGACACGGTCTGATATCCGACCGAGAATTGGGCCGGCGATCAGCTGGCACGCCGCGTAGGACGAGATCAACAGTCCGACTACAGTCGGCGAAGCACCCAGCTTTTCGGCGTAAAAAGGAAGCAGCGGAAGAATGATCGTGAGGCCGAGAATGTCAACCAGCACAATCAAAAAAATCGGCAGCAGCGGAGATTGACGCAGGCCGTTTTTACTCACAATTTCTTCGAGAGGCGGCGTCAATAGTTCACGATCGAGGCGAACGAAAGGGGATCTAGACTTGCACCCCCCACCAACACGCCATCGATCTCCATCTCAGACATCAAGCTTTTCACGTTATCCGGTTTGACGCTGCCGCCGTACAGAATGCGAACGGAATCGGCAAGTGCCGATCCAAATTTCGCGCGGGCCTGCGCTCGGATCACGGCATGCGCTTCGGAGGCCATCTGCGGAGTGGCCACTTTCCCGGTGCCAATGGCCCAGACCGGTTCGTAAGCGATCACGATGCGCGCAAAATGGTCGGGAGCAAGACCTGAGATACCGCCCTGGAACTGTTCTATCAGCACGGCCTCGGTGCGATTCGATTCACGTTCATCTAGCCGCTCACCAACGCACACGATTGGGGTGAGATGGTTCTCTAGCGCGGCCACGGTTTTGCGCATCACGTCCGCTTCAGTCTCATTGAAATACTGACGACGCTCGCTGTGGGCCACAATCACGTGCGTGCAGCCGATGGCTCGAATCATGAAACCCGAGACTTCGCCAGTGACGGCGCCTTCCTTGCCCCAATAAAGATTCTGCGCTCCGATGCGGATGCGCTGGTCATGAGCTTCTTGCACGGCTGCCGGAAGATTCGGAAACGGCGGACAGATCACGATCTCGCAGTGATCTGAATCCGCAACGAGCGGCTTGAACTTCTCAAAAAACGCGTGGGTGTCGGCGGGCGTTTTGTACATCTTCCAATTACCGGCCATTACAGGCTTTCTCATATCAATTCAGGTAGAAAACTAGTTCCTTTCGCAATGCAAGTGTCAAAATTTTGGGCGACGGTTTGGCCGATGTCGGATAAGGTTGCGCGCGTGCCCAGGTCGACCCGCGTTCGCGCGCGCGGGCCATAGACCAGCAGCGGAACGTATTCGCGACTATGGTCGGTGGATGGAGTGGAAGGATCGCAGCCGTGATCCGCGGTGATGATGACCAGGTCGTCACGAGTCAGTTCGAGGTTTAAGATGGGCAGCCATGCGTCGAACTCTTCAAGCGCGCGGGCGTACCCTTCGATGTCATTACGGTGGCCATACTGTTGATCGAAATCAACCAGGTTTATAAAAATAAGCCCTGTCTTCGATTGGTCCATAGCAGCCAGAGTTTGACGCATGCCGTCGGCATTGCTCTTGGTCTTGTCAGATACGTCGATCCCCCGCGCCATAAAAATGTCGGAGATTTTTCCGACACCGTGCACAGGAACGCGGCGATCGTGAAGTTGATCGAGGAGCATGCCGCGCGGTGGAGGCACCGCGAAGTCCTTCCGGTTAGTCGTTCTGACATAGTGCCCTGATGATCCGCTGAATGGACGAGCTATGACGCGCCCCACTTCATGCGGGCCGCGCAACAGATCTCTTGCCATGGAACAGACCCGGTACAATTCCGGGAATGGAACGATTTCTTCATGCGCCGCGACTTGAAACACGCTGTCGGCCGACGTGTAGACGATCGGCGAACCGGTGCGGACGTGCTCGTCGCCAAGTTGCTGAATGATTTCAGTGCCGGATGCGGCAACATTTCCGAGGGTTCGGCGTCCAATCAGGTCTTCGAATTTAGCCATGATCTCAGACGGGAATCCATTCGGGTAGAGAGGGAATGGTTTGTCAAGATGGATGCCCACCATCTCCCAATGGCCCGTAGTCGAATCTTTCCCGGGGGACGCGAGCGCGCAACGCCCGAACGCGGCAGGCCCGTCCGACGGCGGGATTGACGTGAGCTTCTTCAGATTTCCGAGTCCCAGGCGGCAAAGGTTTGGCAGCAGCAGACCCCGCCTTCGTTCGATATTGCCGAGCGTGTCACTTCCGGTGTCGCCATAATCGGCGGCATCGGGCATCGCACCGATACCCACACTGTCAAGAACAATCCATATGACGCGGGCGAACACAATTTCCAAAGTAGCATCTTGGACGCGACGAAAAGTGAAAGCGGCGAAAGCGGTTTGACAATGGACGCCGGCAGTCAATACACTCATGAATTAGAGTTAGTTTGTGGCGGTGGGACATGAGTACGCCAGGAATGAGATCTAAACAACCAAGGGCTTCTATGAATTCGCGCGTGCGGATGCGAGGGGCTGTGGGGGTGCGCTTTCTCGAGTAGTCGCACCGCGGCAAGGGTGCCGCATTCTTCGTTTCATATTCTTCGCGCGATCCCGCACGGCATTTTTTCGCTTTTCTTCCCCGACGATTGCCATCTTTGTCACCAGCCATTGCCCGGAATTACGCGTGTGCCGGTTTGTGCCGAGTGTTTGCGCGAGCCTGCGCCGCTTTCAGCCGACTTTTTCTGCGTAAGTTGCCGCACGCCGTTTCAAAACGAATTTCCTTTGGATGCCCACGGGCAGTGCGCGCTGTGCCGCAGCGGCCTGCGGGGCTTCGATGCCGCTTACTGCTTCGGCTCCTATGATGGTAAGCTCCGCGATCTCATCCATCTTTTCAAGTACCGGCGAATGAAGCCGCTGGCAAAGCCGCTAGAAAAGTTAATGGCCGCGTCGCTTCCTCGCGATTTGCAATTTGACGCCATCGTTTCGGTGCCGATGCACTGGCGAAAGCGTTTTGCGAGGGGATTCAATCAAGCCGATTTGCTGGCGCGCGGCATTGCGCACCGTTGCGGCGTCCCCGTGATCCAAAGCCTCGTGCGCCGCAAATCTACACAGGTCCAAGCCGGCCTTTCGCACGCGCAGCGCCGCCTCAACGTCTCATCGGCGTTCAGCCTTCGGCGAAATGCGAATCTAACCGGTCTCCGAATTCTTTTGATTGACGATGTAATGACTACCGGCGCCACTGGCAGCGCGTGTGCTTTTCTTTTGAAACGAGGGGGAGCGAAATCGGTAACGCTTCTTACTTTGGCGCGTGTCGATCGTCGCTGGGCAGAGAACAATGCTGGCGCGGAACACTCAGGAGCATCCTAGATGGCAACTTCGACCAGATTGCAAAAGCCGGTACTTGTCTTGAATGCTAGCTACGAACCGATTAATGTCTGTGCGGCCCGGCGGGCATTGGTGCTGGTGCTGAAGGGCGTCGCATCTACAGAGGAAGTGTCCATGCACTTCGTCCACTCTTCGCGCCGTGCAATGAACGTGCCGTCGGTGATTCGGCTGCTCGAATACCGCCGCATACCGCACCAGACGCGCGCGCTCTCCCGCAAGAACATCCTGATGCGGGACCGGTACACGTGCCAGTACTGTCACAAGACGATGCCATCGGCGGAGATGACGTTGGACCATGTGATTCCGCGCTCGCGCGCTGGCGAGTCGGCTTGGGAAAATTTGGTGGCGTGCTGCCATCAGTGCAACAACCGGAAGGGATGTCGGACGCCGGAAGAAGCTGGAATGAAACTGGCCCGCCAACCGCGGCCGTTCAGTTTGCACACGAGCCGACACTTAATGCGTCTGCTCGGCAAGAGCGACGAGCAGTGGCGTAAGTATTTGTTCTATTAGGATTTTTCGAAAGGGCGGAAAGGAAATCCATTCCTCGCTCAGAACACCGCTCAATATTCTGGTTGTCGCGGTCTCGCTTGACTTCGCCCTCACTGGCGGCCCAAACCGGGCCGGCGGCATCCCGCCGCAGACTGACTCGGCCACGCGATTTGCCGGATTATTGCCGCTCGACCACCAAGACCGAAAATGTTCCCGGGCCACCGGCCGACAGAAAGAGTCGTTTGGTCTTCGGATCGAACGCCATAGTCTTGGCGCCTTTTTGGGTGTGGATGTCGCCAACAGATTCAAAATCGTCAGCTCCTTTCTCTTTGACAACCGAAATCGTACCGTCGCCATTGGAGGCAAAGATAAGTTTGTTATCCGCGTCAAAACTTACGGCGTCCACGCCCGCGCCGATCGGAAGAGTTTTTATTACTTTACCGGTTTTCGAATCCATCACGGCCAGCACTTTGCTGCGGCAACCGATAAAGAGGCGTGAGGTCGCATTGTCGATAGCCAGCCCCGTTGGCGTCTTGCATCCGGCGATCGGCCATTTTTGCTTCACTGCCAGAGTCCGCGGATCGAAACTCACCACGGTGGCCGACTCCTCAAGGTTGACAAATCCGATACCTTTGTCATCCACGACAGCGGCTTCCGCGCCACCGCCCAGATCGATCTTCCCGACAACCTTCTCCTTCTCGGGGTCGATCACGGTGATGACGGCACCGTCGCCGTGGCACACCAAAACACGCTCTGAATCAGCATCGTAGAAGATGAAGTCGGGATCTTTGTCTACCGGAATCTTCTTCACTGTCTTAAACGTTTTGGTGTCGAAAATCGAAACCGTCGAGTCGCCTCCGTTGGTGGTGAAGCCAAGCTTCATTTCCGGAACGATAGCGACCCCGTGCACGCCTGGCGTGCCCTCAACTGTTCCAACCACTTTGCCGGACGCGGCTTCGAGAACCTCCACGCGGGAGCCGTGCGACACATAAAGGCGACCGGCGGCGCGTTCGAATACAATGTAATCGAAACCGCCGCTGCCTGGGACGGGGTACTTCTTTGTCATCTTAAAACCCGGCGCGGTCGCGGCTCCACAGAGGGCCGCGACTGTCATGAACGAAATGAGTGCTTGAACCTTCTTCATGCGGGTATTGTCCTACAGTTCAATTGCCGCGTTCACCGCCGGACAACCAACGCATGCCGACGATGACAGTAGGATGATAGTATTCTCGCTGGTTCGGATAGATTTTGCTGCCTGTATAGAATCCGAAAACCTCATTACTCAGGTTCAGACCGGAGACCAGGAATTCCAATCCTCGGTAAAATTTATAGCTTCCCTGAACATCGTATTGAGTATGGGCATACAAATATTGATCCGCTAGAGGACCCTTGAGTCCAAGAATCGGATCGGCGTCCACGCCAAAGATTTCCGGATTACGCACATATCCCTACGCATAAATATTGGCGTCATTGTGACTGACTCCGAAACGCATGGAAAATCTGGATTTGTCATAAGTCATTCCCAGGTTCCATGTATTAGGCGCCTGCCTTTGCAGACCGGGATGATCGATTCTACCCACGGCACCGGGAGTTGCCGACGAGAATCCCGTCGGAAACGTGACTCGTGATGTGGTGTGACTGTAGTTGGCCGACACGCCGAGTCCACTCAGCAGCCCCGGCAGGCTTAAAAGCCGATGTTGCCAGGCGACTTCAAGACCGGCGATGTGCGCGCTGGGGCCGTTGATCGACTGCTGCCGCAAGTAGCCCGGAAAATTCGGATCGCTGGGGGCGACAAATGAGACCGTGGGATAAATCGGATCGCTGAGTGCCTTATAGAAGAAGCCCCCTTGCAAGATTCCCAACGGCTGAAAGAAGCGTTCGATCAGGATGTCGTAGTTGTTGGCGCGCGTCGGCTGCAATCCAGGATTGCCAACCTGAAGACTCTTCGGGCTGGTGTTCGGATCTATTTGTACTGCCGGCACAATGTCCTGGAAATTAGGTCTGGAAATGCCTCTGCCGTACGAAGCTCGCAGGTTGGTGTCTCGACCGAGCAAATATTGCACCTGAACGCTGGGCATCAGATTGATGTAACTGGTCGAACCTGTGATCGGATCGGCGCGGTCATAAGCCCCGCCGTTAAGAGTCACCTTATTGGCGTGGAAGTTTTCGCTGGTGGCTTCAATACGCAACCCGCCCTGCACACGCACTTTGCCGAATGAAATCGAATTCATCAGGTAGCCCGCGTAAACCCGCTCGTTGGTGTCCCACTTGGCTGGGTCGGAGACGATGTGGTCCTTATCCGTGTTCAGCGTGAAGCCGGATTGCAGGCTGCTCCCGAGCAGGCGGTTGATCTTGTTGTAATCGGTCAGAGGGCCCGTAATGAAAGACTTATCATAGTAATTCGGATTGGTTTGACCGGACAATAACTGGTCCTCCGTAAACGTTCCCGTGGCGTCGTAGTATTGATCATTTTGATTTTGTGTTTTGTGGGAATCCCGAACCTTGAAGCCCAACTTGAAAGTGCTATAGTGCGTGCCTACGGTGTAGCGTCGGGCCAGCGACGCCGGTCCCTGGTAATTCAACTGAATGCTTCGATAGCTGGGAACGGAGGTATGCGAAATCGAGTAAGCTGGCGGGTCGAAAATATTCGTGCCGTCCTGCGCGGTAAGGCTCGGCCGATAGGAATTGCTCTGGTTCAAACCGAATTGAACGTTGGCTGGGCCGCTGAAGATCGTCGCGGCGAAATCCTGGCCACCAAAATTGTGCGCTCGAGAAACCGCGAATTCGTAATCGATCACCGTGGACGAGAGATCGTGAGTGGCACCCACCGCAACACTGAAGATTTGCTGATCGGGGCGGCGAATATACTCGCGATACTGCATGAAACCGGTGTTGTCAAAAGTGGTGAGCGGACCGCTGTTCGCTACGATTGCGCCAGCATTAGGAGTGTACACGTAAGTGCTACCGTAGTCGTGAAAATCGGAAAACAACCCTCGCGCATAGACCGTTGACCCGGGCTTCAGGTTGTAGTCCACGCTGCCGGCGAAACCGTATCGAGTCCGATCATATTTGTAGGTCCGGAAATCTTCGCCATTGATGTAGGCGAAATTGCGGCCATCAACGTTGCCGATAGCCTGGGTTGGCAAGATCGTCAATCCCCCGGTTATTGTGATCGTAGGTGCCGCCGATCAACGCGCCCAGCTTTTTCTGCGCGCCAAACCGCTGCCCCACCGTTCCGTTGAAAGAATTCAGCGTGCGACCTTTCTGGATAGGCGTATACCCGCCTTGCGCCCCAAAGCTGTAAACGGGCTTCTCTGTCGGCGTACGGGTAACAATATTCACTGAGCCTCCGATGGCGTCGCCGTCTTGATTAGGCGAAATCGTCTTGTTGACTTCAATGCGTTCGACAATATCGGCCGGAATCACGTCCAGCTTGATATTTCTTACGGTCGCTTCTGGAGACGGCACGTGGACCCCGTTTATGGTGACATTGCTGAGTCGCGGCTCTGTATCACGAATCTGAACGTACTTGCCTTCACCTTCATCGCGCTCTAAAGTCACGCTGGGTAGCCGCCCTACAGCATCAGCTATGTTCATGTTGGGCAAGCTGTTAATCACCCGCGAAGGCAAAACTTGGACGATATTGTCCGCCGTTCTCTCGATATTAATCGCTTCAGCTTCGCCTTGCACTCGTTCGGCTGTCACAAATACGGTGTCTGTTCTGGAGGAGACATCGAGCGCCAAATCCACGTTCGCGACCCCGCCGCTTTCAACCTTCACGTCCTTCGTGAGCGGTGCGAGGCCGACGTAGGAGACCGATAGATGGTATTCACCCGGTGCGAGATCCGAGATTCTGAACTGCCCCTGCCCATCTGTAATCAATTGCTTACCTAGCGGTTCAATCTGCACTTGCGCTCCTTGTAAGCTTGACCCACCAGAATCTTTTGCGGTGCCTGTTATGGCTCCTTTCGCCGATTGCCCGCCGCGGAAGGAGTCCAGATCGATACGCAGGCAATCATGCCGCTGCTGAAGAGTAAATGTGGATTGTTCATCAATGTCTTTTCAATCTCCTGATCAGTCTCGATGCTACGAGTCAAGCGATGAATTTTCGATGACAGTTCGGTCACGTTTCAGGCGACCTTTTCTTTTAATATTCCGCCGAACCTGCGTTGAATTCTTTCACCATTTTTTCACTTTAGAATGCAGACGGTCAGGTGTGAGGATGGCTCCAGCTATCTGATTTGAGGCGAGTTTGCAACCAAATCCGCTTCTCTGCTTTACTCAGTGTTAGGCGAAGATGTCAAAAGTGCCATTCCACTCCGCGACGAGCCTCTCGTTCTTACCGAAATTATGAGGAATGCAACCCTGCGGGTTTGCTTTTTTTTGAGCGCCACCCTCACGGCCACCGCTCAGTTCCAAGTGCCTTTGCAGATCACTTTGCAGGAGGCGATGGCGCGCGCCCGCAAATACGGATTTCAGATTGAAAGCGCGAACATCGGAGCCGCCCTTGCAAGAGAGGATCGCGTTCAGGCACGGGCCGCCATGTTGCCCTCGCTCAACGCGTTTAACCAGTTCATCTACACTGAGGGCAACGGAACTCCGTCTGGCGTGTTCGTCGCCAATGACAGCGTTCATATTTACAATGAGCAGGCGCAGGTGCACCAGGAATTGCTGGCGATTGTGCGCCGCGCCGAGCTCCATCGTGCCCAGGCGGCCGAAGCTGTCGCCAAGGCTAAAGTGGATGTGGCCGCGCGAGGTCTGAACGCTACGGTGGTTCAGGACTACTACGCGATCGTCTCTGCACAGCGCAAGCTCATCAATGCGCAACACAGCGTTGATGAAGCCCTTCAATTTCTTGATATCACCCAAAAGCAGGAAGTAGGGGGCGAAGTTGCTCACGCCGACGTTATCAAGGCGCAACTTCAAGTGCAACAGCGCCAGCGTGATTTGGTCGAAGCGCAACTCATCGCGGATAAAGCCCGAATCACGCTGGCCGTCCTGATTTTTCCGGGACTGCGCCAGGATTATTCGGTGGTTGACGATCTGCAAACCCTGGCTCCGCTGGCCACCGCCGTAGACATCCAAAGTGTGGCGACGTTAAAGAGCCCCGATCTCCGGGTGGCGCGGTTCAGCGTGCGGCAGGCGGGCTTCGATGTCGCCGCCGCGCGGTATGCCTACCTGCCCTCGTTTGCACTCGACTTCGCTTACGGCATCAATGCCAATCAGTTGGCAGCTCGCTCGCGGTTGCCCGAGGAGAGCGGGCCCCGCGGCTATCGCCAGAATCTTGGCTACTCTGGTCAGGCAACTCTAAACGTGCCGGTTTGGAATTGGGGCGCAATCCGCAGCAAAGTGAAACAGGCTGCCCTTAGGGAGCAGCAAGCACGGCTGGATTATTCCGTGGCCGAGCGTCAGTTGCAAGCCACCGTGGCCACGGCTTACGAAGAGGCCCGCGTGTCCAAAGGACAGCTCGATTCGCTGCAGAACTCCGCGAGCCTCTCAGCCGAAAGCCTGCGGCTGACGCTGCTTCGTTATCGCGCCGGCGAAGCCACCGCGCTGGAAGTGGTCGACGCGCAGACAACTTTAATGACGGCCCGAAATGCATATGACGATGGATTGGTGCGTTATCGCGTCGCGCTCGCGAGCGTGGAAAGCCTGATGGGGAGATTGCCATGAAAAACGGAACCGCGCTTTGCGCACTCGTCTTCCTGCTCACCGGCTGCGGATCGAAGAAAGACGCGGAAGAGAAAGAGACCGCCACACATGAAGCCGTTGCGCGCGTGCAAGTAGCGACCGTGGAGCGTGATTCCATCAATCGCGTGGTCGACGCCGAGGCCATTCTGTATCCCATCAGGCAGACCAGCGTGACTTCAAAAATCAGCGCGCCTGTCCGAAGTTTTCTGGTGAATCGTGGCGACCATGTCAAGCTGGGGCAGTTAATGGCGGTGCTGGAAAATCGCGATCTCACCGCCGCCGTCGCGGATGCCAAGGGCGCATACGATCAAGCGTCTGCCGCCTTCCTTCTCACAACGCGCGGCACGATGCCCGAGGATTTAACCAAAGCGCAAACAGACGTGAAGACCGCGCAGCAAACCGTGGATGCCGCCCGCAAATTGTATGAAAATCGTCAGTCGCTATTCAAGGAAGGAGCGCTCGCCCAAAAATTGGTTGACGACGCCCACGTCGCGCTGGTGCAGGCACAGAGCCAACTGGAGACTAGCCAGCAGCACCTTGACTCCTTAAAAAATGTGAGCCGCGCCGAGCAGGCGAAGGGAGCGCAGGCGCAAGTGGATTCGGCCCGTGCCCGCTACCAGAGTGCGCAAGCGCAACTGAGTTATTCTGAAATCCGAAGCCCCATTACGGGGATCGTTTCCGACCGGCCGATCAACGTGGGTGAAATGGCCTCCAGCGGAAACGCGATCATTTCTCTGGTCGATATCTCGCAAGTCGTCGCGAGGGCGAATATTCCCATCAAGGACTCGGCAGCCCTGCGCCCCGGAAAGAATGCCACCATGACGTCGCCGGATGGCGGCGAACTCGCAGGCAAAGTGACCGTGGTCAGCCCCGCGGTCGATCTGAACACCACTACGGTCGAAGTCTGGGTGCAGGCGCCGAATCCGCTGGAGCGTATGAAGCCAGGTACCACTGTGAAGGTTTCCATTCTCGCCGAAACCATTCCCGATGCCGTGGTCGCCCCGATTGCCGCTCTGCTCACGGCCGATGAAGGCGGCGACAAGGTGATGGTGGTCGGCTCCGATTCACTGGCGCACGAAAAGAAGGTGGAGGTGGGGGTGCGCGAGCAGGACAAAGCGCAAATCCTCAAGGGCGTCGAAAGTGGCGAGCGCGTCGTTATCGTTGGCGGCCTGGGCCTCGAAGATAAAGCAAGAGTGACGGTGGATAAGCCCGGCGCGGCGGAGAAGAACACGCATGAGTGAGCGTGAGGTGGCCGAGCGGCCGAGCGTCGAGGCCGCGGACCAAGAGCACTGGAGCGCGCGTTACTCCAGCCCGGTCATCTTCGTAATCCTGACGCTGATAGGGATGGGAGCTTATCTTGCCTTCTCTATCCCAGTTGCCGTTTTCCCCAATACGGATTTCCCGCGCATTCTGGTCGGCGTGGATAACGGCGTCATGCCCATCGACCAGATGCAGGTAGTGGTCACGCGGCCACTCGAAGAAGCGCTCAACAGCGTGCCCGGTCTTGAGACCATGCGATCGCTTACCAGCCGCGGCTCGGCCGAAATCAATTTGAATTTCAACTGGAACGTCAATATGTTCCAGACTCTCGAAATGGTGAACGCCGCCATCGCGCGCGTGCAGGGAACGCTCCCGCCCACTGCAAAAGTTACGGCCAATCGCCTCACCTTCGCGGCCTTCCCGACTATTGGCTACAGCCTAACCTCAGCCACGGTTCCCATGACCAGCGTTTGGGAGCTTGCCACTTATACCATCAAGCCGCGCCTAAACCGGATACCTGGCGTTTCCACGGTGATAGTTCAAGGCGGTGAGGAACCCGAATTCGAGATTCAGCCTAGCGCGGCCAAGCTGCTACAGACTCAGACTACCGTCCCTAATCTTCTCGACGCCGTAGCCAAAAGCAACCTAATCGACTCGCCGGGGTTGCTGGAGCATAATCATCAACTCGCGCTGACGCTGGTAAGCGGGCAGGTTCGGACTCCCGAGGAGATCGCCAACATCGTGGTGAAAACTTCGCCCGCCGGCATCCCAGTCCGCATCGGCGATGTTGCCACGGTTCAGCCGTCGGTTCGGCCTGTTTATACGGTAGTCACGGCGAACGGGAAGCCCGCCGTGCTTATTAATCTTTTCCGGCAGCCCACCAGCAACACCGTGACTGTAGCCGACGGTGTGCACGCTGAAATTGCTTCACTCAAGAAATCGCTGCCGCCCGGCATCGAGTTGCAGCCTTTTTACGATCAATCCGAGTTGGTGCGCGATTCCATCAAGAGCGTGCGCGATGCCATCCTCATCGGCCTGTTGTTGGCCGCGATAATTGTAGTTCTGTTCTTGCGCGATTGGGGCAGTTCGCTTGTAGCAGGACTGGTGATTCCAGCGACGATCGCGATCACCATGATCGCGTTACGCCTCCTTGGCGAAAGCTTCGACCTGATGACGCTGGGCGGTCTCGCCGCTGCCGTCGGCTTGATTATTGACGACGCCATTGTGGTTGTCGAGAACATTGTGCTGCACCGCGATTCGGGTCAGCCTCGCGGCACCGCCATCCGCAGCGCGATTAAGGAAGTGCGCGTGCCGCTGTTCGGCTCCACCGTCACTCCCATCGTGGTGCTGTTGCCGCTGGTGACCATCACGGGCGTCACTGGCACGTTCTTCCGCGCACTGGCCATAACGGTCGGCATTGCGCTTCTGACATCCCTCGCGCTGGCCCTCACTTGGACACCCACGCTCAGTCATTTTCTGCTGCGGGACAAACGCAAGAATCCGGCGGATGGCGTCCCTACCGCACACGCTCAAGAGAACGGCCCTATCATGGCGCGGCTCACCAGGAGTTATGAGCATGTGATGAAAGCGGCTCTGGCTTATCCATTTATTCTCGCGGCATTGTGCGTGGCGCTGATTGCCGCTTCCTACTTCTGCTACCGCGGCCTGGGGTCGGATCTGCTGCCGACCATGGATGAGGGCGGATTCATCCTTGATTATCTGATGCCCGCGGGCTCTTCGCTGCAGGACACCAATCGCGTGATCACCGCCGTGGAAAAACTGCTGCGCACGGTGCCCGAAGTTGAAAGTAGTTCCCGCCGCACCGGGCTACAGCTTGGACTTTCCACTGTCACGGAAGCAAACACAGGCGATATCTCGGTGAAATTGAAGCACGACCGCAAGCGCGGTGTCGACGAAGTAATTGCCGACGTCCGCGCCCAAGTCAACAAGCGATACCCGGAACTCGATACTGAATTTATTCAGCTCTTGCAGGACATGATTGGAGACCTTACCAGCTCGCCGAATCCTATTGAAATTAAGATGTTTTCGCCGAACGCCGCGCTGCTTCGCACGTGGGCACCCAAGGTCGGCGAGGCGATTAAAGCCATGTCGGGCGTGAAAGATGTGAAAAACGGAATCGAGAACACCATCAGCGGTCCGGCGATCATTTTCGATGTCGATCCGGTAGTCGCGGCGCGTGCCGGCTTCACGCCACAGGAAATCGAGCTCGACGCCAGCGCATTGATGCAGGGCGAACCCGTCCCTACGCCCGTAGTGGTGAACGGCCGCGCCTACACCCTGCGCATCCGCTTTCCTAACGAAACCCGCGCTTCGCTCGACAGCCTGCGCAACACAATCGTGACCAGCAGCACCGGCAAGACGGCGACTCTGGGAACGCTCGCATCGTTCCGCGAGGAGCCTGGGCAGACCGAAATACGCCGTGAAAATCTTCTTCTTAACGTGGCCGTGACGGGGCGTTTGGAAGGCATCAGCCTTGGTGAGGGGGTAACAGCGGTCCAGAAAACCGTCGGCGGCCTCCACATTCCCTCGGCAATTCGAATCGAGTACGGCGGCACGTTCAAAGAGCAGCAGAGTTCCTTTCACGATCTGCTAATCGTGCTCGCTCTCGCTGTCGTGCTGGTGTTCACCGTGCTGCTCTTCGAATTCGGAAGTTTCGCCGCGCCTCTAGCGATTGTGGCTTCCGCGCTTCTATCCACTTCCGGCGTTTTCCTCGCGTTGCTGGTGACCCGAACCTCGTTCAATATTTCTTCGTTTATGGGACTGATTATGGTGGTGGGAATTGTTGCCAAGAATGGCATACTGCTTCTCGATGCCGATCAGAAATTTCGCGCCGAAGGTGCCACCGCGCGCGATGCCATGATCGAGGCGGGCGAACGACGGCTCCGGCCCATTCTGATGACGGCGCTCGCGACCATGGCCGGTATGGCCCCACTGGCAATGGGTTGGGGCGCGGGATCGCAGATGCTGCAACCTTTAGCGATTTCAGTAATCGGCGGAGTGCTGGCGTCGCTGGTGCTGTCGCTGGTGGTGACGCCAGCGGTGCATTACTTTATTGCACCGAAAACGGAAGCGCCGTAGATTCTTCTACTCCAAACCTTTGGACTGCGAAACCAGCGTTCCGCGGATTCCGGCTCCTTTCAAACTTCGCGGATGAACCGAACATAATCCTCTGGATCGGAAAGCGCCGGTGTGGTGATATCAACTTGAAATACCAAGCTTCTCCTGAAGCTCCGCCAAGGCGCGACGCGCGCGGGTGCAGCCGGCCTTCCCCGACAGCCGGCGATTCCAACCCGAATCGCTTCTAACAATTCAAGGCGCTGCATCCGGTCAAGACTCTTTTGATAACTCTTCGCGTCCTGAACCACAACTTCCGCCTTGCCATTCAAGATGAGAATGACCGGCTGGCGCGTCTTCTTCATCCGGTTCGTAAAGTCGTTTGTGTTCCGCAAAAACGCTGTGAGAGGATGAATGTCCCGGCTAAAATTAATCATTGCGCGATCCGCATTTTCTTAGCATTTTTGAAGTTGCTAAATCGCCAGCAAGAACGGTTCGGTTCATGAGGGCTTACATCCAAGGTTATTGGATTTCGCGAACTAAAAACCTGAGCTACGGGGCCGCGGCGCGGGGCGCTCTTGACAGCGTCCGTGCCAGTCCATCGACGGCGAGTTTGTGGTCCGGGTATTGATCGAGCGCGCCGCGATAAGCGGCCTCGGCAACCTGTAGATTGTTGTTCTTAAGCGCCAGTTGGGCCAGCACCTCGAGCACGGGGCGCGGATAGGACGGCGGCTCGGTGTAGCGCAGAGCGCGCTCCGATTTCGCGGCTGCTTCGAGCGTCGCGAGCGCTTGCTTCGTTTTGTGGCGGGCGGCGAGAATTTGCCCGTCAAGCTCCTGGCGCGCGACTTCGAGAGCCGGAGGAACGTCGTCCTTCGTCGCGACGGTAAGCGCTTCTAAGGATTTCCGCATCGCGCGGAGTTCCGCGTTGGCCGGACTTACGGCACCCTTGTGGGCGAGTGCAAGCCCGACAGCCCAGTGACGCCACGCTTGCTCGCGCGGCTTGTCGTAAATGGGAAGAGTTGCGCCGTCAAGAATTTTGTCCCACTGTTCCGAGAAAACCAGCGTGCGCAGAACGCCAAACCAGCCTTGCCGGTATGCAGTGTACGGATTATCCACGGCCTTGGCTTCGTTGGGATTCTCGGTGAGTTGCAGCAGGCCGCGCGATTCGTCCATGGCTTTGTCGAAGTCGCCGCGGAAGCAGAAGGCGGTGATCAGGAACGCGACGTTGTGTCCGTGATGGTAGCGGCCATAGAGCGCATCGGCATGCATGTAGCCGAGCTCGTTTTCTTCGGCGCTCGCAAAGGAGTGCACCGCTTCATCCCATTTGCCGGTTTGTGCCCAAATGTGCCCAGGCATATGCAGCGCATGCGGAATATTGGTGACCAGTTCGGAATAGCGGCGGCAGCTGGGCCAGGCATCGCGCGCGAAAGTGGACCCCTCGAATCCATGAATGATGTAGTGATGAACGCCGGGATGGTCGGGCGCTTTCACTACCATTCCGCGAAGCATTTCGACGGCTTCCATGCTGCCGGGGCGGGGGGCGCGATCGGGCGTGGTGAACCCGCGCATAAGGTGGAGCGCGAGATAGCTGCCAGCTTCGATGTCGTCGGGATGGGTGTTTACTATGGCACGTAAACCTTGGATATAGCCTTCGTCGCGATCGGCGGAATCGGGATCGCGGCGGGCGGCGACGGAGGCGATGTACATCTTTTCAACGTCCGTGGCTTTGCCCGGAACCTGGCTAAGTTCGACGGCTTTTTTGGACGCCGCGACGGCGCGGGCAGTACCGCCTTCGGTGCCATAGCGATCGGGTTTCTTGCCGCCGGGCTTAAGCGGCGTGTCGCGATCTAGCTGGAATCGCGGTCGGTAATCGCCCGCGGCAACCATGGCGATGCCCCACTGTGGCATGGGGGCGGAAGGATCGAGTTGCGCCGCTTGCAGGAAAGATCGCTCGGCTTCGACAGCCCAGAACGAATGCATCTGAGCGACGCCTTGTTCGAAAAACCGCTGGGCTTCAGCGCTCGATGTGGTGATAGGGAAGTGCACGATTCCCTGCCCCGTCATAATCCTGGCGGGCAGCGCGGGAGGGTTGGCACCAGGGGGTGCCACGCACATGTCTTTTTCTTTGGGCTTCCCCGGAGCTATGTCCGCGGCGAAGGCGCCCCCCGAAAGTGCGGCGCCAAGTATGAAGATGAGTGCCGTGCGGTGCATGTTTGTGCTCCTGTCAACGTGCGAGCTGCTGTTCAATGAGGTCCCCGAGCTGCGAAACGGCATAAGCCGAACCATCGACCAGCGCCGCGAGTCTGCCATCGCGCGCGATGACGGCGGTTTGTGAGTTGTGAGTCATGGCGCCTTCTTCCGGCCAGTAGACCATTCCGAAAAACGCGCCGATCTGTTGAATCGCCCGCACATCACCCGTGAGAAAGTGCCAGCCTGCTGGATTCGCTTCCCAGATTTTACCGTAACGGGCGAGCACTTCGGGGGTGTCGTACTGCGGATCAATGGAGATGGAGAGCAGAACCAAATCCTTGCCGGCGAAGCGTTTCCGCAGGCGCGCAAAGTTGGCGGAAAGGCGAGGGCAGACATCCGGCAACGGACAGCGGGTGTAAATGAAATCGATGGCGATAACTTTCGTCCGAAATTCGGAAAGCCGCACGGACAAGTTTTGCTGGTCGGTGAGTTCGAAATCGGGGACGAGAGCGCCGATGGCAAGCTTCGATGCGGTGAGCGATATGGGCGCGTTCGGATTAGAAGAATTGCGTGTCGTGATGTGCTCGACGACTGCGCCCCGCTTGGTCACGGCCAGTTGGAACGAAACGCGCGAACCAGGTTTCAGCGGCGACAGATCGGCCGGGTGCTTGATGCGAAACGGCATCACCATGGCGGGCATATAACCGGCGATGTCCCGATGCGAGATGACGACGGTGCGGCGGGCAGCGTCAAGACTCATCACCATACCGTCTACTTTGAAATGCTTCGCGCAGCCCGTGATAATAATGGCCGCGCCGATGACGAGCAGAAGTCGCACTGGCGGCTCAGATTTTGCGGAGCACCATGGCGGAGTTCTTGCTTCCGAAGGCGATGCAGTTGGCGACGGCGTACTGAATCTCCATCTTCCTGCCGACGTCGGGGATGTAATCGAGGTCGCATTCGGGATCGGCCTCATCGACGTTGAGCGTCGGGTGAACCACACCGTCGCGCATGGCGAGAAGCGTCGCCGCGATTCCGGCGGCGCCACACGCCCCTTGGGGATGTCCGATGATGCTCTTCAGCGACGAGCCCGCGAGCTTGTAGGCATGACCGTTGAATGCGAGCTTCATGGCGCGGGTCTCGATCTTGTCGTTCAGCTCGGTCGAGGTGCCATGATAGCTGATGTACTGCACCTGTTCGGGCGCAATGCCGGCTTCATCGAGAGCAATGCCGATAGTGCGCGCGGGTTCTTCGCCGCATTCTTCCAGGCGGACGCGATGAAAAGCTTCGCAGGTTGATCCGTAGCCTGCGATTTCACCGTAGATTCGCGCCCCCCGCGCGCGGGCATGTTCCAGTTCTTCTAGCATGAAGAACCACGCGCCTTCGCCCAGAACGAAGCCGTCGCGGTCGCGCGAGAAGGGTCGGGATGCGCGCTCGGGATCGTCATTCCAGCTTGTCGTGAGGATGCGCATAAGGATGAAGCCGCGCAGGATTAAGGGCGCAATGGGAGCGTCGACACCGCCCGCCACCATCCAATCCATTACACCGGCTTGAATGGTGCGGGTGGCGTAGCCGATGGCGTCGGTGGAAGACGTGCAGCCGGTGGAGACGATGTGGCTCATGCCGCGGAATCCGAAGCGCATGGAGATTTCGCTCGACAGGGTGCCGATCGTCGAAGTAGGGATTGTGTAGACGCTGCACTGCTTGATCTGGCCGGTGTAGTAGAGGCGGTACTGCTCTTCAGTGAATTCCTGGCTTCCGCCTCCCGACCCGACGATCACGCCGATGCCGCGAAGCTGGTCGCGGTCCATTTCGGATGGGATCACGCAGGCATCTTCCAGAGCTTCACCGACGGCGGCGATACCCAGCGGAACTACACGAGACACGTGGGGGCGATCTTTAGGCTGAACGTACCGATCTTCATCGAATCCCTCGATTTGGCCGGCCACTTTAGCGAGATGCGGAGACGTATCGAAGCGGGTAATTCGCCGCACGCCGCTGACGCCATTGCGGGTCGCTTCCCAGAAATTTTCTCGACCGATTCCATTGGGGCTGACGGCGCCCATACCAGTGATCACAACACGACGTCTCATGAAGATATAGATGCGCGGAAGGTTGTTTTGCCTTTTACCTTCTCGCAGTATAGGCTGATTTTATGGCCTGCGCGAACGAGAACCGCTGAATGAATCGCAATTCGCGGCTCTTGTTGGGAGGTTTGGAGGCTGGAATTATGGGCGCGCTAACCTTGCTGGGGTGGCTGGCGATCGCCTCAGTCTGGTACCGGCGTTCAGTGTGGTGGGTGCCGAACCTGGCCGCCACCACCTTTTACGGCGAAACGGCGATGAGCGGCGGTTTCACACGGTACACGTGGGCCGGACTGGCGGCGAATCTGGCGTTTTATGGTTTGCTCGGGATGGTGTTTGGTCTGGTGGCACGGGAGCGAACGCGGGGTGTGGCGTTCTGGGCGGGGATCGCGGTCGGGATCGCGTGCTACTACGTGCTGTCCGCGTTCGTGTGGAAGGCGGTAAGCCCGACGTTCGCGCTGTATAGTCCTAGCCGCGCGATGTTTTTCGGACATCTGCTGTATGGGGGAATGGTGGGGCAGTATCCGCGGTATGCGCGGGCGTTGGAGTAACTCAGGTTGAAACGCGCGCTAATCCTAGGCATCGTTACAATGGGAATGTGCCCCCACAGTTGGCAGATGGACTCGTTGCTCCGGCAACACTCACCGAACAACTGTTTCATGAACTGAAGGAAAAGGTTCGCGAGTTTCGCCCCAAGGACAATTTGGGAACGCTCGACCGCGCGTATGCTTTCGCCGCGAGCCATCACGCGGGGCAGGTGCGGGTTTCAGGTGAGCCCTATATGACCCATCCGCTTCAGGTCGCGCATATTCTGGCCGACATGCGGATGGACCTCGTCAGCTTGGAAACGGGCCTGCTCCACGATGTTGTGGAGGATTGTAGCGTATCCGCCGACGAGGTTCGTAAAAACTTCGGTAATGAAGTCGCACACTGCGTCGATGGCGTCACCAAGATTGGCAAGCTCGATTTTTTCTCCGCGGAAGAACGCCAGGCGGAGAGTTTCCGAAAGATGCTGCTGGCGATGGTGGACGACATCCGGGTGATAATCGTCAAACTCGCGGACCGCCTGCACAACATGCGCACGTTGAGCAGCCTTTCGTCGGCAAGGCAGGAACGCATCGCGCGCGAAACTCTGGATATCTATGCGCCAATCGCGCACCGCCTTGGAATGGGTAAGGTGCGCGGGGAGTTGGAGGATTTGGCGTTCCAGTATCTCGATCCGGAATCGCATGCGGAGATTTCGCAAACGATTGAAGCGCAGCGTGGCCCTAACGAAAAATTTCTGGCGGCAATCAAGCGCACGGTGGAAGCGGAACTGCGGAGAGAGGGAATTCCGGCGCGCATTGACGGGCGTGTGAAGCGGGCATTCTCGGTGTATCAGAAACTGAAACGGCAGAAGATAACCATCGATCAGGTTTACGATCTGATGGCGCTGCGCATCGTGACCGACTCGGTGAAAAACTGTTACGCGGCGCTCGGGGTGATCCATAACGAGTGGCGGCCCATCCCCGGACGCATTAAGGACTTCATCGCAATTCCCCGCCCTAATCTATATCAATCACTGCACACTTCCGTTGTAGGGCCCGAAGGGCGTCATTTCGAAGTGCAGATCCGGACGGACGAGATGCACCGCATCGCGGAAGAAGGAATTGCGGCGCATTGGAAATACAAAGAAGGCAAGAAAGGCCCGGCGCAAGACGATCAGCGGATCGCGTGGGTGCGCCACTTAGTGGAATGGCAGCAGGACATGCCGGATTCGCACGAGTTCATGTCCACGTTGAAGGTGGATCTTTATCCCGACGAAGTATACACGTTCACCCCGAAGGGGCGCGTGATTGTGCTGCCGAAGGATGCGACGCCGATCGACTTCGCTTACGCGATTCACTCCGACGTGGGCGCGACTTGCACGGGCGCGAAAGTGAACGGCAGAATCGTTCCACTGCGTTACACGTTGAAAAACGGGGATAGCGTCGAGATCGTGACCACGGCGGGTCATCAGCCAAGCAGAGACTGGCTGAGCTTGGCGAAGACGGTTCGGGCGCGCAACAAGATCAAGCACGTCATCAACCTGGGTGAGCGCGCCAAGGCGATTGAGATTGGTCAGAAATATTTAGACAAAGAGGCGCGGCGGTTGGGCGTTCACATGAGCCGGATTACTCTCGGGGACATGGAAAAGGTAACCACCGAATACGGGCTGGCGAAACTGGAGGATTTATACGCGGCGCTAGGCTTCGGGAAGTTCTCGGCGCGCCAGGTGCTGCTGAAGCTCGCGCCAACCGAGGTGAAGGATGAACCCGAGACAGCCGCGCCAACCGACCTCACGCCCGCCGCTCAGCCCTCACGCGACGATCCAGACGCCGTAATCCACGTGACGGGGATGGACGACTTGATGGTCTACCGCGCCAAGTGCTGCAACCCGATTCGCGGCGATGCGATCGTGGGATACGTGACACGCGGAAAAGGCGTTGCGGTGCATGGCAAACTATGCCCCAACGTCCAGAATCTTTTGTACGACGTAGAGCGCAAGATTGAGGTGGAATGGGCGCGCGATACGAAGGGATCGTTCCCGGTTCACATTCTGGTGCACACCGACGACCGGCCCGGCCTGCTAGCGCAACTGACTTCCATTTTGGACGCGGAGAAGACGAATATCCGGAACCTGGAAGCGAAGACGGAAGTGGATCAGGATTCCGATGGCGCGCTGGTAGAGATGACCGTGGATGTGCGCGACAAGAAGCACCTCGAAAAGCTGGTTTCGGCGATGCGCAGGATTTCGGGCGTGAGAGACGTGGAGAGGCTGTTGAGTTAATAAAGATGACAACTTCAACCTTGGCGGACGCCGAGCACATTGCGATTTCGAAATCGCGGGGAATCCAGATCGATTGGAAGGACGGGCACCACAGCGACTACGGGTTGCAGTATTTGAGAGACCACTGCCCTTGCGCTTCGTGCACCGGGTCGCATGGGACGCCCCCGCGACCGAAGTCCGGCGAGAATCCGTTTCAGATGTATGAGAAGAAGTTAAAAATGGATTCGGTGGAACCGGTTGGGAACTATGCCATTCGCATTATGTGGAGCGATGGGCATTCGACGGGAATTTACTCGTTCGATCACTTGCGCAAGATCTGCCCGTGCGCGCCATGCTTGTCGACGACGTAGATTTCCGCGGAGCGCGGCGGAAGCGTGGTGCCGTTGGTGATAGGGACCGGATACGGTGTTACGCCGTTATTGATGGCGACGATCACTTTTTGTGTTGCGGTTTCACGCGAGTAGACCCAGGCCTGATCCGTAACTGCGAGACTCGACATTTTGCCAAGGCGGAGAGGCTCGAGTTGAGCGCGCAGTTGAATTAACTTTTGGACGTAGTCGAAAAGATCGCGTTCCGATGGTGTGCGCCCTTGCGCGTCAAACGCGTTGCGCGGGTCTTCTTTCCACCCGCCGGGGAAGTCGCGACGGTTGTCGGGGTCGTCGCCGCCGGACATTCCGATTTCGTCGCCGTAGTAGATCAGGGGCACGCCGCGGGCGGTCATCAGGAAGGTGAAAGCGAGCTTCAGACCCTCGGCAGTTGCGCGGCCCTCACTCATGAAGCGTTTCACGTCGTGCAGGCCGAGGAAGGTCACGAGGAGATTTGGATTGGGGTAGAGATAATCGTGACCGACTACGTTGGCGAGATCTTTGAGATTGCCGCCGCGCGCGAAGGTGTCCCGGATTTTGAAATAAGAAGGGAAGTCGAACACGGTATCCACCAAGGAATCGACGCCGTCGAACCGCTTGGCGCCTCCCTGGAAAAACGAGACTAGCGCGGGATCTTCGTCGAACATCTCGCCCACGACTTTCACGTGGGGATACTCGCGGCGGATTGCCTGCATCCATTGGTGCCAGAATGTTCGGGGCACGTAGGGCAGGGTGTCCTGACGGATGGCATCGAAACCGGTCATCCCCAGCCACCAGAGGGTGTTCTGGATTTCGTAGCGGGCGACTTCGGGCTCTTCCTGATTCATGTCGGGCAGAATATCGATGAACCAGCCGTCGAGCGTAGAGCGTTTCACCTCTGTGGTGGCGTGGGGATCCTCAAGCGTAAAGGTCTGCCACGTTTCCTTGACGTGGCTGGCTTCGGTGCCGTGATACCAGTTCGGAAGCGGCGCGTTGGTAACCCAGGGATGAAAGGGGCCGGTGTGGTTCGCAACTTGATCCTGAATGACTTTGATGCCCAGTGAATGGGCGCGATCAACAAGCTGGCGGACTAAGTCGAGTGTGCCGAGGTGCTCTTCGACGCCGTAGTAGTCAATGGCGCCGTAGCCGTGATAGTCGGTGATGGGAAGGCCGTCGTACTTCTCGCGGTCATTCAGATGGTTGACGTTATCGTAGAGTGGCGTCATCCAGAGGGCGGTGATGCCGAGCTGTTTTAGATAAGGCAGGTGGCCGATAACTCCTTGCAGATCGCCGCCATGATAGTAGCGAGGCTTGGTCCGATCGTAAAGGCCGGCGGAGATTTTGGGGTCGTCATTGTCAGTGTCGCCATTGGCAAAGCGGTCGGGCATGACCAGGTAGATGACGTCTTCGGGCGAGAACCCCTGAAAGCGGCCTTCGCGGGGGAGCGGGGCGAGGATGTCAAACCGGGCCTGCGCCGAGCCAGCCCGCGTGGTTACGCGGAGGTCGTGCGCCCCGGCGGTGGCACCCGAGGGGATCGTAACGTCGGCGAAGAGGTAAGTGCCTGGCGCGTTGACGGAAACGCGAGACACGCCCAATCCGGCGGCATCGAGATGCGCGTTTTGGAGACCCGCGCCGCGAATCAGTAAGCGAACGGGATTGATGGAGTGGTTTAGAAACCAGTTCGGCGGTTCGACTTTGGTGATAGACGGCTGCGCGGCGAGCGCGATAGTGGCAACAATCGCGAGAAGGAACGGCCTCATGCGGCGGCGACCACGGGGCGAACTGTATTTTCAGCGGAAGTGTCGCGCACTCGTTGCATCATTAGCGCGGCGACCATCATGAAAACGCCGCCCGCGATCACGGCGGCCATACGGTTGTTGTTGAGAAGATGATTCATGACCCAGCCGAATCCGAGCGACGCCACAATTTCCGGAATCACGATGAAGAAATTGAAGATACCCATGTAGATGCCAGTCTTGTTGTTGGGCAGGCACCCAGCGAGGATGGCGTACGGCATGGCCAGAATACTAGCCCACGCGACGCCGACGCCGGTCATGGAAAGCAGCAGCATCTTGGGGTCGTGGATGACGGCGGTTGACATCAATCCGGCGGCACCCGCGAGCAAGCAGAGACTGTGGGTATGACGGCGTCCGATCCTGCGCGCGATGCCAGGCAGCACCAGCGAGAATGCGAAACACACGGCGGAATACATTCCGAAACAAATTCCGGCCCACTCGACACCACGCGTATATAAAGGCGACGTGGTGTCGGGCGCGCCAAAGACGTTGTGCGCAACAGCGACGGGAAAATAGAGCCACATGCAAAATAGTCCAAGCCACGTGCAGACTTGAACGGCAGCAAGCTGGCGCATGGTTTGCGGCATCAATTTGACGGATCGGAGCATCTCAGTGGTGTTAGCTTTTAACCCGCGGCTGGCGGCCTTTTCGGCGTGGAATTCGGCGAGGTTTTCGGGCGGGTACTCGCGCGTTCGGAAAATGGTCCAAAGAACGGCGCCGAGAAATGCTCCAGCACCGATGCGGAACGACAGGCGCACAACGAACGGGATGGCGTGCCCGCCGCTGCCTTCGGTGACACCGAACCAGTGCGTCAAAACCCAGGGAAGCCCGGAAGCGATTACAGCGCCGAGTCCGATGAAGACGCTTTGCATTGCGAATCCGCGGGTGCGCTGCTCCTCGGGAAGCATATCGGCGACGAAAGCGCGGAACGGTTCCATGCTGATATTGATGCAGGCATCCAGCACCCACAAGAGCCCGGCGGCCATCCAAAGCACGGAACTGGTGGGCATTAGAATCAGCGCGGCGGAACTAAGCAGTGCGCCTGCCAGGAAATAGGGACGGCGCCGGCCGAGTCGGTTCCAGGTGCGGTCGCTGAGGTGCCCAATAATGGGTTGCACGATCATACCCGTGAGCGGCGCGGCCAGCCAAAGGATGGGAATTTGATCGGCTTTCGCGCCAAGGTATTCGTATATGGCGCTCATGTTGGCCATCTGCAGCGCCCAGCCAAACTGGATGCCGAGAAAGCCGAAACTCATGTTCCAGATCTGCCAAAAACTAAGACGTGGTTTGTCCATTAGCCGTGTATCTTTCAGAGACGATCGTACAGCATTACCATTTCCCGAAGACGTGAGACGATGCGCGGTTTCAGCTGTCCCGGCTTCATTCTCCAACGCCAGTTGCCGCCGGGAATGCCGGGTGTATTCATGCGGGCCTCACTCCCGAGGCCCAACAAATCCTGCATAGGGACAACCGCGACGTCGGCAACCGAAGCCAGCAAAGCCCGAATGAGCGTCCAATTCATTTCTTCGCCGTCGGTGTTGAGGTAGCGGCGGGCATTGTGTTTCTCGCGGTCGGTATCCTCGGAAGTGCGCGTGCTGTCGCCGGCGCCACAGCTTTTCCACCACCCCATCGCGGTGTCGTTGTCATGCGTGCCGGTATAAGCGGCCAGTTGGCGCGCATAATTATGCGGCTTGAAATCCGGCGCTTGCGGATCGGTTCCGAAAGCGAACTGAAGCACGGCCATGCCAGGATAACCAAACCGCTTGCGAACATTTTCCACTTCGGGAGTAATCACGCCGAGGTTTTCGGCGACGATGGCGAGCGGACCGAGTTCCTTCTCGACCGCTTCAAACAAGGCGGCACCGGGACCTTTTACCCACTGGCCGTTCTGTGCGGTAGCTTCTCCGGAGGGGACTTCCCAATAGGCTTCGAATCCCCGAAAGTGATCGAGACGAACCAGATCGAAAGTAGCGAAGGAGGCGCGGAAACGTTCGATCCACCAGCGGAATCCGGACGCAGCCATGTCGCTCCATCGATAAATCGGATTGCCCCAGAGTTGACCCGTGGCGCTGAAATAATCTGGCGGCACACCGGCGACTGCTAGCGAATTTCCGTCTGCATCGAGTTGGAAGAGATCTGGATTAGCCCAAACATCAGCACTGTCATGGGCGACGTATATGGGGATGTCGCCCATGATTTGAATGCCGCGTCCGTGACTGTATTTTTGCAGTGCGGACCATTGGCGGAAGAAGACGAACTGCTGAAACTCAAGACATCGAATGCTGTCAGCGAGATCGTGAGAGTAAGCTGCTATCTCTTCGGCGTTTCGCGCACGGATGGCCGCGGGCCATTTAGACCAGATCCGTTCGGCACCGAAGTGCCGCTTCAAAGCGGCGAAGAGGGCGTAGTCCGCGAGCCAGTCGGAGTTGTCTTCACGAAAGGCGGCGAATTCGGCGGGCGGATTTTTTGCGAACTGTGTATACGCCCGATCGAGAAGAGGAAGTTTCCACTCGAGCACAGCGCCGAAATCGACTTCAGTTTCGGGAAATTCAGGAGCGCTTTCAAAGGCTTCGGCATCCAGCCAATTTTCCTGAACCAAGTTTTCCAAGCTGATGAGGAGAGGATTTCCGGCGAATGCGGAGAAGAGCTGATAGGGAGAATCGCCATACCCCGTGGGACCGAGCGGCAGCACCTGCCAGATCCGCTGTCCTGAAGCATGCAGGAAATCGACGAAATCGTAAGCGGCTGGTCCGAAGTCGCCAATTCCAGAATGATTTGGAAGGCTCGTCGGGTGCATTAGGACTCCGGCCGAGCGCGTAAATTTTGCTAGGGTGCTCACCAGTTCTACGTTATCAGCGTTTCCGCTCGCGACAGTCCACGTAATTTCTTTCACTTGCGAGTTGGCAGACGAGTTGCATCTAGACCGAGCGGGAGTTCCACAGATGGCCGAATCGATTCATAGCGTGCTGGAAATGCCGGTTGAACAAATAGCGGCCGAAGTGCCGTTCGCCGCCGAGGAAGCGGTTGATCTCATCGAGATGAGTAAGCCGGTCTATCAGGCCTATCGATTGCTGCACGTCGCGTTTATAGGGCTTCCGATTATCGCTGGAATCGATAAATTTCTGCACCTCCTGGGCAATTGGGATGACTATTTAGCCCCGAGAATCGCTAGCATGCTGGGAGCGAACCCGCATGGGGTGATGATGTTGGTTGGCGTTTTGGAAGTGATCGCCGGTATCGTTGTCGCCCTGCGGCCTCGAATCGGCGGATGGATCGTCGCGGGCTGGTTGTGGGTTATTACGATTAACCTTGTGATGTCCGGCCGAAATTTCGATATCGCGCTCCGCGATGTGGCGCTGTCACTGGCGGCAGTCGCGCTGGCACGGATCTCGGAAGAGTTCTATCTAAAGCCGGCTGAAGTCGACGTTTAAAATCGGATAGCGCTTCCAGTCAAAGAAGTCGAAGTGCCACCACTCCGATTCATTGACGGTGAAACCTTGCTTTTCGATCATATTTCGCAAAAGATGTCGATGCCATCGCTGCAAACTTGTCCCACCGGGATAATCGGGATACGACCGGTCTGACATTTCATCGTAACCGCCGGTCATTTCGATGGGCGCACCAGTCTTTAAGTCGTATAGGGTCAAATCGATCGCGCATCCGCGATTATGCTTCGAGCCTTCGCTCGGGTCGGCAACGAAGATATGTTTATCGGGCGGAGTCGCGTCCCAGAACATTTTCGTCACGTACCAAGGACGGTAACCATCGTGAATCAATAGCCCATAGCCGAGTTGTTTTAGCTCGGAGTTGGCGCGCAACAACGCTTCCGCGGCGGGGCGTTGCAGGAAAGCGCGAGGTGCGGGATAAAACGCGGTACTCATAAAGTTATTGGTCGAGGCATAGCGAATATCCAGATGAATGGTGGAGTCGAGTGTGGCGAGCTCCACGAGATCGGGCTTCAGCAAGTCGGGACTCTCGATAGGCGGCGTGGCCCGCAGGGCTTCTTCGCGCAACTCGGCGACGGGACGAACGGCGACGATGCGGAAGGTTGCGCCTTCTTCCGAGGCGACGTTTCTTCGCGCGAGAATGATCCCTTCGATTGAGACTGAGCTAGCGCGCCCCGATGCATCGCGCGTGAAGATCAATTTTTCGCGATCATGCCGGCCCGAGTCGGGAAATTGAAACACATTTGGCGCAATGGGAGTAAGCGGCGCGAACTCGAACCAATCAACGAGCGCGGTAAGCTTGCCGTTGCGCTCGTGGATGAAAAGCGTGTTGTAATCTGGACCATATTCGCCGATTAGATTGCGCCAATCTTCGGGGGCCGCGGGCGGCCTGGCAAAAGGCGCGCGAGCGGCCGTGGGAGGCGGGAACTC
>JANYJA010000162.1 GCA_025358575.1 Terriglobia bacterium
TCCCCTGACTCGGGGGAGAAATTGCGAGAACGTGACATCAAGCGGCAACAGCGACTGGGCAAGGAGATCGCACGTTCAGAGATTCTTGTTCAACGCTGCTTGGACGAACAGGAGAAAATAGCGGGCGCACACGATCGCGACGCAGTTAGTGTCCGACTGCAACTAGAAGTCTTGGGCGCGCGCCAAGAACTCTTGAGTCTGGCAGAGCGAGCAGCCTCAGACGCAGTTCGCGAATTCGCGGGCTACATAGTCGGTTTCCAACGGCAACTTGGGCAAAGTGAGCACGTGCTGCGTAATTACACGGCGCAACTCATTGGTGAATACCGGGAAAAATTAGGGCAAGTACAGGTGTTCCGGGTGGAGCCCCTGCCCCCGTGGCGGCAAGATTCCATTGCGAGAAATGCGATTCACGCCTGCGAAGACATGATCGCCGACAGACGGAGGATGGAGGTCGGCGCCTCGGATGGCAAGCGTCTGCCGAAAAGTCAGCGCGAGAGTCTGCATGCCGGCGAAACTTTGACATGGTCTCCGTTCGTTCAGGAGTGGGAGTCAATCAAATCGCAGCGCAATCTCAGGAGCGCCGCGCAGGAACGAATACCAGAATCCGACCTGCGGAATATGATCGCTGCTGAGTGCGGCAAGAGAGCTGCAGACGTGACGTGGCAGGAAATCCAAGAAGGTGCTGTACAGTTCCGTGGCCACTACGATCGGGTTTTGATGATTCCTACCGACCGGTCAAAGCGACTGCCCGAACATGATCAAGGTGAACGTAGAATGACTACCAGTGCCGAATTTTGGGAGAAAAGGGAGGATGAGTTTAGAAGGCACCATACCGCAACAAACGCGGAGCTTCGAGCAGTTTGGTTTTCGGAGGAAGATCAGTGGAAATTTTATTCTGGAGCCGGAGCAAAACCTCCGGCGTCCGAGTCTGAGCGCGTATTTAAGTCGTTGGCCCGGGAAGCGGTTAAAGGTTTCTTGCAACCACCCGAGGTATCGTGGGTCGCCTGGCTGAATGCGTTACGATTGGCGGTACACGAGGGTACAAAGACCCCTCTATATTCGAAGATCTCGTCCGAGGGCACTCATGCAAAAAGTCGGCGCGAGTCAGATCGAATGGCCAGGTCGGGTGAGGCGATTCCCGAGGGTGCACTGATCGAATTCGTTCTGAACAACAACCCAGAGGATTTATTTGGAACTCCACGGATCGATCAACCCGTCGCTCAACCACAAATAGAGATTAGGCCCTATTGGGATACGTGTACTGTGACGATCGAGCGCCTCTTTGAAACTTCGGCGGATTATTGCCTGGAACTCCGATCCGAAGTCAGAGAAACCTCGAAGGCTAACGTGATAAAGGCTGCGGAACCGCAGAAGCTTGTTGCATCTGAACGCGCCAAGTGGTTACAAGACAGGCTCGATGAGCGCGCCTGGAACAGAAATGATCCATTACGGCACCGCGGGCCAGACCCGAAGACAATCGACAAGATTCTTGCCGGAAAAAAGGTGAGACCTGATGTGCTTGAAAAGCTAGCGACGTCCCTCTCTAAGAAATTTCGTGAGGTGAGCCTGTTGAGTATCCCCCGAAGGTAGAGCCGGGTTTCCATGGCCCAATGTTTCCCAGATTTTCCCTATCTTTCCCTGGGATAGTCCCCGACATTCCCAGCCCCAGCGAGAGAGCCTACAATCAGCCTTCTAGGCATTGTAAAGGACGCTCATGGAGAACGAACGGATTGAGGAACTGGGCATTGTGGTGCCCGATGCACGATCGACGGAAATTCAAATCTGGCCAATCGACCGATTGGTCTTCTACGCCCGCAACCCGCGCAAGAACGACACCGCGGTGGATCGCATGTGCGGCAGCATTCGTGAATTCGGTTTCAAGATTCCGTGCCTGATCCGCGGCGATGGCGAAGTAATCGATGGGCATCTGCGTCTGAAAGCCGCGCGCAAGCTGGGCATCGCCGACATTCCCGTCATCTTATGCGACGAATGGACGCCGGCGCAGGTCAAGGCTTTCCGCATTATGGTCAACCGGTCAGCGACGTGGGCCGATTGGGACGAGGAGTTGCTTGCGGTTGAGTTACTGGATCTCAAGAACTTGGACTTTGACCTCGCCCTGACCGGCTTCGATACCCGCGAGATCGATGAGCTGATCTTGAACGAGGCTCTGGCCGAGGATGACGTGCCGCCAACCCCCGAAACGGCAGTGACCCGCGCCGGCGATCTGTGGCTTTGTGGTTCGCACCGCGTGTTGTGCGGCGATGCCACGAAACCGGAGAATGTGTCCCGCCTACTCGCCGACCGCAAGCCTCTCTTGATGGTGACTGATCCGCCATACGGCATAGAGCTGGATTCCGAGTGGCGGGACCGAGCGGGGTTGAATGGCTGCGGCCCCGCCGAACCCAGCTATTTGAAGCGTCGGACGAAGGGGCATCTGGAAACCAGTATCTCGGGCGACACGCGGGCCGACTGGTCTGAGGCCTTCGCTCTGGTCCCAAGTCTCGAAGTGGGCTACGTCTGGCATGCATCGAAGTTCACCCGCGAGGTGCTCGATGGCTTGTTGCGCATCGGCTTCCTCCATCATCAGCAGATTATCTGGGATAAGGGACGAACCGTCCTCACGCGGACGCACTACTGGTTCCAGCATGAGCCGTGCTGGTACGTCCGCAAGAAGAACGCTCCCTGGTTCGGGAAACCAGGAGAGAATTCGACCATCTGGAATTCGCCATCGCCGAAGTTCATCATGGGCGGATCGGATGAGGAGAAATTCGATCATCCGACGCAGAAGCCGGTCGATCTGATGCGGAAGCCGATTCTGAACCACACCAAACCTGGCGAACTGGTATACGACCCGTTTCTGGGAAGCGGCACTACACTGGCGGCGGCGGAATTGACTCAGCGCGTTTGTTACGGGCTGGAACTCGATCCGAAATATGCTGACGTCATCGTCCAACGCTGGCAAGCATTGACGGGGAAGAAAGCAACGCTCAACGGGGATGGCCGCCCGTTTGATGCTGTGGCACTGGATCGCCTGAGGGCGGCGGCATGAGGCATCAGACGACAAAAGCCGCCAGAGTGGAATCCGGCGGCAGCTGGGGTGGAAAGGTTGCGGGCTCAGGCTTGAATGGAATACGTGCGCTCGCCATCTCCGGTCTTGGCGGACACGACGGTCAAACTCATCTTCTTGCCGAGTGTGCCGGAGATGAAACCCCGGACCGAATGCGCCTGCCAGCCGGTCGCTTTCATGATCTCCATCAAACTGGCACCGCCAGGGCGCTTCAACAGATTGAGGATATTTCCGGTCTTGCCCCCGGGGCGAGCGCCGTCCTTTGCGACCGGCGCGGTTTTGCGCGTCGCTTTTTTAGAACGGGTCACCTTCCGTGTCTTTTCGGACTTCGAGCGTACAACGCGGGGTTTTCGTGCGGCCTGAGGCGCTGGGTCGCCGAGTGTCTGAATCACATTCCAGATCTTCGCTATCGCGGACTTTCGATCTTTAAACTTGGTGATCGCAGTTACGCCAGGGAGGCTGTTCCAGATTTCAATCAGCCGCGACGCCGGCCAGGTGGCGGCAACTTCGGCAAACTCGGCGGCGGTCGCGAAGCGCTCCGCGCCGGGTGTCGACTCGGCGTCCTGCGTAGTGGGGTGCGCGGTGACGTTGTTGGTTTCTTTTTCAATGGTAAACGTTTTCATGGTCTTGCTCCTTTCGCGGCAGCCGCCGCGGTGACCACATTAATCACTCCATTGGCGGGGATAAGCAAGTGAATTCCGCACCCATTCAACGCGTCCGGGAGCGGGTCGGACACGGCGCAAAATTCGGCCGCAAGAAGGAGGACGCTATCGCTGCATTACTCACGCAGCGCAATGTCGAAGAAGCGGCGCGCGCCGCCGGGATTGGAACGCAGACGCTGTATCGATGGATGAAGGAGCCGGAGTTTAAGGCCGCTTGGAGAGAAGCGCGCCGCTCCGCCTTCGGGCAATCCATCTCGCGCTTGCAGCAGGCCTCCAGCGCAGCCGTATCGACACTATTGAAGGCCATGGTGGACCCAAGTGCACCCTATTCATCGCGGGTGCGCGCTGCCGACCGGATCCTCGATTACAGTAAGAAAGCCATCGAGATCGAGGATGTGGAAGTCAGGCTCGCCGCCCTGGAGCTGGCGGCGGAACAATCCAAGTAGCCACGCAAGCGATCAATCCTCTATGACTAGAACTATCTTGCGCCGCCTGAAACGGCTCGAAGCTCGTCTTGGACCTGCTACAAACGCGCCACTCCCAATGACGATTGATTTCATTCACCCGGAGAAGGGACTCACAAGGTCCCTCGTGATCGAATCAAACCAATATGCTTGGACTACCTATCCGGCGGAGGCGGAGCCGAGCGCTGGATCATGTCCTGAAACATGCCCCGCTGTTGGTTCCAGTGGATGTGACGAACCACGGGCCGCAGGTTTCTCTCGTTGAAGCCTGGGATTAGCGGGAGAAACAGGATCTGCTCCTGAATGTCCGGAGCCAGATGTACCAGCTTCATGATCTGTGACATGCGGGCTCGCGTTACACGACCGCGCCGGGCCAGTTCCGCATAATCCCGAATCTT
>JANYJA010000169.1 GCA_025358575.1 Terriglobia bacterium
TGGGTCCGAGCAATAGCTGACTGAAACGGGCGAAGTAGACCTTGCGCACTTCCGGATAAAAAGCGTCGCCGGAATAGAGTCCCCACCGGAAGCTCCACGGAGCACCCTCCCGGTCATAATGGGTAAGGGTTTCGAGCGATTGCCGAAGCGTTTCCAATCGCGCCAGAGCCGCCAAAGAGGGAAGCGTCGCTCCCGTTCCTTCGCTCGCGGCGATGCCGTTTGCGGCGGAGATTGCGGTAAGTTCCAGTTTGCGATTGTTCCGCCACGATACGATAAACGCGATGGCTAATAGTACGCAAAGCCCCGCTGCGACGCCCAATAACCACCGTCTTAACGCATTTGTCTTGACGTTTGCCGCTCCCGCGCCCATAGCCACGCGATCCGCCAGCAGCACTTCTTTGAAGAACCGTCCCAGAAAAACCCACTGCGGCACCCTGTGGCTGGCGGCGGAGGAGCCGGCCATGGCAGCCTGGGAAACTGCCGCCCCTTGCCCTCGCCGGAAGATTTGCGTGGCCCCTGCGTCGGGATTCACGGAGGGTTGCACAACCGGTTGACTCGCGGGCGCGTATGCGGCTTCCTGAACAACTACTGGGCGCACCCCGGAGAAATAGAAGCCCCGTAGATAGGGTCCGATCGTGAGTTGGCTGGGGCGACACAATTCGACTAGAAACGGCACCAGTCCGCTCCGCAGCTTGCGGAATTCGCGCGGGAATTCGTAAATACCCGGCGTGTTAACAGGGTCGTTCTCGCGAGACAGAAACTCCGGCCGCTTGTCGCTTAGGGAGTAAAACAAACGGTTGAATTCGCCACTGAGCCGCGCGCTTTCTTCTTCGCCGAACACTCCTTTGGCGGGAGAGGCGACGGGCAGCGTCACCCCGAATACCTGAGTAGACTCCTCGTTGTTCAGGTTACGAACGAAGTCGTGAAAAAATGAAAGACGGTCGGCTTTGGTGAAAAGAACGTAGACCGGCGTGCGGATGCCAATGTTTTGCGATAGCTCACAAAGGCGCGTATGCAGGGTTCGGGCAGCCTGCAAAGAGGCATCGTTCCCGCCTTGGCGAAGGAACGTTTCCACGTCAAAGCAAACTACCACGGCTCGGGGAGCCTGTCCCGTTTTACCCACGACCGAGGAGATTTTGCGCGGCTGCATGCGCCGGACCACCCGTAGCCATGAAGGCGGATCGTCAATCAACTTAGATCCCGCTTCCACGAAAACGGATTTGCCTGCCAGCCAGAGATTTGTGAGCCGGGTCGGGGTCACGACGCCATCCTGATAGATCTGACCGGAGAGGAGTTCGGGCTCGATTCCCGAATTAATCAGAGTGCTGGTCTTCGTACTGCCTGGATTGCCCACGAGAAAGATCACTGGAAGGTTCCCGAAGCGGCTGCCGCCTTCCATATGCGCGCCGGCAAGCTTTGATTCCGCCTCTCGCAGCGCCATCTCCAACTCGTCCGAAGCTTTCAACGGTACCTTAACGGCCGGTGCGGCGGGCGCGGACTTTCCCGACTGAAACCACAAAAAAGCGCCACCGGCCGCGATCACGATCAGGCTCAATCCGACGCGAAGGATCAAGCGATCCCAACCCTTGTCGGAAGCCAGATACCCAATGAAAAACGCGGCAATGAGCCCCAGCACAACGGCGACGATCGTAATGATAATGAGCTTCTTCATGCCGCTTTCCTCGATATCCGGCTCATCGGTTCCCGGCTGCGATTTCAGCCAGTTGGGATGCTCCGTGAGAAAGCGAGACCTTGAAGCTAGCGTATAGGCCGACCATTAGCAAAAAGCAAACAGCGGAACTATAGACCCATCGACGAAGCCACACATCCCGCTGAGAAGGCGTCTCCCCAGCCGCGGGCGCCCATGACGGCGAGAGCGCGGGCGAATAAGGGCGAATTCGACGAATCTTGTCCGCAATGGAATCGCGGACCGCTCTGACCTCTCCCCGGCCTGAAACACTATACCGGCCCAGGTACCCCAACAAAAGGCAGAGCTGATAGACCTCGAGCACATCCGCGAGCACCTCTGTTTCCGGTGCGCTAAGCATCCGGTCCACATTTTGAAAGAAGATTTCCCCGGCCACGTGACCGCCGAAGATTTCTTCCTGTAGCGGCTTGCGAGGCCAATCCGAAAACAAGGGGTTTCTCGAATTCAGGATGGATTCGTCCAGAAAAGCGACCGCCCCGAACAAGGCGACTTTGAAATCTTCCGGGGCGTAACCGCGCTTTCGCGCTTCGGCATCGGCCGTGCGGATCGCCTCGCGCATATTTGCCCGAAAAGATTCCGAGTCGGAAACCGCCTGACGGTTTGCGCGCAATCGAACCGTTGCGGTCAGCATTTCCTGAAAGATGAGAGCGAGATTTTCAGCTCGTGGTTGAGGCACAGTAGCGGAAGGCATATACGATAAGCAATCGATTCCTATTGATCCAGCACCACCAGCAACTCGATCTCAGCCGAAGGAAACTCTCCGGGAAGATATACGCCGACTTGTCTGGTCTCCACCAAATGCGACCAGCAGGGACCAGCCTTCGTTATCGTGAAGTACTGAGTTTCCACGCGAGCCGTAACGGCGGATGGCGGGACCGATGCATGCGTTAGCGTGAGGCCCGGCAGAGCTCGCTTGACCAACTCCGCAACGAACTGGCGGGAACAGACCTTCACGAGTTGAGGTGTGCGGGTGATCAAATCGGATTCTCCTAAATCTGAACGGATGGCGAAGATCCAACTGGAGCGTCCGAAGCATCGCTGGTCGGTGACCGGGCCTTCGTATAGATAATCGCCGGCCAGCTTCAGCGGTATCGAAAGACAGTTGGTCGGCATCACCATCTCAAGATTAGTGCGAATACGGTGGTCCAGCGTTTCAAAACATTCGTCGGGGTGGTGGTGATTGTAATGCGGGATGGTACGAGGATGATCGTCTAAGGCAAAAGTCGCTAAAGCTCCAGCGAGCTTGGCGAGCTCTAAGTACAATTCCTCGGGATGACCGCGTTTGGTATAAAACAGGTGCCGGAGAGGAGCAATCCTTGTGTTCACCGCGTGCAAAAACCAGAAATTGGCAATCTCCCGAGTAGAGTATCCGGCTTTCAAGCCTCCGGCAGTAGCGGAATTGAGCGACAGCGTTGCACTCTTTTCCTCCATGATTTCGAGCAGGCGCTCCAGAAGGTTCATGAGACGCGGGCTGCCGCCGATTTGCAGACATGGCGGGATGAACAGTGGATCCAAAACGAACTTACCGGATCCGGATCGTATGACGCGAGCGACCGGAATTCTCTGCATATCCCCTGCGTCCTCCACTTCGAGGGTAAGCTGGATATTCTTCCGGCCCAGATTGACAGGCTTCTCATCGCGACCATTGGTTTCGTCGTGCAAGACAGTCGATTCAGGAGAGTACCGGAACCCGTTAGGAGTGGGACCTTCTGTCGGAGCGCAGTTCGGCGCGTTCGCCCTGACTGGGGGAACGGACAAATATACCAGCATCTTGTCCTGCGTAGGCGGAAACAATTCGTCGATGCCGCGCGAAACAGGAAGGGGATCGCACTCAGGCATCTGAAAAACGAGGCCGTCGGGGAAAATCCCGCGGGCGTGAATCAATGCAAGAGTCCCGTTGCGCAGCGCCTCGGCATCCACTTCACATCCCATCATGCCGTAAGATTCATACCAGAGTGCCGATGTCGCGAACTGGATGGAGTCTTCGAAATAGCGGCTCTGGGCCTGGAAATGATGCGGACCCAGGTACATCCCTTCCGACCAGACTACTCTTGAAAGTGATTTCATAGCCGCTGCTGAAATTGAGTTAGAGAATATCATTTTATCTCCGCGCCCGCTCCAAAGGGGAAACTGCAATTGAACTGATAAAATTAATTGCGCAACCCGGTTGCGTCGAAGTCATGGAACAATTTGGCAGGCTTAGGATCAAAGAACTTCTGGACAAAGGGGAGATCCACACGTATGCTGCGGACGATCCCCGTAGGAGCGTATCGATTCTCCTTCATCTGCTTCCGCAGCAAACCGAGCGCAACCATGACTTTCTGGAGCGGGTGGAACGCGGTCTTAAGAGCGCGGGCGATCAGGTTCTAGAGAGGGGGCGGGATGGCGGCGTCGAATATATTTTGACGGATCGCTTCCATCCGCATCAAACCCTTCTTGAATGGCTTGAGAATCCCCAGAGGAAAATCGACAAACCGGACGCGCGTTCGCAAGCGACTCCTGATCTTTCTAAAATGGGCCGGTGGGAGGTGCCGAAATTTGCGCCGCCTCCGGCCGTCCCTCGCGCCGAGCCGCCATCGTCGGTTTCGGGGTTGTTCCAAGTGGGAACTGATGAGGATTTCGACCCGCTCCTCGATACCCAAGTAATGGACTTGGGGGCCACCGCGGCAATGGACCGCCCCTTGCCCGCGGCTCCCGTTGAGTTACCGCAAATCTCCGGCGCTGATGCTGAGACGCCCGCTCATTCTCCCGGAGACTTTACCCGAATGTTCCAAACGCAGCCCCCACCGGCACTAGAGCCGTCGTCGCCAGAGGAACCGGGATCGTTCACTCGGCTCTTCCGGTCCGAGCCCCAGCCCGGCATTCCATTACCGCCGCCTCAGGAACAAGCGCCGAGTGATGAAAAGGGCCCGTTAGCAGGCGAATTCACCCGGATGTTTCAGGCACCCATTGGACCGCAAACAGGCGGTTTCAAGGCGCCTGCGGCTCCGGAGAATCCCCCTCCCATCGAAAGTGTGACGCAGCCTGACAGGGGCCACGATCCCGGTGATTTCACCCGTATGTTCACAACTTCGCCGCCTGAACCGCCGCCAGCTTTAGCGCGGACGCCAGAGATCCCAATTTCTCCTCGGCAAGAGGATCCCCGTGCGTTTGAGAAACACTTCGAAGGTCCGCTTTCAGCAGCCAACGCTAAGGATTTCGACTTCGACAAGTTGAACAACAATCCGGTGCCCGCGCCGTCTCCAGCGCCGAAACCGGCTGGCGAATTCACGCAGATGTTTGGGAAGCCGTTCGCTTCGGAAGCACCGCGCGCCCCTCAGTCACCCCCCACAATGGAAGGCGCCACCCGCGTTTTTCAAGCTCCGCCGAAAAATCCCGGGCCATCCTGGGGGGGCGGGCAAGGTCCGGGAGAGTATACGCGCATGTTCGCGCGTCCTTCATCGAGCGATGCGCCGGCGCCCTCAGGATCGAAACCCGCCCCACCTCCCCCAACACCTAAAAAAGCCAGTGCGGCTCTAATCGTTACGCTGGCAATCTTATTCATCCTCGCCATCGGGCTGGTCCTATTTTTCGCCTTAAAACACTGACAATCAGGAGTTTTTTTCGGGAAGCAAAATTACCAGCTCCAATTGCGGGTTAGGCAGATCGCCCGGGACGTACACCGCCAGATTGCGTGCCCGCCCGATCGCCTCCCAGGCGAGACCGCCATGCGTAAGGCTGAAGTATTGGTAGTTCATCTTCACCGGGATGGCGTTCGGAGGCGTCTGCACGTGTGTGAGCGGAACTCCCGGCAGCGCCTGCCGCACCAAATGTTCAATGTGACTTGCGGAACAGACTTTCACTAAGCCGGGCGTTCGTCCAATCAGCTCGGCCTGCGGCATCTCGGCATTGACCGCCAGATACATTCTGGTATTCTGCAGGAATTTGTCATCGGCAAGCGCCGTCCCGTAAATGGAATTCTGCATTTGCCGCAAGGGCAACGCGATGCAGTTGCTGGGGACCACTGTTTCGAGCAAAAGTCGGATCTTGTCGTCGAGATCCGTGAAGCAAAACGAAAGATTGTCGTGATCGTACTTGGGCAGGTCGCGAGGGTGAACGTCCGGCGAAAAGGTGGTGAGCGCCCCGGCCAGTGAAAGCATTGCCGCGAACACACGCTCTGGGTGCGCCTTTTTAGCATCGAAAAAATGATTGAGCACCGGAAAATTGCAGTTGATGGTGTAAAGAAGCCAGAAGCTCGCAATATCGGAGGCAGAAAAATCCGCCAGACTTTGATTTTTCTGCCGTCTGTTCCCTGCCAGTTGGCTGCTTTTGGATGAGAGAATTTCAATCTGGCGCCGAAGCAGCGACACCAGATAGTCACTACAGTGCACGTCTATCAAAGGAGGAACGAAATAGGGATCGAGCACGAAGGTCCCCGACGCCGTGCGTTTCACCGTCGCCACTCGCAGCGCCGTCGCGCTCTCCTGGAGCTCATTTTTCGCCAGAAATCGAATGTTCTTTGTCGCGACCTGAACGGGCCTCTCGTTCAGACCCGAGTTCTCATCACGCATCAACACGATCTCCGCGTTGTATCGCGTGTCAGCGTGAAATTGGGGAGTGGAGACATTGATGCCGCGCTCACGATAATGCGGGATGGCTAAGTAGACGTCGAGGCTTTCCTGATCTGGGTCATAGCATGCGGCGAGCGGCTTGGGCCCGGGGCCGCCATCGGAAGAGGGAATATCAAAGATAAGTCCATCGGGAAAAATACCGCTTGCCTGCGTGATGGCTAGCGCGCCGGCGGCCAGCGCTTCGCGGTCGATCTGCAACGACTGAAATCCCCAGGGGCGGAACTGAAGCGCGTCCAGACGAAACTGCAAGCTGCTTTCGACGAAGCGATCCTGCAACTGCAAATGCTGCGGGGTGAGAAACGTGCCTTTCGACCAGAGGACGGGCTGGAGACGTTTCATAGCATTCACAGTAACAAGAGCATGGAGGCAACGCAAAAAGACACGCAGGGCGACTGCCCATTGACCCTTTGCGCGGAGGGAATTACCATGTGAACTGACGAGGAATTTGCGATGCCTAACCAAGTATGCATGGGCGCGATGATGCAGTGCAGCTTCGGGGTGGCACCGAGTTCGCTGGTGGTGCTGCCCACAAATATGGTGATGACTGACATGGTTCCAGATGCCAACATAATGGACCATATCCCGATGGTGAACATTATGCCGTTCGGAATGTGTATGTCGATCGCCAATCCGATGGTGGCGGCAGCCACGGCCGCCGCGCTTGGAGTGCTGACGCCCATGCCGTGCATTCCCGCGACACCCGCCCCGTGGGTTCCGGGCGCGCCGACCGTGCTGCTAGGAAAATTCCCGACGCTCGACAATACCTCGATGCTTATGTGTATGTGGGCGGGAGTCATCCAGTTCGCAACACCCGGCGAATTCACCGTGATGGTGCCGTAGGGAGTTACAACCGGTCCAGAATATCTTCCCAGTCGCAAGCTGGATAGAAGAACGGTTCGCGCGACCGCATCAACTCGAAGTTTTTGCGCAAGAGAGATGTCTCTTCATCGGAGAGTGGCGCGCCCATCTTCTGCAGGAGCGCGATGCCGCGAAGGCGAAGATCCGACTCACTCTTCTCCCGCGCGTCGGGAGCGATTCCACTTACTGGCAGAAAGGAAGGAAGCTCGGTCGCCACGACGGTTTGAACAGTGGCGCGGGACGTGGGCGATGCACTGTGGGTCACCTCCCGGTAAGCCCAGCAGCCCAAGTCGGCCGAGCGGCGCAGATACAAGCGGGCGAGGTCGGCGGTGAGATCCGCGTCCGGTTTTGCCAGGATCTGTTGTTTTCGCGAAAGTGTAAATACCTTCTTATCCAGTGTGGCCCTCACCTTGTCCAACTGGCTGATGAAAGCATGGTTGTCGGGAGATTTCCGCTCCGCCACGCGCTGTCGCTCAGCGGCGTCGGAGAACATTCGTTTCAACGCGATGAGAGTTTTGACTCCTCCGACACGTTCGGCGGCATCGAAATAAGGTGAAGATTCCGGTGGCCGGCCGGACTGGATCAACTCGGCAAGGGCGTCTGCAACCATGGAATCCACGGCGGCGCGATCATTCTCGCCGCCTAACGCAAATAGGGTCTTTAGCGCGGAAACCTGCGCCTTCGGCTTCAACGCTTTGGCGGACACGAGCCGCCACACATCGTCGTGCAAATTCTTCACCTCCCTTTTTCGGACTAAGAAAAAGAGATTGCGCATAAACTCCTCGTTGTCGATCAGGGCGGGGTCGCCAACCGCTTTGCGAAACTCTTTTTCGATCACCGGAAGCGTGTACTGTGCAACCTGCTGGAAATAAATACCGGAGATATTCGTTTTGAGCGAGGTAACGAACTTGGGATCGGCCTGATCTATTGTTTGAGCCATAAAAATAAGCACCTCAATGCAGCAGATGAGCGCTAGTGACATTGACTTGATTAGTGGCGTTTACCCGCGCGCCGGCAGAGCCGACGCTGCCATTCGGATTTTGCACCTGAATGTCCCAGTTGATCGCCGCCGGAACATGCTCCAGGATTCTCTTGCTGTCCGTCACCCCGGAACTGGTCGCATCCGTTCCCGACCCGGTCATCAACTCGGTAGTGACCCGCGAATGCAGTCCTTCATCAGTCAGGATATGGCCAATCTCGTGCGGCAGCGAGAATGGGTTTGTGGTGCTCGAATCCGCTGATAACTTTTCCATGATGATGCTGTTCTTAACTCCGGAGACGGGTTGCCGGTCCGCATGAAAACTCTTGCGCTCGGGGACGGTGAAGCCGCGCACTCCGGGTACGACGTCGACAACTTGTATATCTAGAACGACGTCACCGGGAGTATCCAGCGCCTTCACTAGCGTCCGCTGCTCGGGATGACCGACGTGATAGTCATTCGCTCCATTTCGAAAGTTCACCGTCATCGTAAGGGCCACGGCAGCGATGTTCTGATCTTCGTCCTGGCTAGCATCAGCCGTCACATTGATGATGGTGATGCGGCCCGCCGCGGCGTCGCGGATCATCAGATCGCAGCTTCCATCCGGGTCGCCGTGTTCCGGCGAATTGGGGCTGGAGGTCGCGCTAAGGCCGGGTAGCGCATCGATTTGTTGTTTGATGAGATTGGCGGTTTGAGATGGAGTGCTGCCTGCTGGCACCGTGATGGGCGCGACCGGGTGCACGGTGTCCGGTGACTTGCCAAAGCGTTGAACGGAGATGGTGAATCCGATTACGCCTGGCGTGGCGGTACCCGGGGAATTGCCCTTGGCCGGCAATCCAGTGGCGTCGGAAATCGTAAACATGTCCGAGGGCAGATCCATGGTTTGCAGTGTAACGATGTTTGGACGGATATGGGCCTGCGCCCAGCAGCGGCGTACCCACTTTTGGATGCGTTTTTGCATGTCGGCGAGTTTTACGATCCCGTCGTCGCCCGCGCCGCCCACGGTGGTTTCGACTATGCCGGTCGGAGTGGCGCGCATCACGCGCACCGCGAGATCCATTTTGAGGCCGCGATCAAGCTCCGCGATCACGCTCACCTGACACTTGTTCGCCGCGGCGCTGCAGGCCTTCACGGTATAGGTAGCGCGAACATTCTGGTCGAGAATTTCGACCAGCGGATCGCCTGTATCCACCATGTCTTTGACCGCCATTACGTGCCCGCTCACCAGATCGATATCATCCACCACCACGCGCAAATAGCGTGAGCGGAATGCGACATTTCCAGAGGCCACTTGTTTGCACTCTAGGGCGGGGAGCTGCCGGTCAGCCAAGTCGGCGACGCCAGCGAAAGTGTCGTGATGATCGATGCTGCCGTCGGGCTTCAGAATCGGCCGTAACGCTTCGAGGAGCACCGTGATAGTTCCACCCGCGGATGGATCCACTACTTCCACTTTAAATGTGTCCACGTCATCGTCGCCGCGCTTATCGAATCCAAAGCCTCCTGGGAATTGCTTATCTCCCTGGAGACCTCCGGAATCAGTTTCATAATTACTAACGTTCAAGGTGGTGACGGTCGAGTCGTCCAGGTAGTGTTTGTTTTGCGAACCATGCACGAAACGGATCGATACGGGAGGAGCGTTCTTTTTTAGAAAAGTATGGATCTTCGTGGTGGCTGTCGGGGTCGTCTTCGTTGTGAGATCGGGGACGGTGACGGCGTCGGACGCTTTGAGCGCCCGCGTTAGGAACGCAGAATTCGCGGGATCGGCGCGCAATGGATCGCAGTTCAGGAAGCCTTGATCCATCGCAATTCCGCAGAGGGTGTCACCATCTCGCGCGATAACCACCTTCGGCATTTACTGGGGCTCCCAAACGGTTTGATCCATATGCGGAAAGGTGACTTCGCAAGATCCCGGATCGATGCCATCTACACGCGCGTGGCCATCCGCGTCCAGCGTGCCTTCCGCCACCGACCCGTCGGTAAGTTTGATGCGATAGTATTCGCCAGGAACCGGTAAGCCATCTTTATCGACGAGCTTGATTTCAATCCACGTTTTCGGCGTTGCGGCGGCAGCGGGCGCATCCGTCGCCGGACCACTTAAAGGCGCGGGCGCGGAGGAAGCGGCTGCGTCCGCCAACGCGGCTCGCGAATTAAAAGGCACGGGGACCACGGTCCCATACCTTCCCTTCTGCTCTTGCTTCTGCTGCGCTTGAATCTGAGACATCTGACCGGGGTCGGCGGTGTCGGCATCCTGCGCCTCTTTAGGAGCCGTCGGTGAAACGGCCGTCCCGGCAGTGCCGCTCTTGGCCGGCGACCCCGGGCCGGAGTTGATGTTCGTCAACTGCCCGTCGATCACCACCATCGATCCCTTGATAGTCACGCCGACAGGGTCGATCACCACGCTGTTGCTCCCGCACTTCAATGTAATTCCAGTTGTGGCCTCAAAAACGATCCCCAGACCCGCATTAATATATACGTCCATGGTGGTCTTCTCTGAATGGCTCTGTTGGAAAACCTCGGTGACATCTCCGGTGACCTGGAAAGAGTGTGACTCGCCGACCTTGAGGGCCTGTTTGCCGATGACATTCAGGTGATGATCGCGGCCGACCTTTTGAACTAAGTCGTTGTCGATGGTCACATGGCGGTCGTTCTTTACATGCTCAAAATGATCCTGCTTCAGAACGAGGTGAAGATTGCGATCGATGTTTTTATGCTCGTCGTTCTTGATGCGGATATCCAAGTCCTTTTCGCCGTGGATAAAGATTTGCTCGCTACCTGCTTTGTCTTCCAAACGGATCTCATTGAAGCCGCCGCCGCCCTTCGAACTCATGGATTTGATCGCGCTCTTGGTCTGCTCGTCTGGAAGCGCGTAAGGAGTAGTTTGATCCGCGTTGTAGACGCGGCCCGTAATAATGGGCCGGTCCGGGTCGCCTTCGAGGAAATCGACAATCACTTCCTGCCCGATACGCGGCGTAAAAATCGCGCCCCAGCCTTTACCCGCCCAGAGTTGCGCAACGCGGACCCAACAAGAACTGTTCTCGTCCATCTGGCCGGCGCGATCCCAGAAGAATTGAACTTTGACGCGGCCGTATTGATCGACCCAAATCTCTTCGCCTGACTTTCCTACCACCACCGCCGTCTGTGAGCCTTGAACTACCGGTTTGCGCGCCAACCGTGGCGGCCGAAACGGCAGCGCTTGCGGCATGGCTTCGAATTCATTACGGTAATCGAAGCTCTCGCCGTCGCCTGAACGATAAGTATTTTCGCCAGCGTTGTGATGGATGGAAAGAAGAGTGTAATCCTTGTTGGCATCAGCCCGAAAATGGCCTGTTAGCGAAAAACGATAACCCGTTTGGAATGCGCGGCAGTTACTTTTTCCATTAATAGTGAGAATTTTGACTTCCTGCTCTTCCAGCCGGACGCGCGCGATTTGCGTGCCAATGTCGCGAGTGTTGTATTTGGCGGGGTATTCGTAAAATTCACCCTTGCGAGTCGCGTCCGACAGGTTGGCATCAAGGCTCGTTTTGGGTTTTGTAAAATCATAGTCGTTCACCGTGACCTGCCCGACGCGCACGCGCTGCGTTCGCCGGATGTCGAGAACCACGTCTTCGTCTTGCCACATGCCCGCAGTGGTGTCATAGGCCGCGGAGCTTTGGCCGGGACAGGGCACAAAAGACGACGTTTGGTCCGCCAGCACCAGCGTATGCTTCTCGTTTGTATGTTCGAAGAAATAGAAAACGCCTTCTTCTTCCAGCAAGCGGCTGACAAAGTTTAAATCGGACTCCCGATATTGGACGCAGTATTCGCGCTCAGCATAGGTGCCCGTGGTCCGATCTTCGAAATCGGTGAAGCCGCGATCGGTAAACACCTTCTTCACGATGTCGAGCGCGGACTTATTTTGAAAGATGCGGCAATCCTGAAACAAAGAAAGGAACCAAAACCACGGCACCATCTCGGCACGATAACCAGTGAGCCCGTCGATGCCGCTTTCTATTTCTTCAATCCGGCTCACCAGACCGTGAATGACTCGGTCGGAATCATCGGGGAGCCGAATGGTGACGGCCAACGGCTGACCCAGCAGGCTGGTCATATCCAGCGACGCGTTCTCGGTGAGCATGCCCAGCTCGAACTGGAATGGGACCGACACGCCTTCGGTACCTTCGAAGCTTTCGAGCAAGAGCACGTCCGCGCCAAGAGGCGAAGTTACGCGGATATAACGGTCGGCCTGGGTCAACACCGCTCAGATCTCATTTGCCATACGTGAAGGCTCCGTCTTGATCGATTCCGATATGAATCGACTCGGGCCGCAGGCCTTCGGCAATACGCCCAAGAATCTGCTTGGAAATTTCCGGGAGCAGAGTGTTAGTAAGAATATTATCGACATTCCGGGCTCCACTTTCGACTTCGGTGCAGCGGCGGGCAATCTCGTCAATTAGCTCTTGATCGTTGGTCAGTTGAATGCGATGGGTCTCCGCGATGCGCCGGCGAATTTTCGCGAACTTGAGTTCGATGATGCGTTTCAGAGCTTCATCCCGAATTGGAAAATAAGGAATGATGACCAAGCGCCCGAGGAATGCGGGCTTAAATGTCTTGTCAAGCTCCGGCTTCAAGACTTTCACGAGACCGTCTGGGCCGGGCATAGTCTCAGGGTCGGCGCAAAGTTTCATCAGGGTTTCGGTGCCCGCGTTCGACGTCAGGATAATGATGCTGTTGCGAAAGTTGATTTCGCGGCCTTCGCCATCCTCCATCCGGCCTTTGTCGAAGACCTGGAAGAAGAGCTCGAGCACATCCGGATGCGCTTTCTCCACTTCGTCTAAAAGAACCACGGAATAGGGCCGGCGCCGCACGGCTTCGGTGAGCACACCGCCTTCCCCGTATCCTACATAGCCGGGGGGCGAGCCCTTCAACGTGGAAACAGTGTGCGCCTCTTGAAATTCCGACATGTTGATGGTGATGACGTTATGTTCACCGCCATAAAGGAGATCGGAAAGAGCCAGCGCCGTTTCGGTCTTGCCGACACCGCTCGGACCCACCAGCAAGAAAACTCCGACAGGCTTATCGGGATCGTCGAGGCTGGCCCGCGCGGTGCGAATGCGCTGGCTGATGGCCTCAAGGGCATGCGACTGACCAATCACGCGCGATCCCAGATGCTGTTCAAGTTTCAGCACGGTTGCGATCTCGTCCTTAAGCATCTTACCGACGGGGATGCCGGTCCAGCCGCTGATAACCTCACCCACGATTTGCGCGTCCACCGTAACGCTGATCAGCGGTGTTTCGCCCTGAAGCGCGTCAAGCTCCGCGACCAGCGCCGAGAGGTCGGCGCGCAAATTGCCTGGCAATGGGGCCGCTGGCTCGACGCTGCCCACAGCGGCCGCGCTCGTGGCAGCCGTCGCAGCCGCTGCGTTTTCGATTTTGGCGCGCAATTCGCGAATTCGAGTAACGAGATCGCGCTCCTTCTCCCAGCGGATTTTCAATTCGTCAAGTCGGGTTTGGACGTTCGCGCGCTGTTCTTCCAATTTGGCCAAGCGCTCCATATGATCCGTGCCGACAGAGGCTTCGCGTTCGAGCACCCGTTTTTGCACCGCGACATCATCTAGCGTCCGCACTGCATCCTCAATGGCCGGGGGCGTGGCGTTCTGGCCCAATGCCAGGCGCGCGCACGCCGTATCGAGCACGCTAACGGCTTTATCGGGAAGCTGGCGGTCCGCCAGATACCGATGTGAAAACTTCACCGCGGCAGCCAGACCTTCATCTAGAATGCGAACGCCATGGTGCTTTTCTAGCGTGCCCACCAATCCGCGCATCATTACGCGGCACTGCTCTTCCGAAGGCTCTTCCACCTTCACTACCTGGAAGCGGCGGGCCAACGCCGGATCTTTCTCGAAATATTTCTTGTATTCGGACCAGGTGGTTGCGGCGATGGTGCGAAGCTCTCCGCGCGCCAGTGCCGGCTTCAATAGGTTGGCCGCGTCACCTTGTCCCGCCTGCCCACCCGCCCCAATCATGGTGTGCGCCTCATCAATAAAAAGAATAATGGGGATCGGTGAGGACTTCACCTCGGCGATTAAGCCTTTCAGTCGATTCTCAAACTCGCCCTTAACGCCCGCGCCAGCCTGTAGCAGCGCCAGATCCAGGGTGCGTACGGTAACCTTCCGAAGCACCTCGGGAACATCCCCCTGTGCGACCCGCAACGCAAATCCTTCCACCACTGCCGTCTTGCCGACGCCAGCCTCACCCACCAAGATGGGATTGTTCTGCCTGCGCCGTGTCAAAATATCGATGACTTGGCGGATTTCAAAATCACGCGCTAGGACGGGATCGATTTTCCCTTGCTTCGCGTTTTCAGTGAGGTTGACCGTGTATTGATCGAGGTTGGGTGTCCTGCCGCCCACGGCGCGCGGCGCTTCCGATGACGCCGCCGAATCCGCCGGACCTTCATCGAAAGCTTCTTCTACCGATCCGCTCACAATCTGGGCGAAATCTTTTTTTAGAGAGTCGGCGCCGATTTTCTGGAACTCTTTGCTGACTTCGCGCATGGTCCGTGCCAGCTCTTCATTCGTTGCCAGCGCAAGAACCGTGAAGCCCGAGCGGATCTGCGCCGCCCCAAAGTCGATCGAGCCTAAGGTCCAGGCTTCCGTCATCATTTTGAGAAGCGACGGACTTAGCGCCGGCGTGCGGGCGTTTCCCGATTTCAATTTGTCGAGGCTTCGCGTCAACTCGGAGGAGAGCCGCGCCTTGTCCACACCAAACACCTTCAGAATATGCGCGAAGTCCCCTTCGCTGGAATCGAGCAGCTTCATTAGATAGTGCTCAATCTCAACATCGTAATGCGTTCGCGAGAGACAGAGCCCCGCGGCCGCTTCCACGGCGTTTCGGGTTGGATCGTTCAACTTGCCGATTAAAGATCTAAGATTCACGCCCATTTAAATTTCCTCATTGGAACCTGAGAAGGCTCCTCACTCTAGTTAACTGAGTTGCAATATCGTTTCACCCGGATCGCGTTGAAACGGCGTATTCTTGACCCAGCTGGTCCAAGCCAGCAGCGGGCCTTCGCCCAATGTTCCGCCAAGCTGCAAGGCTGGCACGTCCTCTCTTCGCAATACTAACTGAACTTCGAACTCGATCTCGTCGCTCGAAAAAAAACGGGTGATGGCCCGCAAAGAAGCGAACGCCGAACCCCGCGGCAGGAAATTTAGATATTGGCTCATGCTTAGGGGCCCCAGCACAATGCGCGCGCGCGACTGCTGATTCCACATTTGATCACCCACCACCGCACCCGCTCCAAGTTGGCCGGAGTAAGCCAGATCTTCTCCCACGCGGCATTGGTTGCTCGTCTCAAGGGAAAACCAGGCTCCCACAAACTGGTCGATTTCCGCGGCCACCCCAAAATAATCTCTTATGATCGCTTTCAATGCTGCGGCGGAACGCGGCTGCAATCCCAGCAATCCGGTGTAGAAGATGAGCGATTGGTCGCTTACGGTTTGACGATTTTGGATGCCTGCCGTGCCCAGGCCGATGAAACCCAGCAAATACCGCGTAAACCGATCGTCGTGATCCCGCTCGTACGCCACCGAGAACCGGTACTTTTCCCAGGCCTGATAGAAAAGCGAGAGCGCCCGATGGTTAAAAATATCGAAGAAGTATTGCAGCGCCGTATCTTTCACGCGGAGACGTTCGTTGATGTATTCGCTGTAGGGCCGCGGCAGCACGCCGAAGACCCCGCTGATTCCGAAAAAGTTCACCATCATTCGCGCGTGGCCGCCGTCGGGCCAGTCCAACGATTGAATTTGACTCGCCGGAAATGACAGGGCCGGATTTGCGGAAAAAGCTACCGCTTCGAGATCGGGGCGCGCGAAACGACCAACCGGTTGGCGTCCTCCGCTAAAGCGCTGCAAAAGACGCACCGCCTGGAAGAACTGAAAGTTCCAGGGTTCGTCGCGAAGCATCAACGCCACGGAATGCCCCTTGGCCCGGAGGTCTGGAGAAGCCGGGACTTCGGTTTCAGCGGGGAGCACTGTCACATCAAGATCTTCCGCCCGGCCCGTGGAAGCCATGTGCGCAACTCCTCCTTTCGCTGTTTTGTGGTGACCACCAACTGGCTAAAACTGTTCAAAGAAGCGTACAGCGCGAGGAATTGCTCCATCACGCTGGAAAAAAGAAACACGCCGTTGCCAACAAACTGTTCCTCGTCCAGGTGCAGCGTAACTTGGGTGCCGCTCGCGAAGCTGATGCCATGTTCGGAAACCACGCGAGCAAACTGCCGCTGACTGCGCACCAAAAGCACGCCCTCAATGATTTTTCGCGCCGATGCCGAATCGGTGAAGTTGTACAGTTTAAGAATTTGCTGAAGAGCTTCTTTCCCCCCTTCCACCAGAGAAAGATAGTTCAATGACAGTTGCGAGATAAGGCGCCAGTGCGCGGATTTGCCCCGTGGCGGGCGAATCGGCCCGGTGGGCTTATGCAGCGCCACAATACGTTTGATGGAAGCATTCGTTTCGAGCTCGAAATCTCCATCGTCGTTGCCGAAAGGCAGGCGCGAGGGCAGGTCGCGGTTAGTGCAGGTGGCCCGCACCGTGATGGTGTCGCTTTCGGGAAGAAGCGGCCGCATGGAAAGATCTGTCAGCGACAGGTACATGTCCGTCCCTTCGTCGTGAGGCTGCGCGGAGGGGCGGCGATTCGCCAACCAGAAAGTCTGCTGCTTTTCCGTCTGGCTGGCATGGCGAAACGAATAGAATGGCTCGTACTCGGTGGCTTCCTTGCTCTGCGGATCTAGGCTGGAAACCGAATCCACGGAAAAGATTTCCATGGCGTTGGGACGCCGGACATCCGGCGTGATCGCGTACTCGTATTTGCGCTGATCTAGCAGAATGGGTTCGGCGGTGTGCGGGAAAAGATTCACGACGGGCGCGCAGCCCAGCAGAAACGTGCGCGCGGATATACCCATCTCCAGGCGCTGCGGATAGTCGCTATCGACATCGGAAATCAGGAAAATAATTTCAGCGCGATCTTTGAATCCCGCGGCCCATGCGGATGCCAAACCCACAAGATCGATGAAAAAGAACTTTTCCGGAAATGTGAAGTATTCCTGCAGCAAGCGATATCCGATGAAGGATTTGGGCGAATAGGGCAGCATGCCTTCATCCTCCGCAAAGCCGGCGGGCTGCATGGCGGAGGCTGGCAGCGTCACCGGGCGAACCTTCGAATTCTTGGCAGGATCTCGTATTACAATACTGGCGAGCTTGCAGCACAACAGCTCGTAGACTGTGTTTACCACGGTGCTGTCGCCGTTCAAATATAGACGCAAGCGGTCCATTTGAAGCTTCGGAAGCTGCACGTCCGCGGCGCATTGCAGTTCCAGCCGAATTGCTCCGGCGCAGTTAGTGCCAGAGAGTGGAGGCGTCAAGCGATCGGGTGTTTTCCACCCCGCGGTGGATACGGAGACCGGCCATAACGTTGTCTCATAGCAGGTTCGGAATTTACAGGGAACGCCGTTCACGGGGCGAGAGTACAGCGTGGAGCTACGTTCGATCCGGAGCCCGGACATCAGCTTGCCCTGTTCGGTATCAAGCAGAAACTGAACCACAGCCATCGACGGAATCGGGCGAATGAAATGCGGATAGATTACGCCGAGCAGCGCTTCTGTGATCTCCGGGAAATCGTCGTCGATTTTCAGATGGACGCGAGCCGCCAGAAAGGCGAATGATTCAATTATCCGTTCGACGTGCGGATCTTCGCACTTTTCCGGTTCGAGCTGAAGGCGTGACGCGATCTTCGGATACTTCGCCGAGAACTGGGTGCCCATCTTACGGAGATAGCTCAGTTCGCGCTCGTAATAGAGCAACAGATCATCCCGCATCGGACTCACCTCGAACCTGGAAGTCGCCGGTCGTGAGTTGCAGCGTGGTATCGAATGAAATCAGCTCGGGCGCCGGGTCCATCATCAGCAGCCCCTCCAGGCGAAGCCGGATGGAGCGCGTGCCGAGTGTGTTCGCCTCGAGGGGAACTACCCGAACCTTCGCGAGACGGGGCTCAAAAATCTTGATTGCGGTTTGCAGCGCACGCACCAGCTTGGATTGATCCTTCGGTGAAGCAATGCTATAGGCGCTGAAATCCGGCAGCCCGTAAAAATAGACCGAGCGCCCAACTTCCGCCATGCCGTCGCCTGGCGCTTCCGCCGTCCGGCGCGTATTGAGGAGCCATTCCAGATCCCTGCGCAGACCGGCCTTCAAAATCCGCATAGATTCAGCGCGACTGAGCGGCCCCTCGATCGATGGCGATTTGGGGTCCAGATCGGTGAGCCGGTCAAGAACTGAGAGCGTGACTGCGGAGTCGACTTGGTTCCTGGGCAATTTCTTCTCTTAAACGGTTAAGGCCTGGGCCGGATCCAGGCGGCAAATCCGGTCAAAATATTTCTGCTTTTCTTTGGGATCGCCTTGGATTTTCTTGCTTACTTTCATGATGGTTACCAACGCCGCGGCCATCGTGCTCCGATCTTCCCACTCCTCAAGTTTGTGGGTCTCTATTGACGCAATCACATCGTCCACAATCGGTTGGGCAATGGCCTCCTTTCCCGCCGCCATGCATAGCTCGATGAATTGCAGCTTGCGCTGAAAACGTCCCCGCGCGGAACGTTGCCTGTTAACCTCCTGCAACATGATGTCAAAGGCTTTCGCCTCATTCCCGGTACGCAGCGCTTCCTTGGCAAGAGTGGAGCTGTCGATATAGCGTTTTTCCCATCGAACGTCGGGCGCCTCATCCACTTTTTCCAGATCGAAGTGGCCTGCCCCGTTTTCAGTAGGCTCTTGCATCAGGGACAGCAGCCATCTGCGTGTTTCCTCATTGGCGGCGGGCGTGTCATCCATCAGCGTGGCGTGCAGAATATGGGGCACATCGCGCAAAAGGGCGCGCAATTCAGACCGGATGGCAACCGCGATGGCATCGTAATCCGCACCCAGGGCTACGCAAGCCTCCACCACAAAGCGTTGCAGATCCAGCCACGCCCGGCTGCATGGCAAAGACATGATGCTCTCGGCTGCGTCCAGCAGGTCTTTCCATTTTTCCTGCGTCGCCAGTCTTTTGATCTGGAGGCGTATCTCGGTGGGGGGTGCCTCCAGCATAGTGGGATCGGAAAGCGCAGCCGCGGAGCGCAGGTCTCCCCAGCGCAGGCCGCGCATGATTAAAAACGGAGCCGGATTGGTAGCCTCGCGCGCCCGCAATGCCTGAGCTCCGGCGGCGATTCCCGCCACAACCTCGCGTCTCGCCGCGGATTCCGAAGACACCGGCAGCGTAAAGCTGAACATGGCACCCTTGCCGCTTTCAACCGTTTCCGCTGGCTCTCCGTCGCCTGCTTCGGACCCGGCTTCGACGGGCTTTACTTCCACCGGATCGGGTTCGGTTTCGCGCTTCTTTTGCAGAAACGCATGGACTGTGTGCCGCACTTCATTCAAGGTAGTTTTGAGCTTGCCCAGCGAGGGTGCCGACTCGCCGAACTTTTCACGGCTGGTTTGCTCCAGATGACCGAGTGCGGTCAGACTCAGGTCAAGCTCTTTTTCCGACTGCGCATAGAATGCTTTCTTAGTATCCTGAAAAGCTTTATCGAGAATTTCGGGAGCTAGCTTACCTTCCGCTAAAGCTTTTTCGCGGGCCTTTTTTTGATTTGCATCCTTGGCTTGATCTTCGTAGAGAACGGTGCGCGAGTCCTTGTACTGATACCAGTTGTGACCGTCTTGAGTTAAAGACACCTGCCGGATCGGCTGGTCCAGCTTTGCGCCCAGCCAGTCTAACGGGGTCGCACGCATCTCCGCGTCACCGTCTTCCAATTGCGGATAGAGAGTATCCCAAAAATTAGCCAGCAGTGCGTCAGTGAGGCCAATACACTCGTGCAGTCCTTTAAAACCGTTGACGCGAAGAGTGGCTTCCGCGAGCCACGCGGCAATTTGCAGGTCTTTGGTTTTCTCCTTCAAGGCTTCAGTGGCCAGCCGGATTACCAGCGGGTAATCGGCAACCTTGCGCTCGTGCTGCCACGCACCCTGATTCAGATCGTCATCTTGCCGACGGGCCTCGCGGATGGCGTCGTATGTCGGCGTGTAACGCAGATCCGCTCCGGAAGGGCTTTCGCCGGGAATGGGGACGAGCAACTCCGCGACTATAGGCATAAGGGACTCGAATGAGGATTATTGCGCGGGGGCATGAGCGGTGGCGAACTCTATGGTCCGCACCTCGAGCACTGGCAGTTCGTCGCCATCCACCAAAAAGAGTTTTTGCCCGGAAGGATATTGCTGGCCTTCAGCGTCCTCACCCCAAGCCGTGCCGTGCCCCAGCCAAATTGATTCGTCGGGATGCTTCCAGGAAAACGGGTAGATCACCGGAATCAAGACCTCGCCCAATTCCGTTCCTTTGAAAGAAGGTCCGGTGACTACCAAAGCGGGCGCCCACAAAGTGTCGCGGAGTCGCTGGGGCGCGTCCATTTTGATGGACTCGATGTGTTCGAAGGGAATCCAAAGGTAAGCGCCAGCCGCATAGACTTCGAGACGCGCACCAATCGTAGAGTCTACGTCTTGGAGGGATTGGAAACTTTTTCCATTTACCATGCCGCTCGGGGAAGGAGCGGCCGGCGCAGTGGGGAACAACTCTTTTTGGAAGAGTTCATTGCGCGAGCGTTCCGCATGCAGCACCGAATAATACATCACGGCGCCCAATTCGGCCGGCCCGCCGCCTTGCGCCAACACGGCCAATTGCTTCTCGGCGCGATCATATAGGCCCGAAAAGCAAAGTAGCTCGAACAGGAACGTTCGCTGCGTTACGTCGGCAGGGTGGTTGCGAAGCCACGCATTCAACGCTTTTTCAGCTTCCTTTACCTTGCCTGCCTCGAACAGTTGTTTCGCTGTCATAAATCCATTTGCAGTTGCCGGTCAACAAATTAAAGTCCCGCAACCGGCTTTGACGCCGCCTGCGGGACTAATCGAAACACCGCAAACTGATCAACGATTTAGAAGGCGTCTGGAGCTGCGTAATCCGATTTTAGGGTGGACAGATCGAAGCCCTTCGGTGTCGCTGCATCCAGGCTGCCGTCGTCCTTTTCGGGCTTGTAGGCAACTTCAATTTTCTGATAAGCAAAACTGATCGACTCCACTGGGTTTTCCGAACTACCCGAGAGCTGAATTGAGGTAATCAAAGCATCTTCCATAAAAATGCGGAAGTAGTCGGACTGCTTATCCCCGACCGGCTTATCATATAAAATTTGCACCTTCTTGAGAATGTCGCCGGACACACAGTGATTGAAGAGTGTTGTCGAGGTGGCGTCGAGGACCTTCATAATGGTCAGATTTGAAAGGTCGGCTCGACCCGCTTTGGCTTCCTTGCCGGAAGCACCAACACCGTAAGTGGAAGTATTGCTCGCCCCCCAACTAAAAGAAAGAACATCGATCGCACCCTCCTTGCTGGTGCTGGGCCCCGTAACGCCGTCTACGATTAAGTACGCATTTACTGCCATTTTTGTCTCCTTAAAATTTGCTGCCGTTTGCCCTTGCTGTCGCCGTCTTATTTCGCCG
>JANYJA010000172.1 GCA_025358575.1 Terriglobia bacterium
GGAGCCATATAAATCAATCAGTTAGGAACTTCCTTTTCCTCCTTGGCGTTCAGGTCAAAGGGATTGTCAAAGGACCCCGGCTGCTCTTGCTTTTCCGGCTTCGGTCCTGAGATGCTCTCGACAGCGCTCCTGAGGGCAGCGTGTCCGATGTGGCCGTAACGCTTCGCCATGCGGACCGTGGTCGCTGTACTCCACCCCATAATCCTCGCAATCAATGGAAACGGCGCGCCCGCTTCCAGCATGCGCGTGCAGCCCGTGTGACGTAGGTCATGGAACCGGCACTGGACACCGGCCCGCGTTCGTGCAGCTTCCCAGGCCTCTTTCCAGCGTCCGATCGGCTTCGACGGGTCTGTATCGTAGGCGCACGCCTTGAACGCGTCTCCGGCAGCCCCGTAGCGCTCAGAAGGGAATATGTAATCCGTGGGCTTCCGGTCGGGAAAGTTGCTGGCCCAGAACTCCATGACCGCTTTCGCGCGCATGTTCAACGGGATCACCCGCCCCGTGCCGGAATCGGTCTTGCTCTTCCCCACGGTGACCGTGCAATTGACGAAATCAATCTGGACCCAGCGGAGGAGACGAATCTCGGAATACCGCATGCACGTGTTGAGCGCCAACGTGACGGCGGGCAGCAATGAACGCGAACGGCTCCCACCGCACGCTTCGAGAAGCTTCGCTTCTTCGTCTGGCGAAACCGCGCGACCGATATCGTCGCGCGTCGCGAGCATGCGCACGTCTGGCTGAATCTCCGCCCAAAGCCTATTGCGCCTGAGGATCGCGCGGATGGTACCAATCTCAAGATTGACCGTCTTCGGCGATGCGCCCGCTTTCACGCGAGTTTGCTGGTACCGGCTGACGTCCTTACCTTCGATATCGGTAATGAGCAGTTGCCCGAGTTCGGGGAGCAGATGTTTCAGATTCGCTTTCTCGATCACCCAGCTTCTTTCCGCAATCGTCGGTTTCTTCAGTTCAAGCCATTCCGCCGCCGCGACACTGAACAGCTTAGGCGTCGCGCGCTTCTTCAGCCCGTGAAACCCTTCCTCCAGTTGCCGGCGTCGTGCCGACTCCGCGCGCCGTGCGATCTCTTTCGAGCGCGTCTTTGCCGACTCCCGGACCTTCTGCCCCGCGAAGTGAAACTCGTAATACCAAGTCTTCTTTCCGGGATATTTGAATAGTGCCATAGCTATTTTCCTTTGCTGCGAGCGCGTTGTAGAATCGCGGTCTTTCGTTTCATGGAGCGTTGTTGGGAATTCCTGTGTGCCAAGCCGCTCGCGCGACAATCGTCGCAATACCGAATCGTTCCTCGTCGCGCTCTTGTATCAGGCTCAAAACTCGTCGGACACGACCCGCATATGGCAAGTCCCTTCACACTTGCAACCGAGAGCATTAAATGGAAAAGCAGCCCGTCGAGAAGCGTTACGGTGTTCAGGAAACCAAAGACAATTGCAGGCTCTTCAACTCGCTCAAATGACCATTTCAGGACCGGACGCAAATTTGATCCCAGAACCAATTCGCCGATTGTCAACTCTACGTAAAGCTTCTCGCTCTCTATGCTCGTGCCGTCGAAGACGTAATTCGGGTAAAGAGTCAGCCAGTCAGATCCATCGCCGTGCTGGCCATCTCGAAGCCGGGCCGCGATCCGGAGGAGCGCGAAAAACTTTTTGGAGTAGTCGAGCCACAAATGGATTGGCTCGCGGCCGACCTGTGGATACCTACCCCGCCCAACCAGTGCGTCACGAATCGTTCGGTCCGACAAGAGGCGACCCCGTTCGTCTACTCCGAGCACGCCGTATCCCGTCGCAAAACGGATTAAATCGTCGTCGCTTTTGCTCCACAGACGGACAAATCGGTCCAAAACACCGCCCATGTGAGCGAACTTTTTTCTTTTGCACTCCTTCGGGTCAAACAGTAAAAAGCCGTCTGAGACGATCACGTTCGGAGGGACGAGGACTTCAATTCTTGTGAGATCCGAAGTCCGCACCGATGTAGGCCGTACCGCCTGGTTTGCAATCATGCTCATAGCTGCTGATCTATGCTGATTTCTATCCGTTTACTTATCAAACCACAGGTGAGTACAATCCGCAATAGAAATAGGCATCACAAGGTAATCAACATGAACTTACTCACATTACCGGAAGCGGCCAAACGATTGGGCCTGCAGGTCTCTACATTGCGTTTTTGGGTATGGACACGACGGATCGAATACATCAAGGTAGGCCGCGCAGTGCGCCTCCGTGAGGACACCGTCCGCGAGATCGTCGAGCACGGAACAGTGCCGCCGAGACGCGGATAGACTACCCGTCGCATACGTCTCGGAGGGGGCGGACCCAAATCGAGTCTTACAAAAAATCGATCGTACGGACAGCATGACCGAAGAGCCTACATACCGATGAATCTCGCCTCCATCGCTCACGTGTTGAACGCACAGCGTCGAGGAAAACGTTTCATTGCCCGCTGTCCGGCTCACGATGACGCGACCCCCTCGTTGAGCATTCATGAGGAGAACGGAAAGCTGCTCGTCCACTGCCATGCGGGATGCTCCCAGGCCGCTGTGATCAACGCCTTGAAGGCACGAGACCTCTGGCCATACTGCGGTACGGGCCCTACTTCTAGCCCCCCTTCCCGCCACAGTATGAAAACTTCCCTGCTCAGAATTTGGGTAGTGTCTGGAAAGTGCCGAACTGTTAGCGTGATATTCTCATTATCCATGAGCGCCCATTCCCTAAGACTGCTGTTTTTAGGAGATCCGAGAGTCGGATTACCGGGGCCGCCGAGTGCCTACATACTTTTGAATCCGCCCTTGATCAGGCTAGAAGTCCCCAACGACGCGCCGGCTATAACGCCCAGATGCGTAAGCGTGGGGGAACTTGAACACCAGATTGCACGGTTACACAATGAACTCGATGCAATCTTGGTAGAAGCGCGGGGAAAATTCTCCGTCTACGACAAAGCACAAGACGAGCGCCTTTAATGAGCGCTATTCGCATTGCTTTACTTGCCTGCCTGTCGATGCTCGTTACAGCCCCAGCACAAAGCCAGACCTATCATTTGGGGCCACGTGGTGGATGCTACACGACCACCGCCTCCGGTACAAAACGCTACGTGGACCACAGCTTGTGCAGCCCGGCGACCGTGAGCGGCTCTAACCAACAGGCTGTGCCGCGGCCCTTTGCGTCCGCTAAGTACATGCGAGGTCCCCGCGGAGGCTGCTACACGCTCACCCCAAATGGTAATAAGCGCTACGTTGATCGAAGCCTCTGCAACTAACGCTATGACGCCCCAAGACTCGCTGGACAACGGCACACTTCGGCGGCCCACGCTGACGCCAAAGATGAAATGGGCAATCATCGCAGGATCATTCCTGCTCCCATTGATGCTTTCGTTTGAGTTTCTGGCACCGGTCGAACGCGACCGAATGCGTAACGAGCAATGGCGCC
>JANYJA010000194.1 GCA_025358575.1 Terriglobia bacterium
GGCACGGCTTGATCGGCAGGTTGTTCGACTTCAAGAGAGACGAACGGGCCATAAATCCCCAGCCTCATCGTAAGCGCGAATTGAACCGGGGAGTTTTCCGCTCTTTTTCCATCGATAAAGATTCCGTTAGCGCTCTGAAGATCGCGGACCCACCATTGCCCGTTTTCGAACGCTACCGCCGCGTGAATGCGACTAACGTACTCATTCTTGATGCAAACTTCGCACTCCTCCACTCGCCCGATTTGGAAATCGGCCTCGAAGTGTTGAACCTGTTTCTCGACCGGATCCGACCCAATGCTGACGTAGATTCGCGGGCGGGCTGCATCCTTTCTCTCTGGCTTGATCACAACATCTCAATAGATACCAAACCCAAGACTTCGCTGCACATCGGATATGGCCGCACATAAAAGTTGACAGAAACGGCTTCTTGTGAAATGTTTAGTCTTAACTTTTCACCAGTAACATCGAGGACTTCGTACTTATGCACCGCGCCATCGCACTTACGCTGCTTTCGTTTTCATTTGTTTTATCGGCGGCCACGCCCTATGTCGGGATTGCTGTCTCCGATGGACCTTTCCGTCTCAATGGGTCTAGTGCAGCCGGAAACGCGACTCTCTTTTCCGGAGCACTCGTCGAAACATTGTCCCGCGGGTCGCAAGTCCATCTGAAGGATGGATCTCTCTTGATCCTTGGGCCCCAAACCACGGGGCAGGTTTTTGGCGATCGCACATTGATCCAGCGGGGTTCGGCACGTTTGGAAACCTCGGCGGCATACCGGCTGGAGGCATTGTCACTTCGGATAGCGGGCGGGGCCCAGCATTCGTCGGGGATGGTAGCAGTGCGGGGAGCCACGGTTGATGTCGCGACTCTAGACGGGAAGATGCTGGTCTCGAACGCGGGGGGAGTCTTGGTAGCGAGCGTGCTGCCGAGCCAAGATCGAAGCTTCACGGCGGCCACAGGCTCCCGAATGTCGACGGTGAGCGGCACGCTTTCCCAAACCTCTGGCACCTATCGGCTGACGGATGAGGTTTCCAATGCGAATGTTGAGCTTCGGGGAACGGCTCTCGCCTCGGAGGTGGGGCGGCGAGTCCGCGTTTCCGGAATAGCCGTGCCGGGCGCGCTTGGTTCCGCAGGCACGTCGGAAGTGATCCAGGTTGCCTCCCTGAACCGTCTCGCGGTCCCATTCAGTGCCCACGCATTCGATCCAGCTCAAGCGGGAAGCGCCTCTGGTTTGAATATTGTTGTAGTTGAAGGCGAAGGAGCGATTAATAATGTGCGAGAGCGGGTCGGCCGCGAAGCGATTGTTCGCGTGGAAGACGAGAACCATAAGCCAGTGAGCGGAGCTTCGGTGTCGTTCCTTCTCCCCGATTCGGGACCGTCGGGAACGTTTGCCGATGGCAGCCGGCTCTTCTCGGCGATGAGCGATGAACAGGGCAAAGCGGTTGCCCGTTTTCAGCCGAATAGCGAAACTGGCCGGTTCCGAATCAAGGTGGATGCCTCTTCGCAAGGGCGCATCCAAAGCACCTTCATCGGCGAAACCAACTCGCTTGCGGCCGCCGCTGCGACCGCCGGAGGGGCACTTGGCGGCCTCGGCACGACCACCGCGGTGGTTGGGGGTATTGTAGTCGCCGCGGGGGGCATTGCCACCGCTGCGGTTCTTTTGAGCAACGGCTCGTCAAGCACAAAGCAAGCGATCAGCCCTGGCCGCCAATAGCACCCACGTTCCATCGACGCGTCTCGAAAATGCCGATTTTGGAGACGCGCAGTGTAACGGTTTCTCGTCTCGCGCCACTACTTCACGAATATCTTGACGAATCGGCGGCATGAGCATATATTGAGTGAGTTCAGATTCGGCTTTTTGAGGAGGAGTCCCTTTGGCCAGAGATAGCACACAGCACAAATTAGACCGAGTACGTTCGCCCAGAGTTCATATCACTTACGATGTTGAAGTTGGCGGCGCTATAGAATTGAAGGAGTTGCCGTTTGTAGTTGGCGTGCTCGGCGATTTTACCGGACAGCCGGAGCAGCCGCTAGCCAAATTGAAGGATCGGAAGTTTGTCGAAGTAAATCCCGACAATTTCGATTCTGTTCTGGAAGGAATGAAGCCGCATCTATCCTACTCAGTGGAAAATAAGCTGAGCGAGGAGCCAGACGCGCCCAACCTTAAAGTGGATCTCCATTTCAAGAGCATAGATGATTTCACGCCCGAGAATGTGGCGCGGCAGGTGAAGCCCTTGAAGGAACTGCTGGATCTGCGGACTCGCCTGTCCGATCTTCGTGGCAGCCTTCAAGGAAACGACAAACTCGAAGAACTTCTCTTGGAAGCAGTTGGAAATACCGAAAAGCTCGAAAAGTTGAAGGGTGAGATGGACAAGGACAAACCCAATGGCTGATCCTCAAACCGCAACATCATCCGTCGCCGCATCCGAACAGGTTATTGAGAAGGGCCTTCTCGATCAGATCGTTGAAGAAGGTCGTTTCGGCCTGGAGCCAGCTTCTAAGGAGCGCGGCAAAAACCTGATTAAGGAATTCGTGGCCCAGTTCCTGGACGGGTCAATGACCATCGCTCGCGATGCCGAGATGATGATCAACTCGCGAATCGCGCAAATCGATCATCTGCTGTCGATCCAATTGAATGAAATTCTGCACCATGCGAGCTTTCAGAAACTTGAGGGTTCCTGGCGCGGGCTCAAACATTTAATGGATCAATCGGAAACAGGCACGATGCTCAAAATCAAGGTGCTGAACTGCAGCAAGAAAGAGTTGCTTAAGGATCTGCAGCGAGCGCCTGAATTTGACCAGAGTGCGCTATTCAAAAAGGTCTACGAGGAGGAGTTCGGCGTCTTCGGAGGAGCACCTTTTGGGGCGCTAGTGGGCGACTACGATTTCGGCAAGCACCCGGAAGACATTGAGCTTCTGGAGAAGATTTCCAACGTGGCCGCATCGGCGCACGCGCCATTTCTCAGCGCGGCGGCCCCGGACATGTTCAATCTCCCGAGTTTCACCAGCCTCGATGCGCCGCGGGACCTTGCCAAAATATTCGATACGACGGAGTACGCCAAGTGGAAGAGTTTTCGGCAATCGGAAGACGCGCGGTATGTCGCGCTATGTTTGCCGCGAACGCTCGGCCGGCTTCCGTACGGCAAAGATACCAAGCCGGTGGAAGGCTTTGCATATGAAGAGCATGTGGATGGCACCGATCACTCCAAATATCTTTGGATGAATGCGGCTTACTCGCTCGCAACGCGAATGACCAACTCGTTCTCGCAATATGGCATGTGCGTGGCGATGCGTGGCGTGGAGGGTGGCGGTTTAGTGGAAGGGCTGCCGGTGCATAACTTCTACACCGACGATGGCGACATTGCAATGAAGTGCCCGACTGAAGTTCCCATCACCGACCGGCGCGAAAAAGAGCTGGCGGACTTGGGTTTTGTGCCGCTGGTCCATTGCAAAGGCAACGATTACGCGGCCTTTTTCAGTGTGCAGACCGCTCAAAAGCCCAAGCTTTACGATACCGATTCCGCAAACGCGAAAGCGCGCCTTTCCGCGCAGCTGCCTTATTTGATGGCGGTATCGCGATTTGCGCATTTCTTGAAAGCGATGATGCGGGACAAGATCGGCAGCTTCATGTCGCGAGACGAAGCCGAAAAGTTTCTCAATCGCTGGATCTCCAAATATGTCGTGCCGGACGATTCGGCGACTCCCCAGATGAAGGCAAGATGTCCTCTTCGAGAGGCTCGCATAGATGTCTCTGAGGTTCCCGGCAAACCAGGGGTATACCGTGCGGTCGCATTTCTCCGTCCGCACTTTCAGTTGGATGAACTCACCGTATCGCTTCGGTTGGTGGCGGAACTTCCGGCACCGGCGAAATAAGACGG
>JANYJA010000198.1 GCA_025358575.1 Terriglobia bacterium
CCAGTGCGCCTTGTCCAACGGCCGGGCACATGGCTTCAGGTGGGAAGACCTGCGCGATCCGCTCGCTCAAACCCAGACGATTGAGCCCGGCCGCGGCGAGCACTACGGCATCGTACTGACCCTCGTCCAGCTTGCGAAGTCGCGTATCGACATTTCCGCGAATCGATTCCAGCACCAAGTCGGGACGCAGGCACCGAAGTTGCGCCGAACGACGCAGCGAACTGGTCCCCACCCGTGCGCCCGGTCCCAGTTGGCTTAGCCGTTTTCCGACAAGCGCGTCGAACGGGCTCTGGCGCTCCGGCGTGGCGGCAATTGTCAGACCCGGCGGAAGTTCGGTCGGCAAGTCCTTTAAGCTGTGTACTGCCAAATCGATCTGACCGCCGAGAAGTGCTTCTTCGATTTCTTTTGTAAACAAACCCTTCGTGCCGGTTTGCTTGCCGGCCTCCCTTAAGGGAACGTTCGAGACAGCATCACCAGTGGTCTTGATAATCTCAATGCGCGACTTGATCCCGCGCGCTTCCAGCCGTTCCTGTATATGTTGCGCTTGCCAAAGGGCCAACAGCGAACCGCGTGAACCGATCACCAGCATGTAATTCCAGTGTAAAACCGTTACAGGCCGATAATGGAGTTGCTTATGAAGATATTGGTTCTGGCGATGGCGACGTGCCTGTTGGGGAACGCCGCGCCGGCTAAGGAACGGGTTTCGAATCCACGCCACACCCACCCGGCACCCGGAACGTCCATCGTGCGTTTCGCTGAAGTGGACAAAGGTGTTTACAGGGGATCGACGCCCAAAAACAAAGCAGACTTTCGCTTTTTGCAATCGAAGCACATCAAGTACATCATCGATCTGGAATTCTGGCCGCTGCTTTCGTTGCCGGAGAAGGGCAAGGCGAAAAAGTACGGAATGGTTTTCATCCCCGCATTGATCAACGGCTCGCCAGTGGCGCCCTCCGAGAGCCACGTGGATCGTATTCTGGCGACCCTTCGAGACAAGCGCCACCACCCGGTTTATTTTCATTGCGTGCTGGGCCGGGACAGAACCGGGTTAATTGCCGCACTGTACAAGATGTACTTTCTGGGCGTGCCGCGGGAAGCCGCGTGGCGGGAGATGAAGGATTTCGGATTTAACGATTCATGGACGCTGCACGGTTTGAAAAGCTATTTAGAAAATCACCCGACGCCTCCACGGTCGCTCGCGACAGCCAAGCGGCTGCTCTGAGACAGTTTTTTACTCTGAAGCGGCACTGGTTACGCCCACCGCCGGAACGGCTTCGTCGTATCCGTGGGCAAGATCCGTGAGCACCTTCGAAAATCGAGCCGCGTCGGCTTCGGCGGAAATCCTGGCCGCGGGTGCGTGTGATTGAAGGTAAGAAAGGACCGCGGTCGCTGGGAGGCGCTTTGCTGAAGAAGTACCCCTTCAATTCATCGCAATCCATGGATCGAAGCAGCTCGCTTTGCTCCTGGGTTTCCACGCCTTCGGCCACCACCTGGAGGCCGATACGGTGGGCCATTTCAATAACCGAGCCAAGGACCGACGGCATCTCGCCGAATTCACGCCCTACGAACGCGTGATCGAGTTTCACGACATCCGCTGGCAATCCCTGAAGATAACTGAGTGACGAATAACCCGTCCCGAAATCATCCAGCGCGATCCGCACCCCCGATTTTCGCAACTTGACCATGTGTTCCCTTCCCTGCTGGATGTCTTTCAGCAGAACGGTTTCGGTCAGTTCCAGGGTGAGGAGGGAAGGATCGAGTTCGGACTCGGCGATAATTCGGGCAACCGTCATGGGAAAAGTGGGCAGCTCAAATTGGACCGATGAGACGTTCACGGCAACGCGAATCTTCGGATAGCCTATCGACAGGTCATCTCCCTCCCTTTAGGTAATTTTCTCGAATACCTCCAGGGACAGGGCGATATAGCTGGGCTCCGGCCTTAGCGTGGTGCAATCTGGATATGGGCGCAGGATCGATAGGCTCGCTGACGCCAATCTTGCCGCTGTCAGCCATTCGCGACGCGGCCGTGCCACTCGCACAATTTATGGGCGAAGTTGCGCTTGCCGCGGACGATAGTGTCTCCTCGCTCCTCCATCAGATTGCCGTCCCGCAAATTTCCGATCTTTTGCTCCAGATTGAGCGGCAGCGGGCTACTCTAGATCCCGCAGCCGTCTCGATGCTGCTGCACGAAGCCGTAGCGGCTGTCCATGAGCACGATGCGCCCCGAGTCCTGGGTAAGCTTTCCGAACTGATAGCACTGGCTCCGGAACGCGCTGACACCCTGGCGGCTGAACCAACGCTGGCACCCATCCGCGGGCAGGTCGTGAACCTGGTTCAGCGCATCAACGCCGAAACAAGAGTACACGCCGATCAAGTAATTGCGGCGGCAGCTCACGCGCTGGAAAGCCGGGCCCCGGACCGTCACCACACGGAGGAATTCCATTTGCGCGGCGTGCTTGCCCTGGCGAGCCAACTGGCGGACACGGGGCGACCGGTGAATCTGGTTCGTGCCACGGAACTTGCGACCGCGGTGATCTCTTACTTTGGACCTTTCGTGGCTGCGCCTAACGTGACTCAGGTTCTGAAATGGCGCACCAATGAACGGGGGCCCGGCGTCTCAAGTTTCCGGTTGGTGGAGCGTGGAATCGGGCTTGTCCGAGCAGGGAAAACAATGTGGCGTCGCGCGCCGCTGGTTCTCTTGTTCCTGGTCTGGACAGCAGCGGGATTACTTGCATGGATCGCCTCGATGGCCATGGGATTCGGCACGTGGGGCGTGGGTCTCATCGCCCTGGTGGGCTTTGGCTACTATCGAAGCATTCGCCGCCTTAGGTTGTAATGGGCTGTGAAGGTAGTTCCGGTTATTCTAGGGGGGATGCCCAAGATCAAGCGGGTGCTCATCAGCGTGACCGACAAGACCGGGATCGTCGAGTTTGCCCGCCAACTGACCGAATTCCAAGTTGAAATCATTTCGACCGGAGGAACAGCCAAGCTGCTTCGCGAGACCGGGATCGCGGTGCGCGACGTTTCCGATGTCACTGGATTTCCGGAGATGCTCGATGGGCGCGTGAAGACCATGCACCCGCTGATCACCGGCGGAATTCTAGCGGTTCGCGACAACCCCGCGCACCGGCAAGCTCTCGCCGACCACGCGATTACGCCCATCGATATGGTGGTCGTGAACCTCTATCAGTTCGAAAAGGTAGCGGCCAAGGCGGGCGCGGCCCTGCATGAGTTGATCGAGAATATCGATATCGGCGGCCCGACCATGATCCGGTCGGCGGCCAAGAATTATCAGGACGTCGCGGTGGTGGTTGCGCCCTCGGAATACAACGCGATCGTGACTGAAATGCGCGCCCATGCGGGTTCGCTTTCACCCGAAACTCACTGGCGATTGGCGAAGCGGGCGTTCCGCACCACGGCGGATTACGATAGGGCAATTAGCGCGCGTCTGGCGCTGGTGGATGAGAGTCCCGCGTTGCCCGCCACGCTCGACGTGCATGCCGTGAAACTGATGGATTTGCGCTACGGCGAAAATCCGCATCAGGCGGCCGCGCTTTATGGCGGCGGGTCCGTAGGCATCGCTGGCGGAGAGCAGTTGAATGGTAAGGAGCTTTCCTATAACAACTTAGTGGATCTAGATGCGGCTTGGCTGCTCGCTAACGAGTTTGACCATCCGGCGGCGGCAATTATCAAACATTCCAATCCGTGCGGATGCGCGGAACAGGAGACGCTCGCCGAGAGTTATCGCAAGGCTCTGGAGTGCGACCCGGTATCGGCATTTGGCGGCGTAATTGGGTTCAACCGCGTGGTGGATGAGGAGACGGCGCGGGAAGTCTCGAAGACTTTCATCGAAGCCATCGCGGCTCCCGATTTCAGCGAACCGGCGATCAAGATTCTCACGAGCAAGAAGAATTTGCGGCTATTAAAAGTCGCGATGGCCCCGGAGGCGCTCGTTGTAAAGAGTATCTCGGGCGGTTTCCTTGCCCAGACCGAAGACACGCACCGCCTCCCGCCGCAGACAGGCGAAGTGAAGACCCGGCGTGCGCCCACCGGGTCGGAGTGGATCGCGCTGGATTTCGCGTGGAAGGTCGCCAAGCACGTGAAATCGAACGCCATCGTTTATGCGCGGGCAGGGCAGACCGTTGGCGTAGGCGCGGGTCAGATGAGCCGCGTCGATTCGGTGAAAATTGGCGCTTCCAAAGCAGTGCTTCCCCTAATTGGCACGGTGGTGGCGTCGGACGCATTCTTTCCATTTCCGGATGGTCTGGAAGAAGCTGCGAAGAACGGAGCCACGGCCTTCATTCAGCCCGGCGGGTCGGTGAAGGATGCCGAGGTGATCGCCGCGGCCGACCGGCTAGGCGTCGCGATGGTGTTTACGGGCGTGCGGCATTTCCGCCACTAGCGGTGGGGCTTAACCATGTTCTTGAGACATCGTCCCTCCGACGAGCGTGTGAGAAACTTTATCGACGACCAGCGTCACTGCCGGCCCTCCTACGGCGATTTATCTGGATTTCGGATGGATCACAACCGCGTGCAGCTCGGTTCGGGAGCGGCGGCATTCGAACGCGCCCGGCTCGCGCTCACCCAGTGGAAGATGTTCGATTTAGGCTGGGTAGAACTCTGCTGGCCCGACGCGCCAATCGCCTACGGAACCGTGATCGCCGTCCGCGTCGCCCATCTGGGATTCTGGTCGCTGAACGCCTGCCGCATCGTCGAGATCATCGACAAGAAGGGACCCGTCCGTAAGTTTGGATTCGCTTATGGAACGCTCCCGGAGCACGCTGAACGTGGCGAGGAGACCTTCACCGTCGAATGGAACTCCCATGACGATTCGGTCTGGTACGACGTAACCGCTTATTCGAAGCCGAATCCGCTGGCTCGCTTGGGATATCCGCTGACGCGCAGTCTGCAGAAACGCTTTGCGCGCGAATCGCTCGCCAGCATGGTGCGGGCCACCGAGGGGTGAACGTCTTCTGGTTTACCGGGCTGGTGTGGGCCGGATCGCTCGTCGCCGGGCTGCTCGGAGCGCTTACGGGGCTGGGCGGCGGAGTGGTGCTGGTGCCGATGCTGGCGCTCGCATTCCACGTGGACCTGCGGTATGCCATCGGCGCTTCGTTAATTGCCGTGATTGCGACATCTTCAGGGGCTGCGTCGGCCTACGTGCGCGAGGGCTACTCGAACGTGCGGGTCGGCATGTTCCTCGAAATCGCGACGGCCGCCGGAGCCATCGCGGGCGCGTACATCGCGCTCAAGGTTCCGAAAGAGGGCATCGGGATCGTATTCGGCGTGGTGTTGCTCTATTCGGCATGGACTTCACTAAGCGGCCACAGCGAAAAACGGCCCGAGAGCGGCACCGGCGGCCTGGCGCGAATTCTGCGTTTGGATTCGCAGTATCCCATGGTGGATGGCACGCTGCGCAGCTATCATGTGACCGCCGTGCCGATGGGCTTCGCGCTGATGGGCTTGGCGGGAGTGCTCTCCGGACTGCTCGGAATTGGATCGGGCGCGTTCAAGGTGTTAGCAATGGATAAGGTGATGCGCATCCCTTTCAAGGTCTCGACGACGACCAGCAACTTCATGATCGGCGTGACTGCGGCGTCGAGCGCGGGTCTGTATCTGCATCGCGGGTATATCGACCCGGGGCTGACCATGCCCGTGATACTCGGCGTGCTGCTCGGGTCGATGATCGGTGCCCGCGTTCTGATGAAGACGCGTGTCGCGCCGCTGCGTAAGGTGTTCGGGATAGTGATTGCCGCGACTGCGATTCAGATGATTTACAGCAGCGTGACGGGAGGCCTATGAACCTGGATGACCGCCGCATGGATGGAATCATCGGGCATCTTCTACGTGTCGGCGTGATTCTCTCAGCGCTGGTAGTGATTGCCGGTGGCTTTCTTTATTTGAGGAGCCTGGGCGGACATACGCCCTCGTACCGGCAATTTCGAAGTGAACCGGATTCTTTGCGGTCCATTCCGGCGGTGATGCGCGATGCGCGTGCGCTCGACCCGCGCGGCGTGATTGAATTCGGAATCGTGTTGCTGATTTTGACGCCGATTGCGCGCGTGGCGTTTTCAATATTCGCATTCGGTTTGGAGCGCGATTGGATCTATGTCGGAATTACTTGCGTGGTGCTGGCGCTGCTGATTTATAGTTTTACGGGTGGCGCGGGGTAGTGCGGCCGCTCGGTCGGTAAGAGCTTACAGTGTCGGCGTCGCGTGGTCTAGACTGTCAGTGTCAGGAGGCGCGCCGCTGAACCGGGAATTCGATCTGACACTTCTTCAAACGCAATCCATCCAGGTGGGGGCGTTCCGCTGCCATCCCGATCATCCGTGCTTTCACGACTCGGGACCGGCGACGGCGTTCTGCTTCGTGTTTCCGCGCACAGCCGTGGAGATTCAGCATGAGCATGAACGCGCGTTCGTGGCGAACCCGAACGTCGTGACCTTCTACAACAAGGGGCAAGCCTACTTGCGAAACGCGATCGGCAAAGAAGGCGACCGCTGCGATTGGTTCGGCGTCAGCGCCGATATCGCCCGAGACGTTATTCGCTCGTACGATCCGGCGGTGGACAATCGTCCAGAGCACCCATTCCGCTTCACGCGGGGGTTTGCCCAAGCGCCGAGTTACCTGGCCCAAAGGCGAGTATTTAATGGTGTGGCCCGGGCAGCGCACAAGGAACCACTGGAATTCGAAGAGGCAGTGGTGTCCTTGCTCGACCAAATGGTCGCGGCTGTTTACGGGCGGACGCGGGAAGCCCGAGCCAGCCGACACGCGCGAGAGATTGTTCATTCCGTCGAGAAGATTCTCAGCGAGCATTGGCAGGAGGGATTGACGCTGGATGCGATTGCGAGCGAAGTGGGATTGTCCGTTTACCACCTCTGCCGGGTGTTCCGAGACACGACTGGTATCAGCCAACATCAGTACCGGCTCCGGCTCAGGGCAAGGCGATCGCTCGAGATGGTTGAGGAATCCGAGGCCGGGCTGGTGGAGATCGCGCTGGAAAATGGATTCTGCACGCACAGCCACTTCTCGGCTTCGTTTCGAAACGAGTTCTGCATGACACCTTCGACGGTGCGAGCGGGACGTTCTAGCGCAAGATCTTGATAGCGCCCGTCGCGCAATCTGGAGGAGACTTCGGAATATGCGGTTCCTTATCGGATTGCTGGGGTTCGCGGCCGTCGCTGGAAATGAGCCGAGCCTGTCCGAGGCGCTGGCGAAGATTCAGGCACAAGACCTCCTCGGCGCGGCCGCGATGCTCGAACGGATCGCCAAACGCGAGCCCGCTAATGACGTCGCATGGCGCGGGTTGGGATTCGCCTACCTAAAGCTTCACAAACCGGACCAGGCGATTCCGGCTTATCTGCGTGCCCACGAGATCGATCCGGAAGGGCCCACGCCGCTTTACAACCTGGGCCTCGCGTACGCGCTGAAAGGGGATCGGGATCAAGCGTTCGCGTGGCTTACAAAGGCGCGAGACACGCGCAGATTTGACATGACCCAGGTGGAAGGCGCGTCTGAGCTCCTAGCGCTCAAGAGCGACCCCCGGCTTCGCGCTCTCCTTCCCACGCGCAAGTATTTTGACAACCCGTTTGTTGAACCCGTCAAGATCTTGCGCGAATGGGACGGCGAAGCGGCGAACGGACAATTCGGATGGATCGCGCGGAACATTGGCGATGTGGACGGAGACAGTGTGCCGGACATGGTGACATCGGCTCCCACCTTAAACGACAACGCCGGGCGCATTTACGTTTACTCGACGAAGACAGGCAAACTGCTTTGGAAGGCCGACGGCGCGTCCGGCGATCAACTCGGTTCGGGATTGGAAGGCGCGGGCGATACCAATGGTGACGGCATTCCCGACGTAATCGCCAGTTCGCCTACGGGCGGATACGCCAAGATCTACTCGGGCCGCGATGGCCGCGTCCTGTTGACGCTCAAGTCCGACGACGCCGCGAAAGACCAGTTCGGACAACACGTGGGCGGCGTGGGCGACGTGAACCATGACGGATTCGCCGACGTAATCGTGGGGGCGCCGGGACACAATGAGGGCCGGGCGTACGTGTACTCGGGCAAAGACGGCCGTCTGCTGCTTACGCTGCATGGCGAGCGCGCGGGCGATAAGTTCGGGAGCGCGGTGGTTGGCTCAAGCAGCCCGAAGCGCCTGGTCCTAGTAGTCGGCGCGCCAAAGGCGGGCCCCGCGAAAACCGGCCGGGTTTATGTCTACGATGGCCTTTCCGGCAAAATAGGCTTCACCATCGATTCAGACGAAACGGGCGGCGCCCTTGGGGGCATGTTCCTTTCAGTCCCAGGGGATTTGGATGGCGACGGAGTGCCCGATATTTACGCCTCGGACTGGCAGAATCATGCGCGTGGACCCTCGACCGGGCGCGTCTATGTTCATTCGGGAAAAGACGGACACCGCTTGTTTATGCTGACCGGTGAAACGGCAGGTGAAGGTTTCGGGACCAGTCCCTCACCCGCCGGAGACGTGAACGGGGATGGACGTGCCGACCTGATCGTGGGGGCGTGGCAATATGGCCGGGAGGCTATCGGCGGGGGGCGGGCGTATCTCTACTCAGGCAAAGACGGCTCCTTGATGAAAACGTTCACCTGCCGCACTCCGGGTGACACCTTCGGCTTCGATGCCGTCACAATGGGCGATGTCGACAGGGACGGCACCATGGACTTCCTCATCGCCTCGGCATGGAGTGGAGTGAGCGGCTTTCATTCCGGACGCGTGTTCCTGATCTCGAGCGGAGTGAAGCGCCAGCGTTGAAAAGCGGGCGTATCGATTCTTAACTATTGGAGACCTATGATTCGGATAATTTCACTATTCATCTTTTATGGGGCGACCGTGGCCCTCGCTGCCCTGCCCGCACCACCCGGAAAACTGGTGAATCTGGGCGACCATAAACTTCACGTGTACTGCACAGGTCGTGGCCGCCCCACGGTCGTCGTCGAAAACGGGCTCGGCGATTTCTCTTTCGATTGGACGCTGGTGCAATCGCGCGTCTCGCGCTTCACCCGCATCTGCAGTTACGACCGCGGGGGCTACGCGTGGAGCGATCCCGGACCGAAGCCGCGCACCTTTGCGCAATTGAACCTGGAATTGCACGACGCTCTGGCGAAGGTCGGCGAGCACGGGCCTTTCGTCTTGGTTGGCCATTCCTTTGGCGGCCCGGTGGTTAGGAATTTTGCCCGCGTGTACCCGGCCGCTGTCGCGGGTATGGTGCTGGTAGACGCCGCGCATGAAGGCCTCCGCGTCGGCATCGGCGGCGGCAAAACCATCCGCCTCGGCGATGGGGCGAAAGGCATGGATATTCCCGCACCGCGCGAGCAGACGAGCGCTTCGGACCAGCCGACCGTGCGAGCGGAAGACTTGCCAGAGGAATTTAAGATACTCGATGCGATGTACAAGGTTTTGCCTCCGGACGAGCAGGCGATGCATCTCTGGGCACAGCGATTGCCGGGCGTCTATGACGCTGAGAACAGTGAAACGCAGTGGTCGGGCGAGTATTTCGCGCGGTGGCTTGCGGCGCCGCAAGCGGGAGTACTGGGGACGATTCCCGTCATTGTCATGAGCCGGGCGGATGGCGGATATCGGGATGGCGATTCTAACATCGGCGCGGCGCAGTTGGAGATGGAGCGCAAAGCGGGCCAGGCAAAGCTCATGCTGCTGTCATCCAACACCCAGCAAGTCGTCATCCATAGCGGGCATAACATGAATTTGGAAATGCCCGAGGACGTCAGCAACGCTATCCGCAAAGTGGTGAGGGCGGTTCGGCATCCCCACGGGATTCGAGAGTCGCTGGCCCAATGAGGCGAATCGAATCGAAGACCTGCCGAATCGCCCGCGTACGACCTGGATGCCGGCCAGAAGCGCGAGTACTTTACACGTCGCGGGGAGACTGATGCTGGCCCGGTATTTCCGTTAGGCGACCGAGATGGCCCGCGTGGGGCACTCGCGGACGGCTTCTTCGATGGAGGCCTTCTCGGCCTCGCTCACGTTCACCGTGAGTTCCGCGCGCAGCGAGCCATCGGTCGCGGGGACCATCGCGTGATTTTCTTCATCGAGTTCGAAGAATTTCGGGGCGGTGGCGAGGCACGAAGCGGCGCCAATGCAGAGGTCCTGATTGATTTTGATGATGATGGATGGCATGCATTCTACGCGGCGGCGACCCCGGCTTTGGCGTACCAGGGCTTCGCGCTTTTGATGGCGGCGTTCACGGCTTCAATGTTCTTCACGCCTTCCGTGGAGAGCCAGTCTTCAAGAGCGCTCATGCCTTGCTTGGCGAAGACCGGAATGCCTTCTTTCCAAGTGGCGCGGCCGCACAGAACGCCGGAATAATCGGTGCCGGATTCCGAGGCCATGTTGAGGGACTCGATGAACTGCGCATTGCTGACGCCGGCGCTGAGATAAATAAATGGCTTATGGGCGACATCGGCGGCGCGGCGGAACAAGTCCAGTGCTTCGGCACGCGTGTAGGCTTTCTGCCCTTTATACACGCTGCTGCCCTCGACGAACTCGGCGTTAATGGGTACTTCCACCTTGAGCATGTCGACTTTGTATTGCGGCTTTGAGAACTCGACCATGGCTTGCGTCACGATTTCGGGCTTCCGCTTCGCGTAGTCGAGACCCTTCTCATCCCCGCCTTTGGGATCGTAGCCGACGAATTCGAGAAAGAATGGAATGTCGTTGGACTCGCACTCGGCGCCGATGCGCTCGATGAAAGCATGCTTGATGTCGTTCACGCTCTCTTCATCGAAGGGTGAATAGTAGATCAGAATTTTGACGGCGTCGGCCCCCCAGTCCTTAATGCGTTTGGCGGAAACATGAGGAAGCAAATCGGGGAGGCGGCCCGGCTGCGTATTGTCGTAGCCGCTGGCCTCGTATGCGAGCAGTAGTCCAGCGTTGGAGCTGCGCGCTTTGGCCGCGGGGATGCCCCATTCGGGATCGAGAAGAATCGCGCTGGCATGAGGGGTTAGCACTTTCGTGACGGCGATTTTGAAATCCTGCATCATCTCATCGCTAATCTCTTTGGCGGAAACGCCTCGTGCCGAAGCGAGAGACTTTTGCAGGCTCCCGCGCTGATCCATCGCGGCGGCAGCGATCACGCCCGCTTGGTTCGAAAGGGCCTTCATGTGTTTCAATTTGCCCGCGGACAAACTCATGCGTAATTCTCCTTGATACCTGTTTTGGTGGGTTGCTGCGATCTTCGATTATCGCACGCGGACCCATTTGCCCAGACGGCGGAAGAAGGTTTGTGCGCGCGAGACATCACGCATGATTTGCGCTTTCAACTGTTCCGGGGATTCGAATTTTCGCTCGTCGCGGACACGGCATAGAAAGTCAACGCGGATGCGATGCGGCGTTTCTCCGGTCAGGGGGCTGAGCAGAAATGTTTCGATGGTGAGCGCGTCTCCGTCGAAGGTGGGGCGGTGGCCCACGTTCGTGATGGAATCGAAGGATCGCGGGAGGTCGAGATCTGTCGTGCGCGTAATATAGACGCCGTTCATCGGCAACAATTCCGACGTGGTCCCGAGGTTGAGAGTGGGGACGGTCTGCTTCGATCCAACCCCGTGACCGGAAACCACCGCGCCTTCGAGCGCGAATGGGCGCGCAAGCATTCGGGCGGCTTTGGAGACGCGGCCGTTCCGCACAAGATCGCGCACCAGGCTGCTGCTAACGCGCTGGCCCCGCACCATGATGGGGTCAATGAGTTCGGTATCGAATCCGAAGCGGCGGCCGAATTCAGCGAGCATTTCGGTGTCGCCCGCATGCCGGTGTCCAAAATGAAAATCTTCACCGACCAGCACGACGCGCGCCTTCAATTTATGCGACAGGATTTCACGCGCAAAATATTCGGGACTCCACTGTGCCACTGCGTGATCGAAGGGCAGTATCAAGACTTGGTCGATTCCTTCCGCGTGCATCATTGCGGCACGCTGCTCCGGTGTCGATATCACGAGAGGGGCGCGCAATGGCGCTACCACGCACATGGGATGGGGATGGAAGGTCATGACGCTCGCCTTGAGACCGCGAGCGACCGCGACACGAGCAACCTGCCGCATGATTTCACGATGCCCGGCATGGACGCCATCGAAATTCCCGACGGTGAGCGCGCACGGGCCGAAAGTTTCCGGCACGTCTTCGAGACGCCGATACACAAGCATCTACGCGGACGCTCCGACTTCGATCTCGAGGCCGTCATACGCGAGCCGAATATTGGCGGGCAGATCGCGTTCCGTGCCGACATGCGAAAGATCGTGAGACATGTGCGTGAGAAAGGTGCGCTTTGGCGTTAACTGCGCGACATGATGGCGGGCGCGCTCGACGGTGGAGTGCGTGGGATGCGGCGAATTGCGCAGAGCGTCGAGAAAAAGTACGTCAAGGCCTCGCAGGCGCCTTAGCGATTCCTCGGGGATGTCGCTGTGGTCGGTGAGATAGGCTGCATCTCCAAACCGAAATCCATAGATGGACGCGTTGCCGTGCAACACTCGGATGGGCTCAAACTTCAGGCCAAAGAGATCGAAAGGCTCTTGGGTGAACTCGTGCACATCGAGCTGCGGAATGGAAGTGTTGCGTGTGCGGCCGTCGAAGACGTAATGAAAAACGCTGCGCAGCGTGGCTAGCGTGTCAGGCGCGGCATAGACGGGAATGCGCCGCTTCTGGTGGAAATTGAACGGACGCACATCGTCCAGGCCCATGATATGGTCGGCGTGCGAGTGCGTGAAGAGCACGGCATCGAGGCGGTCGACTTTGGCCCGGAGCACTTGGGTCCGGAAGTCGGGCGTGGTATCGATGACGACATTGCGGCCGGAGTAGCTGATAAGGATCGACGGCCGCAAGCGTTTGTCGCGCGGATCTTCGGAACGGCAGACGGCGCAGTGGCAGCCGATGGTGGGGACGCCGGTGCTGGTGCCGGACCCGAGCACGGTTATGCGGAAAGGCGGGCTCGACGAGCCCATCTACTTCTTGCTTTCTTCGAGGGCGTGAACGTACCGGAAACGAAGTTCGGTGAGCGTGTTTTCGACGAGACGATGCTCTTCCATGCTGAGATTGCCTTTGGTTTTTTCCTGAATGACCGCCAGCAGATCGATGGCGTGGCGCGCGCGCTCCAGATCTGGCTTGGGCTTTTCTTCGGGCGGTCCGAAATGCATCAGGCCGAGTGACATTTCAGCCTGAGCTCCCAAAGAAAAAACTAAAAACTCAAATGTCGCCGGGGGCAGCGGCATCTGCATCTCGTCCTGCTCGGGCGTGCTTTTTTCAACGTCTTCCATGCTGTTTTTAGTTTACAAGATGCTACATTGAGGAATCACCCGCCACTTCAGAAATGTCCCCTGTTGAAGCCACATCCGTAGGTGCGAAGTTTGAGCGGCTTGTCGCTATTCTTGCACGGCTGCGCGCCCCTGGCGGATGCCCATGGGATCGTGAACAAACGTTCGACTCGATCAAGCCGTTTCTGCTTGAAGAAACTTATGAAGTGCTTGATGCGATCGACCGGCGCGACTTTCCCGAGCTTAGCTCCGAGTTAGGCGATCTTCTGCTGCAAGCGGTGTTTTTTTCGCAAATGGCGGCGGAGCAAAACCTGTTTTCCATTGGCGATGCGATTGACGCGATTTCGCAAAAGCTGATTCGGCGGCATCCGCATGTCTTCGCCAATGAGACGGCCGAAACGGAAGCGGATGTCAGACAGCGTTGGAGCGAGATCAAGGCGGCGGAGCGAGCCGAGAAATCGGAAAAGCCGTCGGCACTTTTGGATGCGGTGCCACGCGCGTTGCCAGCTCTGGTGGAGGCTCAGCAGATTACGGCAAGGGCGGCGCAGGTAGGGTTCGATTGGAACAACGCGGGCGAGGTGCTCGCGAAGCTCGACGAGGAGCGCGCGGAATTTGAGGCGGCGCGGAGCGAGGGCGCGGTCGACAAGATTGAAGATGAGTTGGGAGATTTACTGTTCGTGATGGTGAATCTCGCGCGCTTCGTTAAGGTGGATCCGGAGCAAGCGCTGCGTCGCACGAATGCCAAATTCCGAAAGCGATTCGGATTTATTGAATCGAAACTGACCGCGCGGGGCCGCGGGTTGCGCGACACGCCGTTGGCGGAAATGGAGACGCTCTGGCAGGAGGCCAAGCGTTGATCGAAATCCGGGCGCTCACGACGACGGAAGAATTTCGCCGGGCTGTGGCGCTGCAGAAAGCCATCTGGAAGTTCGCGGATATCGAGCTCCTGCCGGCGCGGCTTTTTGTGGTGGCGACCAAGGTGGGCGGGCAGGCGTTTGGGGCGTTCGATGGCGACAAGATGATCGCGTTCTGCCTGGCGATTCCGGGCCTGAAACCAGGGGGGCCGTCTTTCTTGCACAGCCACATGCTGGGCGTGCACGCGAAATATCGCAACGCGGGCGTCGGCCGCATGTTGAAGCTGCGGCAGCGTGACGATGCGCTGGCGCGCGGCATCGAGCTCATTGAGTGGACCTTCGATCCGCTCGAGATTAAGAACGCGTGGTTCAACATTGAGCGGCTTGGCGCGATTGTGCGGCGGTATGTACATAATCAATACGGAACCACGTCGAGCGCGCTACACGGTGGCCTGCCGACCGATAGATGCACGGCGGAATGGTGGGTATCTAGCGGGCGCGTGAGCGCAATTATTGAGCAGCGGGAGCATGCGCGGGAATTCGTGGAGGCGCGCATTTCAGTGCCGTCGGATATCGTTGAAATTCGGACTCACGACAGCCGCCGCGCCCGGCAAATTCAAAGCGGTATCGGCCTGCAACTTCAGGATAATTTTTCCAAAGGGCTTGCGGTCATCGGATTCGAGAGGTCGTCCGAGGCCGGAACATACCTTTTGGGGCGATGGCAATGAGAGTCGACAGTGCCGTGCTGCGGCACATCAAAATGCCGCTGGTGCATTTCTTCGAGACCAGCTTTGGCCGAACTTACGAGCGCGACATCATTTTGGTTGAGGCGTTTAGCGACGGCGCTTCCGGATGGGGCGAAGTAACGGCGGGCGAAAATCCGTTTTATAACGAGGAATGGACGGCGAGTGTCTGGCCGCTGCTGCGCGATTACGCGATACCGCCGGTGCTCCATCGTGAGCTGGGTTCGGCGCGCGATGTGACGCCACTGAATGCTCACATTCGCGGGCACAACATGGCGCGCGGGGGATTTGAAGCGGCGGTTTGGGATCTGGAAGCGCGGCTGCACGGCGTGCCGTTACATAAACAGATTGGCGGCGGCGCGCGGCGCGAAATTCCCTGCGGCGTCTCAATTGGCATTCAAGATTCGGTGCCCCAGTTGATCGAGAAGATCGAACTCGAACTCGCGGCAGGCTACCAGCGCATCAAGATAAAGATTAAACCGGGGTGGGATATCGACGTGATCCGCCAGGTGCGCGAGCGCTTTCCCGCGATCAAGCTGATGGTCGATGCGAATTCTTCCTATACGCTGGCGGATGCCGGGCGGCTAAAGCAGCTCGATGAGTTTTACTTGATGATGATTGAGCAGCCGCTGGCGCATGACGACATCATCGACCATGCGCGGCTGCAAGCGCGGTTGCAGACGCCGATTTGCCTGGACGAGTGCATCCGGTCGGCGCGCCATGCGGAGCAGGCGATCCAGATGCGAGCTTGCGGAATTATCAATATCAAACTGGGCCGCGTGGGCGGTTTCGCCGAGGCGCTACGCGTTCATGATGTGTGCCAGGCTGCCGGTATTCCGGTGTGGTGCGGCGGCATGCTGGAGGCGGGAATTGGGCGCGCGCATAATATCGCGCTTTCCACCCTGCCAAACTTCACATTGCCGGGCGATGTTTCGGCAAGCCGGCGCTATTGGAAGCGCGACATCATTCTGCCCCTGGTTGAAACCACCGCGCGGGGCACCATCGCCGTGCGCGACGGTCCCGGGTTCGGTTATGCGATCGACCACGATTTTCTGCGGTCAATTACTGTGCGCGAGGAAACCGTGAGTTGAACGGGACGCTCGTACTCTATTTTCTGGTCGCGGTAATGGTGCTGTTATGGTCGGGAAATTACATTGCGGCGAAGATTGCGCTGCGCGAATTTCCGGCACTGCTGCTCAGCGGGCTTCGCGTGGCGCTGGCCGCTCTGTTCATGATCCCGATCTATTGGCGGCAGCATGCGCGAGGCGAGGACGGGCACTGGAACCGTTCGGACGTGCCGCTGCTGATCGCGCTCGGAGTGTTCGGAGTGGCGCTGAATCAGCTCTTTTTTGTGATTGGGATTGGCCGCACAACAGTGGCCCACTCCGCGATCATCATCGGGATGACACCCATTTTCGTGCTGCTGATTGCCGGGACGCTGCGCATGGAGCGCATCACGGTTTTCAAAGTGGGCGGTATGGCGATAGCGATTGCGGGAGTCGCGATTCTTCAGGTTTTTCGCGCGCGGGAGACGGCGGGGACAGGGAGGCCGACGGTGCTCGGCGATATCTTTAGTTTCCTCGCCGCGCTCACATTTTCCATTTTCACGGTGATGGGCAAGCGCGTGAGTCTGCGCCATAGCGCGATCACAGTGAATACGTTCGCATACGTGGGTGGGGCGTTGATGCTTGCACCGATCGTTTTCTGGCAGGCGGGAAGCATCTCATTCCGCGCAATCACCTGGAGCGCCTGGGCCGGACTGATCTATATGGCGGCGTTTTCATCGGTGGTCTGCTATTTGATTTACTACTATGCGTTGCGGCGTATCTCGGCATCGCGCGTGGCGGCTTTCTCCTATTTGCAGCCCCTATTGGCGATATTGATGGCGGTGGCGATTCTGGATGAGCGCATTACCGCGGCGGTCGTCGCGGGCGGCGCAATCATCTTCATCGGAGTCTTTGTCACGGAACACCGTTGGGGCGGGGCGGCATGAGCGGGTTCTTTCAACTATTGCGCGAGAACCGGAATTATCGGTACACGTGGACGGGGCAAGTAGTGAGCGAAATCGGCGACCACTTCAACAACATCGCCGTGTTCAGCTTGGCATTGGAGCATACGCACTCCGCGCTGGTAGTGACGGGCGTGATGCTTTCGCGCGCGGTCCCGGCGGTGCTAGCGGGGCCCATTGCGGGGGTGTTGCTCGATCGGCTGAATCGCAAGCAGGTGATGATCGCCAGCGATCTGATTCGCGGGTTAGTGGCTGCGGGATTCATCCTCTGCGTCCACACTCCGGGCAATTGGATGCTGTACCTGTTTAGCGCGCTTTTGATGTTCGCGTCGCCATTTTTTACGAGCGGACGGTCGTCGATATTGCCGACTATCACCAGCCCAGAGGAATTGCACGTGGCGAATTCGTTGACGCAGACGACGCAATGGAGCACGCTGACCATCGGCACTTTACTGGCGGGTGAGACAGTACTTCAGTTCGGCTATCAGTGGGCGTTCGTAATCAATGCGGCGTCATTTCTGGTGTCGGCGTTATGCATTTCGCGCCTCCGCGTGGCGGGCGATGCGTTCCGGCCCAAGCGCGAAGCGCTCACCGAAGCTGATGTGGTGCGGCCCTGGAGCGAGTACACCCAGGGGCTGCGGTATATGCGGTCTTCTCCGCTCATTTTGGGGATCGCTCTGCTGGGCGTGGGATGGGCCAGCGGGGGCGGCGCTTCGCAGATATTGTTCAGCGTGTTCGGGGAACTGGTCTTTCATCGCGGAGCGCGGGGCATCGGAATCATCTGGGGATGCGCGGGAATCGGACTGCTGATTGGGGCGGCGGTAGCATACCGAATCGGTAAGCGGCTGTCGTTCGAGGCATACAAGAAGACGATTATTGTCTGCTATGTCATCCACGGCGGCGCCTACGTCGTCTTCAGCCAGATGCGTTCATTCGGATGGGCGCTGGTCTTTATCGGGCTTTCGCGGTCGGCCATTGCAGTGAGCTCGATTCTGAATTTCAGCAGGCTGCTGACCCACATCTCGAACGAATTTCGGGGGCGTGTTTTCGCGACGCTAGAATCCATGGTGTGGTCGACCATGATGCTCTCGATGCTGGCCGCGGGGGTGGCTTCGCAATATTTCGATCCGCGGATTATCGGCGCGTGCGCGGGAGTTGTGAGTTCGACAACAGCGATTTTTTGGGGATGGGCGCACTTCACGGGGCGTCTTCCCGAACCGCGGCGGCAGATCACATCGGAGGTGGAAGTCCATGGCGAACCCACAGTCTAGCCGCGTGGTGCTGGTAACCGGCGCGGCGAAACGCGTCGGGCGCGAGATTGCGCTGCGGATTGCGCGAGAGGGGATTCGCGTCGCGATTCATTACAGCACGTCGGAAGCGGAAGCGCGCCAGACGGCTCGCGATTGCGCCCAGGGCGGGGAAGACGCCCCCCTATTCCGCGCGAACCTGGAGGACGTGGCGGAAATTCGAGCCATGTTCGCCGATATAGAACGTCGTTGCGGGCGCTTGGATGGTGTGGTGAATAATGCGGCGCGGTTCACGCGCTTCGATCCGATGGATATTGAAGAAGCGGATTGGGACTTTATTCATGACGTTAACCTAAAGGCAACCTTCTTCTGCTGCCAAGCGGCGGCGCGTATCATGCTGCGAGCCGGTGGCGGGCGGATTATCAACATTAGTTCCTTGGGCGGCATCCGTCCGTGGGCCGAGCATGCGCATTATTGCGCTTCCAAAGCAGGGCTGATTATGCTGACTCGCGCTCTAGCGAAGGCATGGGCGCCCACCGTGACGGTGAACAGCGTGGCTCCTGGTGTAATTCCGTTTGACAAGCCCGATGAGAGGATGCAACGGATGATCGAGGCAACACCGGCGCGTCGCGCGGGCACCGGGGAGGAAATTGCCGACGCGGTGCTCTATTTTCTAAATTCCAGCGAGTTTGTCACTGGGCAGACGCTCGCGATTGACGGCGGGCTAAGTCAACGGTAAACTCCATCACTTAGTTTCATACGCACCTCCCGTGGTAGTGATTTTCATTACATCTGCGCTTATTTTTCAAGTCACGGTTGATTAAGTGATGCTTCCCTGGGGCTTTATCAAACGTTTCTTGCGGCGAGAAAGTTCTGTTAAATACTAAACTCAGGTTTCGCCTAGTTTGGAATTTTATGTCCCTCAGTTAGCATCGACTCAGGGCATTTACCCTAACAAAGGAACGAACACTATGAAAAAAACAATTCTCGGCCTCGCGGGTGTGTTGTTGATGTCCTCGATGGCCAATGCCAGCTTGATCCCAGCGTTGACGTCCGTTACCGGGAGTGCCGGTAACTTTACGTACAACTACACCGCCACGCTAGCTTCGGACGAAGGTTTGTATCCCTATCAGACGTATAGTCCAGCAACCTGTCCTGGACCGGGCACGACATTAGTCGTGTGCAATCCAGTGGGCACCTTTCTGACCATCTATGATTTCGCCGGGTTCAATGGGGTCACCACGGTCCCCAATGCGAATTGGACGGCAACCGCACAAAATACCGGGACGACCCCTTCAACGATTGTAGGGTCTGCTGTTGACGATCCATCTCTTGTCAACATTACTTTCCAATATGGTCAGTTTGCTCCGAACGTACAAGGGCCGGCTACTTTTTTGTTTTCTATTGGTTCCACCATCGGCGTGACGACCTCCAAGGGATCGTTCTCGTTCCAGGTGACCAAGGCTGATGGCAGCGCGTCTGCTGGTCTTACCGATCAGGGAGTGGGTTCCGTGTCGGTTCCAACCACCGGACCGGCCGGCACGCCTGAGCCCGCCTCGATGATGCTTCTGGGAAGTGGATTGCTCGGCCTAGCCCTGGCCGGACGTCGCTTCGCCAAGCGCTAACTTCGTTCATCTCCGCGTAAATGTTCCTACAGGCCGGGCGAATGCCCGGCCTTTTTTTGTCTGTAAACCTTAGTACTGTCCGGAATTAGGAAGTTTACTCTATGTCAGATGGCTCGTTTTCATCCGACCAATAAGAATGGAACAATCGAGCAATATCAAAGATTTAGAGGATCGCCGTTCAGGGCTTCGATTTCCGATGCAGCAGGAAGCGCGGTTCCGAATTCTCGAGAGCCGCAAGCACACACCGCAGTGTACTGCCAAAGCCGTGGAGATGAGCAGCAAGGGGATTGTGCTCGAATGCGACCGGGTCCTCCCGGTGGGGAGCAAGGTAGAGATTGCAGTGAATTGGCCAGCGCAGCTTAACGAGAAGTGCCGTCTAAAGTTCGTCGCGATTGCGAAGGTGTTACGGTCCGAGAATAATCGAACCGCGCTGGTTATCGAGCGACACGAGTTCAGAACACAGGGTTCGGGCGGATTCACGGTGCCGCCGCTTGTGCCTGGAGTGGAGCTTCGGGGATCGGCCCGCGTGCTGCCGATCCGGTAAGTCGGTTATCCCATATTAGCGGCACCAAAGTGCCAGCATCTCCTGGAGGGCTGGCGATTCCGGAAAAGGATGGCCGCGGTACTGGCGAAAGCCTTCCGCGAACTCCACGCCCGCTGCTTGCCCGGTTTTCTCGGTCCAGCGTTCCATCTGCTCCACGTAATCGTCCATTCCATGCTGGACGCGGAGCCATGCGCGCTGGCTCTTGTGGCAGCCGAGCATTGCCCGTTTGGTTTCCATTACCGAATCTACACAAATAAAGAAGTCACGATTGGGCGTGTGACCTTCCCGGTCCACCCCACCTATCGGGTCTGTGAAGTATAAATGCGGCAGCGACGTTAGCGGAGATGCCGGCTCTTGCGACCCGGTGAAGTATCCCGGAATCGACGCGGCGAAACATGCATCGCGGACCAGCGTATGAGTGGCTTCGTGATCGCAGAGGTAATCGACGGGCGCTGAGGTGATCACGATACCGGGACGCACGGCACGCACGAATTCAACGACGCGTCGGCGCGAAGGATCATCTGAAAAGATCGCTATATCGCGAAATTCGAGGCATGCATAACTCGCGCCAATCGTCTTCGCCGATGCGGCCGCTTCTTGGCGGCGCAGCTTGCTGATCCGGTCCCCGAAATGATCGCTGGAACCCAAGTCACCAGGTGTCATCGAGGCCATCACCAGCGGCGCGCCCATGCGCCGCAGGAGCGCTAGCGTGCCTCCCGCCAGGATTTCGAGATCGTCGGGATGGGCGTGCAGAGCGAGTATTACCGGCAACAAGATTTTAGCGGCCAGGCCCGTATGGAGCAATCCACTCGTCCCTGTTCCGGTTTCCGAGCACGGCTACTTTGCCTTGTCCGAGATATCCTCAACCATCTTTTTGACCTCGGGCATCAGATCGCCCATTGCCTGCTGGGCCAGGGCCATGGATTTCGACATCAACGCCGGCATTTTTCCGATCAGCGCCTGCCCGGGCGCAGATCGATAGAAATCCAGAATCCCGGTGAGCTCCTCTTCGGTGAAAGTCTCGTCGTAGATTTTCACGTACATAGGTTTCATTTTTTGCCACGACATTCGATCGGCTATCATTACGCCAAATTTGCGCTGAAATTCTTCCGCCTGCGCCTTCGCTTCCGGCGTGGCTCCCGCTTTAGCCATTTGCGCAGCCATCATACTCCTCATCTGATCCATCACCTGCTGCTGCATTTGGTCCACTTTGGTGATTTTGAACATTTCGTCAATCTTCAGCATCTTGCTGGATTGGTCGCCACGCGCGCCAGGCACCAGAAGCATGATTAAGACGATGGAAGCGGCTGCGATTTTCATGTTCACTCCTATTTGACGTCCACCGTAATCCCGGTTTGGCTGGGCCCGCCTGCCACCGAAATTATCACCGCTTGCGGTCCCGAAGCAAGTCCAACAGGCACCGTAAGATTCACCTGCAGCACCCCATTCACCAACCCCGGGGCCGGACCCGAATACAATATGTTTGCCGGCAGGCCGCCGACGGTTGCCGTAACATTCAGCGTCTGCTGGCCGATGCCGGGCGCGAGCGCCCCGTTTACGGCACCTCCCACTACCGTTCCGCCGCCCGTGGCCAGCAGGATAATGGCGTTTCCCGCGCTCACGGCAGTAGCCGAGGTGACCAGTGTAAAATCCGGATGAAGAATCAGGCCCCGCCCGCCGCATCGGCTGCAAAAATCCCCGGAGCCGCCGCGACTACTGGAACCGTCACAGTGTTCGACATCACTCCGCTGTACTCGTACTGCACATTAGTTTGCTGCTTTCCCGACACGTCGTAAGGCACGATTACGCTCACTTGACCCGCCCGGGAATAGATCAAAGGCGCGGCCACCCCATCGAAGAAAACCTGCGTGCCCGACAGCTTCGTCGAGACTAGATGGTTGCTGTCGAATTGCGCGCCCACGAGCGTGCCTGGACCGAAATTGGCGCCGAAAATGGTGACCAGCTCGCCAGCGGAAATCGCGCCACCCTTGTAACTAGCCGCATTCACGATGTTGGCGGCCTGTAGGGTCGGCGCCACCGTTTGCATTGTGTTGAGAAGCGCGGCGACCGAGGGCTTCGGCTGGTAATTCGAGTCGAAAGGCAGCGCCGCACCCGAGCCCTGAAAACTTCCCGGGTATCCACGAATATTTGTCGGTAAATCCCCAAGTTTGGAAAGCGGTGCAGCCGGGGCTTTGCAGGCAGATTGTCAGGATGCGCTGATACGTGGCGGCTTGCGCCTGCAGGGCGGCGGCCGACACATTTCCGACGCTATCCACCGGAATGCGCACGTCTGCCTCGGTAAAGTGAACCTGAAGCCCCAGGGCCGCGATCTGCTGAATATTGCTGGCAAGTTCTGCGTTGCTGGGATAATTGCCGGTGTCGATGTGCATCTGTATCCCGACGCCGCTAATGGGCGTGCCGCGGCCTTTGAGATCGTTCAGAAGATTCATCAATGAGCGGAATTTGGCTGTGGTGCCTTCAATGCTGTACTCGTTATAGAAAAGCAGGGCGTTGGGGTCGGCCGCGTGCGCCCAGCGGAAGGCTTGATCGATATACCCGGCACCGCTTAACCCGATGCCCGGTTGGTTATACCAGATGGAGTCGCGCAGGTCCAGGCCGTTACCCGTGGCCGAGTCGGAAATCGCTTCGTTGATTTACATCCCAGGCGAACACCTGCCCTTTGTAATGGCTAACCACCGTCGTGATGTGATCTTTCAGAACCGCGGACATCGCGTCCGGGGTTGCGGTCGCCGCCATGGTAGTTAACCAAGCCGGATTGTACGCGTACCACGCGAGATTATGCCCGCGCACGCGCATGTTGTATTTTGCGGCAAAAGCCACCAATTTGTCCGGCGGGCCGAAACTGTAAGTCATGAGAGCCGGGTGGATCGGGTCCCATTTCATGGCGTTCTCAGGTTCGAGGAGATTGTATTGGGAACCCAGCGTGGCCGCATAGGCCGGTTCATCCAATCGGTTAGGAGCGCCAAACTCGTCGGCATCGGCCGCGGCACCGATAAGCAGTGAACGTTGGGCCGCGGCGTCTCGCAGAGTCGTCTGTGCAGGCAGGAGCGGCGCGGAAGCGATTAGAAGAAAGAGTAAAACGTACTTCATAAGCAGGTTGAGACGCTCCAAGCGCCTCAACCTACCCTACTACCCTAAAATTGATTCCACAAATACTGGTTGTAAACCTCGTGGTGAAACTGGACTTCCGGCGTTTTCACGCAGGTTCCAAGCAACCGCGGGCAACGGTCCGCCGAGGCTCGTTTCAAATCGGCGTACCGGCCCTTCACATCTTCCCCGAAAATCTTGGTCGTCCACTCCGCCTTCGAGAAATCGTCAATGGCGTCATAGACGTTGTCGGGAAGGAAGCGAGCCGCTTCGCGCAGATTTTCAATTTTCGCGATGTCGCCGTCGAGGCCCGTCTTGAAGATGCTGTAGAGAACCATGTAAGGGTTCGCATCCGGGCCGACGGCGCGAACTTCCACGCGCGCGCTCTTCTGGTTGCCGATCGGAATCCGAACCATGGAACCACGGTCCGTAGCCGAGGCCTTCAACTGATTCGGCGCTTCAAAGTGCGGGTCGAGCCGCCGATAGGCATTCACGCTGGCATTCAGCACCAGGCAGAGGTCGTTGCCATGGGTGAGAATTCGGTCGACGAAATCCCAGGCAAACGGGCTCATCTTCTCAAGGCCGTCCGGATCCCAGAAGACATTTTTTCCGTTCTTCATCACCGAAACGTTGGTGTGCATGCCGCTGCCATTCACGCCCACAACCGGTTTTGGAAGGAACGATGCGGACATGCCCATCTTCGTCGCGACTTGCCGGCAAATCAGCTTGTAGATTTGGATCTGGTCGGCGGCCGCCACCACTTCCGCATACCCATAATTGATTTCGAACTGCGACGGGGCGACCTCCGGATGGTCTTTCTCATTCTGGAATCCCATGGCCCGCTGCACTTCCGAGGCTGCATCGATAAACAGACGCAGCGCGTCACCCGGCAGCGAGTGGTAATAACCGCCCGAGTTCACATACTCAAACTTGCGATGCTCGTGATAGTGCCGTTCAGCGTCCACCCCCGCGAAGAGAAATCCTTCGATCTCATTGGCTGCATTCAAAGTGTAGGCGTTCTTCTTGAACTG
>JANYJA010000214.1 GCA_025358575.1 Terriglobia bacterium
CGAGTTCGCTCCGCTGCGCAATCCTGTCAACGACGCGAAGGCAATGACGGCGGCGTTGAAGCGCTTGGGATTCACGGTCACGAGCCTGGAAAATTCCTCCCAGGCCGCCATGAAAAAAGCCATCGACGATTTCGGCGAAACGTTGCACGCAGCGGGCACCAATACCGTCGGCCTGTTCTACTTTTCCGGCCACGGCATGCAGGTGCGTGGTCGCAACTACATCATCCCCGTCGGTTCCAATATCAGGACCGAAAGACAGGTCGAGTACGAATCCGTGGACGTCGCGCGCGCCCTGGAAGCCATGGAGGACGCGGGCAATTCATTGAATATCGTGGTGCTGGACGCCTGTCGCGATAATCCCTTTTCGCGCAATTCGCGCGGTGCCGTCGGTGGTTTGGCCATGCTGGACGCGGCCGCCGGAACACTGATTGCCTATGCCACCTCTCCCGGCCGGACTGCCGCCGACGGCGGCGGTTCCAATGGCCTCTACACCGGACAACTTGTGCGCCATATGCGCACGCCCGGACTGAAACTGGAAGAAGTCTTCAAGCGCGTGCGAAACGATGTGGAACGCGCCAGCGAAGGCAAGCAGGTGCCGTGGGAATCGTCATCCCTGCGGGGGGATTTCTATTTTGCGGGCGAGCCAAAGCAACTGGCGGGGTTAGCGCCCGCCGCATCCTCGCAGGCGTTCGACGAGGAGGAAGTCCTGTGGAAAGCCATCGAGGATTCGAATCGAGTCCAGGACTTCGATGATTATCTGAAGCGTTATCCGCACGGGCGGTTCGAACCGGCGGCTAACGCCATCATCCGGCAGCTAAAAGAAACGGCGGCCGCTGTGCCTCCCGATGTCGGAGCGCTGACGATCACGTCCATTCCAACTGGAGCGGCAGTGTTGTTGAACGGAATTGTCTACGGCACCACGCCCATGGACCTGTCGGGCCTCCAACCCATCGTCCATACAGTCGAACTGAAATTCATCGGCTATCGTGATTGGAAAGAGGACATACAGCTAAGAGCCGGACAGCGCGCGCACTTGAACGGGACGATGCAGCCTTTCAGGCTCGCGGCGCTGGATACCCGCGAACTGTCGACCCAGGCCGAAATATTCCTGAACGACAAGCGTCGCGGCAATGGCGGCCAGATCATCGACGGCATCGAGCCTGGTTCGTACAACGTCGAAGTGCGCGAGCCCGGGATGCGTCAATGGAACGACGTCGTGAATTTCCGGATAGGCGAACCCGTTAGCCTGTCTGTTCCGGCTTCCCGTCCATTCAGGATCGGTGTCTTTCCCGCTCAAATGAAGGGGTCATACGCGAACTACGTGGATAGAGCATGGGGAACCCTGACCAGCGGTGAATGGGCTCTGAAGGGGTTAAGCGAGGCGTTGATCCACCAATCGTATTTCAGTTTGAGATACACGTTCTATGACGGGTTTTCCATTTCGAAAAACGTCCTCGACGACGTCAGGGGGGAATCCTGGAAGGGAATAGTATTCAGGGAAATCAATACCGTTTTCCTGCGTAAAAAAGCGAACGACCTGGGCCTCGATGCGATCCTTTTGCTCGAATTCAACAATCCTGGAGGCGGAGGGACAATCGATATCTATGTGTATGACCCGAAGCTGGACCGATTGCACCGGTCTCACGGTGTCTGGAAAAGCGGTAACACCACTGCTCGTGCGAAGGAGATCACGACGGAGGCTTTGAACACGTTTATCGATGTCCGCAACGCAGCTCGATGAATGTCTGATGCGATCGGGAGTGACATCGTCGCCGACACACGACAGCACGAGGGCAAACAAAAGCAAGCGAGCGCGAACCCGAGGCGCGTTTAGTGGTCGTAATGCCGATGACCGACCGCATAGATTTCCCAAGGCTGACCATGGAAGCGCATTTCTCGTGCCTCGCCATCGTCGCAGAATCCGGTTACATCTGTGTCCGCGGCTACGCCGATCCAATCCGATTGCTCCGGGAATCCGCAATTGCCCACGCGAAGCTCAACGGGTACCCTTCTGCTCGGCGCGCCCATGCGTGGTTGGGAACGCGTATCGGGAAACAAAAAATAGAATGTCAAATATCCACGGGTCCACCATGAAGGAGACAATCACGTGAACAAAACCATTCAACCCATCGTCGCGGCATTCGTTGCGGCTTGCGTCGCGCTTTGCGCGGGCAACGCGGCCGCTGCCGACGCACTCGAAAACATTCCACTGCAATTTTCGCCGACGTCACCGATGTCGGAGCGTGCTGCGGTAGACCTGAAGGGTCTCGATGGTGTGAAGCTGGAAGTCGAGCCGTTCACCGACAAGCGCGACGATCCCGAGTCGATCGGCCGCAATACCAACCGCGTGCCGTTGCGCAAGGTCACCACCAAGGACGACGTCCCTCGCTTCGTGACCTACCAGGTCAAATCGCTGCTCTCGGGACTGGGGCTCACGGTCGTTGAATCGGGTGGCACGGTTCAGTTAAAAGGCGAGATCAAGAAATTCTTCGTCGAGGAAGGCAGTCGCTACAACGCCACCGTAATACTGCGGGTCAGCGTGGTGGATACCGCCGGCAAGATAATCTGGGTCATCGAGACCACTGGAACGTCAAGCCGTTTCGGCATCGGTTACAAGGCCGCGAATTACTACGAAGTGCTGAGCGACGCGCTGATCGGTGCAGTGCACGAGGTTGCGCGCAATCCGAATTTCAAAAAGGCCCTGACCGAGAAGGCTGCGCCCGCACCGCTACCCGAGCCGCCTGTCGAGAAGGCTGCGCCAAAATAAAACTTTTTCGGCTCTGGGCCTGTCATTGGCGGGTCCAGAGTTTGCGGTTTCCGCGTTCGTAGGAAATTCGCATCGATCGGCTGTCTGCTTTAATCGAGTATCGACCGATAGGAAACCACCCGGCGTCGCCTTTGTTCCTGAAATACAGTGTGCCGTCCTCCGCGCGCCAGAGCCCGCTTTGCGCCTTGCGCGCTTTGCCCGAACGAGTTGGCTCTCCGACTCCCTCGGGTACTTCGCCACTTTTGCCGAGCACGTAAGTTCCGTCGGCAT
>JANYJA010000217.1 GCA_025358575.1 Terriglobia bacterium
TGGTATTATTTCCCTGTCGCCTTCGCCGTGAAGAGTCCGGTGGGCCTGCTGGCGCTGCTGATTGCCGCTTTTGTGTTAGGAGTTCGAGTGCCCGGCCCGTGGGCGGAGCTTTTGATACCGGCGGGAGTGTTTTTCGCGGCCAGCATGGGCGGGTCAATTGATATCGGCCTCCGCCACATTCTCCCGGTCTATGCTTTCCTATTTATCGCGATTGCGGTCGCCATGAGCCGCGCGCGCATGGGCCGCTTCGCCGCGTTCGCATTGTTCCCTCTCCTGATCTGCGAGTCGGCAGTCAGCTATCCAAACCATCTGGCGTTTTTCAATTTTCTGGCAGGCGGCAGCGCCGCCGGTCCGCGATATTTGATCGATTCGAATCTCGATTGGGGCCAGGATCTCAAACGATTGAGGGTGCAGATGGAGCAGCGGCACATTGATTCCCTGTGCCTGAAGTATTTCGGATCAGCCGAACCCGGTTACTACAAGATCAATGCAGCGGAGCTAACCGCCTATCCTGCCCCGCGGGAATGTAAGTGGGCAGCGGTAAGCGTTAACGAACTCTACTTCGCCGACAGCAAACTGAAGGCCCTTCGCTCCTGTCACTCTAACTTCCAGGCCGGGGAATCAATCTTCGTCCACGCGCTGAAACAGGGAAAGTGTGAGTAAAGAATCGAGTACCATTGTCGAAAGAGGTGCGCGATGATTTTTAGCCTGCTTAAAGTGATCGGGATCGCCGCCTTCTTCAAGCGAACGCCTTCTGCGCCACGGCAGTTAGATCATGCGGCACGATGGATAGAATGATGATGCGCGCCCTCGAGGAAGCTCGGGTCGATACCAAGAGCCAAGCAGAGTTGATTGCAGCCCTGAGGAGTTCCGACGAGCGCCTCGCCTTCTCGGCCGCCTACTGGCTTGCGTATTTGCCTAGGACAGCTACCTCGGAGAGAGCGCTTGAAGAAGCTTTTGAAACCGGCTCTGAAAATGTGTCTTATTGGTCCGCATACTCGCTGGCGTCTTTGGGCAACAACCAGTGGATGCCCCTGGCAGCACTGCGCTTGGCTGCTATGCAACGAGAAAATTTGCAACTCGCAATGGCTAGTTTACTGGCGTCTCAGGGCAACTTTGCGGGGTGGTTTGTGGTGCAGCGCCAATCGCAAACAAAGTATCCGTTGGATGCCGTTGTGGCGGCGCCACGTTTTGTCAAAATGCAGAATAATGGAGTCGATCTCGTTCGCATACTCGAAAGTTTACTTTTAGTTGCCGAGGAGGCTCAGCGTCCGGATATACAATGGTCGCTCACTGTGACGCGGAAATTGCTTGCGCTGCCGACCGATCGCTAACTCACTCTTGAAACCACAGGCGCGAAAACAACTCAAGCTCTGGCTTGTTCAAATCCGATACCGTGCTGTCCCGCAACCCCTCGGATATCCACGCGACTGATATCATCAACGACGCCGCGATCGGGCTGGATTCGCCTGACTTGCTGCCGCGCCGCTCTTCGACCCGAAGTCGTGGATCATCGAGAGCGACGTGAGTGCCGCCCGCCGCCAAAACGTTGGGGCGCAGTGGACGGCCCGGGATTTAATGGAGCGCGGAAATTTCTGGCGTCTTGGCTTCGCCCGCCAGCAGCGCGCGCCACTTCAAATCGTGCAGAGTGGCTGCGTCTTTTGGATCCAACGCAAAATTGCGGCCAACCAATTCCTCGCGGGTATGAAACGAACGCGCGATGCCGCCATTCGCGTGTTTCTGGGTGCTCGCGAGAATGTGATAGAGTTCGTGCGCCAGAACCCGTCCCATCGCGCGTCCTAGCAGAAGGTCGCGCTCGGTCTCCGTGGCCCCGCCTTTTACCTGGGGGGAAATATAGCTGCGGAGGCGATCGCATTCGACTTGGCTGAAGGGGAGCACCCGGCCATTGGAAACGTGAGTGGAAGCCAAGGCTGCCAGCGGCGATTCGTTCAACGGGACGGGCTCACTGAATCGCAACGGACTTTTCATGTCACAACTTCCGCGGAAGTGCACCACCACCAGATCCGCAAACGACTCTTCACCACGCGGCGCATTAAGCTCATGCCAGTCGAAGCGCAGTCCGGCGGGCTTCATAATGGAGGCCACTTCGCGTTGCATTTCTTCACGCAGCGCGGGAGGCGGACTTTTGTCGAAATTTGACAAAAATAGCGATGGCGGGAGCTTCGAGCATCTTCATCTCGGCGCGAAGTAATCCGCCCGTGCAGCCGAAACAAGCGGCTATAACCAGAACGTGGGTCATTGTGCCTTCCCTTCTCGACAGGGAGAAGTGTTGACGTACAGTCGGCCATAATTATATACATTCCAGCCAATTCGAAACCCGATACCATGAGAGCCGTGGTGTACGGTTCGTTCCGGTTGCTCATTCTGTTCGACGTGGCAGACGCCATCCGACTGAAGGAACTGCGAGCCCTTATGGGAGAGACTGTGGCCGAGCGTGTGACCAGCTTTGCCCGGCCCGCGCCCGATTATGTCCGTTTCGAGAGACCGCCCGTGGTTGAATCCGTGGAGGGCGGTCAGCTGCGCTATTACGATTACGGCGTCGTCAGCGTGGAGATGGATTCGCCGTTTGAACTCGAGTGGCCGCAACTGGTGATAGAGTCCAGCCGGTGGATTGCGGACCCCGCCGCCGAGAGTCGAGCCATGGCGTTGCTGCGCCCCAGGCTCGATAGGGCTGCGAAAGCCCTGGTCAACCCGTATTCGCAATGGCTGAGCGAGGATTATTACGTGATCGCGTTGCGCGATGGGGGCTCACCCGCCGCTGAACTTCTTTCGGCTCACGGGCATGAAATCGCCCAGATCGTGCGCGGCGAAGCGCTGACGCTGTCCGCCGCGGAACAGCAGGAGGTGTTGCAAGCCCGCTTGTCTTACTACCCCACCGACCTGTTGGTGGTGGGATGGAGCGCCGCGTTTGTTTGCGATTCTCCGGGGTCCATTGAGCCCACGATTCAACTACTGGAATACGCGAATACACAGCTCCTTGAATACCGCCACTACGATGAGTTGCTAACGCGCGTTCTAGAGGGCGTCTACGCTTCGCTTGAACGCGGTACCGGGTTCCTCAGACGATGGCGCATGGCCCGCGAAGCAGCGAGGCTCAATACCATTCGCCTCGACGTGACTGAGCTTGCCGAACGCACCGACAATTCCATTAAGTTCCTGAGCGACATGTTTTATGCGCGGCTGTATCGCTTGGCCGCGGCGCGCGTCGGAGTGCCCGATTACCGCAACCTGGTGGAAAGCAAACTGCGAATCGCCGGGGAACTCTATCAGTTCATGGTGGACCAGTTCCAGCAAGCTCGCGCCTTTGTGCTGGAACTGCTGGTAGTCATTATTCTCGTAATTGAGCTGATTTTCTTGTTCCGTGGGAAGCCGGGTTAACCCAATGACATCCAGAGCGGAGGATGCTCGCCGGCTATTTTAAAGTCGCCAGCCAATACCCCGGACGCGTCGTCACCTTCAAATCCCGGCGATCCACTTCCACCGAAATCTCGTGAAAGCCGCCTTCCGATTTGTTGTTTGGGTTGTAACTGATCATGTATTGGCTGTGAATCTCATCGCTAATTCGCTGGATCGCGTTCTCCAGCCCGCGCTGCTTCATGAAAGCGAATTCGGACCCGCCCGTTCCTTTGGTGAAAACCTCCACGGGGCTATCCACGAAGAGCCCCTTCCCATCCTTGTAGATCTCCTGCAGCAAAGGAACAAACTCGACGCGGCCCACGTTTCCGGTCCCCTTGGCGTGCTCGGTGTTTAACGGGGTTTGGGGCGCGCCCCCAGGCAAGTTGTAAGCCGACGGAGGGAGCGGGTCGGGCCGTCCGGGCTGGGGATGCTCAGTTAAACGCGTGACCAGTTGCGAAATATTGACCGTGTAGACCGTCACATTGGCGAGCTGTGCTGCGATTAGCGCGTCTTTCAGCTTGCCCTCACTGGCTTTGTCGCGCGTCTCACTGACTAAGAGCACGATACGGCGGCGGCTTCGCGGACGGTCGCGCAGCATGAACACCGCGCGATCCACCGCATCGATCATCCGGCTGCTAGTGCTGCCCGCGTGAATCTTCGCGATGGCATCTTTCAATTTCGTAGCGTCGTTCGTGAACCCCTGCATTTCACGAATGCGATGGTCGAAAGCCAGCACCGCGGCCTCACCCTGCTCTCCAATTACCAGCGGCTCGATCAACGAACCGATTTTCTGAATCTGCGAAAGGATGGAATCCACGCGGTCGGCGGCCTCGATCGCGATCACGAGTGAAATGGGCTGGAAGGCAACATCGACCGTGATGTTCTGTTCTTTGCCGTTGTCGAAAAGCTTGAACTGCGCGGGCTGCAAGCCGTTCACAATCGCGCCCGATTTATCGAGCACGGTCACCGGTGCCACCACGAAATTCACCGTAGTGCGCTCGATCGGCTGATCGATAGGCTCTTCGACCGGCTTTTTATCTTGCGCCGCCGCCAAGGAACTCAAGAGTACCGCCAAAGCGAGAGGTCGAACCATCATGATTGATACGCTACCGATCCGTTTTGGGTTGCCGGTCGGGCACCCCGTGTTCCGTGCGCCCCGCCAGCAGGTCTAGCATGTGCGGAACTAACCCCACGATAGCATCGAGCGATTCCAGCGCGCCGCGCGGCGAACCCGGCAGGTTTACGATCAGCACAGTCCCGCGGGTGCCCGCCGTCGCTCGCGAAAGGATCGCACGCGGCGTAATGGCCCGGCCGGTGGCCCGCATCACTTCGCCAATCCCTGGGATCTCGCGTTCCACGGTGTCCAGCGTGGCTTCGGGCGTAACATCGCGCGCGGCAATGCCTGTGCCGCCCGTAGTGAAGATCACCTGAACGGCGCCGCTTTCGGCTAGTTTGACTAAGCATGCCGAGATGCGCGCGCGGTCGTCGCTTACGACATGCATCTCGGGCACGCGAAAACCAAGCGCGATCAGTCGGTCGCGCACCATCGGGCCGGATGCGTCCGCGCGCACACCGGCGCTCACCGAATCGCTAACGGTGATCACGGCGGCTATCATGATCGACGAAAGTCGCCGCTCTTCCCACCCGTCTTTTCGAGCAGGTAAAGATCTTGAATCTCGATGGATTTATCGAGACCCTTGGTCATGTCGTAAATGGTTAGTGCCGCGACCGCCGCCGCCGTGAGAGCTTCCATTTCGACGCCGGTTTGCGCCGAGGTAGCCGCGCTGGCAATGATGCGCACTCCGTTCGGCTCCATCATCACTTCCACATCGGCGTGCGAAAGCATCAGCGGATGGCAGAGCGGAATCAGATCGGAAGTTTTCTTAGCCGCCATGACGCCGGCGACGCGAGCGATTTCGAGCGGGCTTCCTTTTGGGTTCGCGGGAAGAGCCTGCATCACTTCCGGGCTCATCTTGACGAAAGCGTGGGCGCGCGCAGTGCGGCGGGTTTCGGTTTTCACGGAGACATCCACCATCCGCGGCGTGCCCGAAGCGTCGTAATGAGTGAGTTTCTTCATTTCATCAGCACGGGCATTATGTCTCCGGCGTTCCACTGTTCGCGGTCCGCATCAGCCATCAGAAACGTGTTAGCTCGCGCCAGCGCGGCCATATCGCTCGATCCTTTCCATGCGACGGGCGTGAGGCTGCCACATTCAGACAACGTCGCGGGCAGAAAACGCGTGAGGCCGGTTTTGTGGCGGAACTCGCGCGTCAATCGTCCGAGTGCGACGGGCAGGCGCGATTCGGTGGCACCGGCCAAAAGATCCAACGCGGCGCGCGCGAAGATTTCAAACGTCACCATGGTCGACGCGGGGTTTCCCGGCAGTCCGAATACGAACTTTTCGCGCGCGCGTCCGAACACCGCCGGTTGCCCTGGTTGAATGGCAACGCGATCAAAATAGAATTCAGCGCCAAATCCGGACAGCACGGATTCCACGATATCGTACTTGCCCGCCGACACTCCGCCTGACAAGATCAGGAGATCGGAAGCCAACCCGCGGTCGATTAACCCGCGTGTATCGTCCCGATCGTCTTTTGCCACCGCCAAAACTTCCGGGACGCCGCCAGCACGTCTGACCTGTGCGGCCAGCGAATACGCGTTCGAGTTGCGAATCTGATAAGCCGCCGCCGCCGGATCGTCGATAGCCACGATCTCATCGCCGGTTGCGATGATGGCAACCCGCGGTTTGGCATATACGTGAACGGCAGAGCAACCAACGGACGCAAGAAGCGCGATATCGGTGTAATCCAGACGCTTGCCGGGCCCACAAAGCTCCGCGCCGGAAAGCAGTTCCTCTCCTTTGGGGCTCACGAACTGCCCCGAGGGCGCGAGTTTGTCGTAGACGATCCACTCGCCCTGGCGAACGACGTGCTCGATCATCACTACTGCGTCAGCACCTTCCGGAATAGGAGCTCCGGTCATAATTTCGACAGCTTCACCTGCGTGGACCGTGCCGTTAAACATCTCTCCGGCGCGCACCTCACCAATTACTTTCAGGCGTCCGGGAACGTCGGGAGATCGCACGGCGAATCCGTCGCGAACGGAACGATCGAGCGTTGGGTAATCACGGTCGGCGTAGATGCTCTGCGCAATTACGCGCCCGCAAGCCGCGGGCAAATCAACCAGCTCGGTGACTGGTAAAGAACGGCCGAGAGTTACCTGGTGAATCACTCGGGCGCGAGCTTCGGGGAAGGTAATCGTCGGCACAAGCTCCATTCTAAAGGGGGGCGTTAAGCTAATGGCATGCCGGTCCGGAGTTCCATGTGCTTGATGGCGTCGATGGTACGCGAGAAGAAAATATCGCCTGTCGAACTGGTGGATGAGCACCTCAAACAGATCGAGCGCCAGAATCCGTCGCTGAACGCGTTCGTTGAAATCTTCGCTGACGAGGCGCGGGCCGGTGCGCGGGCCGCTGAGCAGTCGCTGATGCGCGGCGAGACTCCGGGGCTTCTGCACGGAGTTCCCGTCACGGTGAAAGACAGCTTCGACATCGCAGGACACGCCACTCTTTGCGGCAGCCGCTTCCGCCGGGATCATCGCGCGGCGCACGATGCAAGCGCAGTTGCACGGATGAAAGATGCCGGCGCGATTGTTCTGGGAAAAACGAACTGTCCGGAATTTCTTTCCAATTATGAAACCGACAACGCGATTACGGGCCGCACGAACAATCCGTGGAACCTGGATCGAACGCCGGGTGGATCGAGCGGCGGCGAATCGGCGGCCATTTCGTCTTTCTGTTCGGCGGGCGGGATTGGGAGCGATGGCGGCGGCTCCGTTCGCATTCCCGCGCACTTTTGCGGCATCGCCGCGTTGAAGCCCACGCCAGGCCGGGTTTCGGCGGCAGGACACTTTCCGCAGATCGCACATCCCGGTGGATTGCTTGGTGTCGCGGGGCCGATGGCGCGCACCGCGCGCGATCTGCGACTGTTGTTCGCCGTGCTGACGGGCTACGATACCGAGGATCCGTTCAGTGTGCCGTTTCCGCTGCGCAGCCTGCCTGCGAAAAAAGTTCAAATCGGCGTTTGGCCGCAGTTTTACGACGTTCCAGTCGATCCCGAAATCGGCGTTGCCGTCGATCATGCAGCCGCAAAGCTCGCCTCTATCGGCATGCGGGTAGAGCCGTTTCAGCCGCGCGGCATGGAGCGGGCTCCCAATGTCTGGTGGTTTTTCTTCGGACAGCTTTCCGCTCCTTTAATGCGCGACCTGATCCGTGGCCGCGAGGACGAGGCGCATTGGACCGGCACTGAATTCATGCATCGCGCTCTCGAACTTCCCGAGCCGAGCGGCGTCGATGTCGTTACGCAGCTTGGAATCCGCGACCGCATGCGCGCGTCGTTGCTGCATCAGATGGAGGAGACGCCGGTACTGCTGATGCCCCCGTGCGGTGTGACGGCGTTTCCGCATCGCTCGCGCCGGTGGAAAGTCGGCGATCAGGAAATCGGACTATTCCAGGCGATGATGCCCGCAACGCCGTTCAACCTTTTCGGAATGCCGGCGATAGTAATTCCCTACGGCATGTCTTCGGAAGGGCTGCCAATTGGGATTCAATTAGTCGGGCGCCCTTTCGAAGAAGAACTTCTGCTGGATTTGGCAGTGCAGCTCGAAGAAGCACGCGGACCATTTCCCGGGCCGACCGCTATGGGAATCGCACCGTAAGAGCGCGCCACTCGTTTTCCGCGCGAACGGCTGTTACAATCGCGCCCGTCGAGGTCAGCGCGGCGGTGACGGAATCCACATCGTGAGCTTCGATGCCGCTGAGGATGGCGGTTCCACCGGGTCGCGCCATGCGCTGCCACTCCGGAGCGAGGCGGATGAGCCAGTCCGGCGTGATGTTGGCGATCACGAGATCGAGTGACGCGGCCGCGATGCTATCCGCCGAGCCAATAAAGCAGTGCACGCCGCGTGCGGCAGCGCTGAAATTCTTGGCGGCGACCGCAACGGCGACTGGATCAACGTCGCACGCGACAACGGTGCGCGCTTGCAGCAGGTGCGCGGCTTCGGCGAGAATCCCCGATCCGGTGCCGATGTCCCCAACTGTGATTCCAGGCTGGCAATGCCGTTCTAGAAGTTCGAGGCAGAGTCGGGTAGTTTCGTGGGCGCCCGTGCCAAACGCCATGCCGGCATTGATCGAGATGCGCAGTCGGCCCTCGGGAGTCGGATCGTCGCGCCATTCGGGAACCAGGAAAAATCGCTCGCCCACCAGCATCGGCTGAAGCCGTTCCCGCGCATGAGCTACCCAATCGCGGTCGTCCGCCCGCGTGGCCGCAACGTCCGGAAAATCTTTTGAAAGCCAATTGATGTCGGCGTCATCCGCAAAGAAGGCGCGCAGAATTCCATCGAGTTCCACGATGCCGAGCGAGCCGTGCTCCCATAGTTCGGCGCTGAAAAGATCCTGGTCTTCTTGCTTGCAGGGCAGATCGAGAGAGAACATAGTTTGAACTCATGAAACTTCAGGGAATTTTTGTCGCGGCCGCCACGCCGTTCGATTACCAGGGCGATCTATACAAGGTCAAGGTACAGCACAATATCGAGAAATGGAATAAGACTAGTGTCGCCGGGTACGTGATGACGGGCTCCGCCGGCGAAGGGCCGCTGCTTTCGGCGGACGAGAAAGCGGAGGTCTGGGACCTTGCGGCGAAGTGGGCCGCGACGGATAAACTGCTGCTGGCCGACGTCACCGCGGAGGGAGTTCGAGAAACCGTTGCGCTCGCGAATCGCGCGGCGGACGCCGGATGTAAAGCCGCGGTGTGCGGCGTGCCGCATCATTACAAGTCGATGATGTACGGCGAATCGGCGCAGACGCTTTACTATCGAGCGGTGGCGGACCAATCTCGCGTCCCAGTGATTATTCACAATGCACCGGCGTACACCGGAGTCGATATCGGGGCCGAAACCGCGATTGCCATCGCGCAGCATCCGAACGTCGCGGGTGTCATCGAGACCGGCACGCCAGTCACACGGTTGAAGCGGACAGCCGCGGGCGTGGCGCCGGGATTCGGATTGCTGGCCGGATCGGCGAGCGATCTGTGGGAGGCGCTGAAAGCCGGTGCAACCGGAGCCGTGCTGGCCTTCGCGAGTGCCGCGCCGTATGCGGCAATAGCTGTGTGGGAAGCATTTCGCACGCGTGAAGAGGGCGCCGGGATCGACTGGCAATCGCGCATTAGTCATCCGAATATTCTGGTGACGGACTTATACGGCGTCGGCGGATTGAAGCATGCGATGGATCTGAACGGTTATTACGGCGGGCCTCCGCGTCTCCCGTTGACGCCCGTCAATGGGGCTGCGAAGGCGGAAATTGCAGAGGCTTTCCGGGATTTGAAGGGTTAGCGGTCAATCTCTTAGCAATGCGTGAGGATTGCAAAGACTAAGAGTAGGAAGCCGATCAGACAGAAATATACCGTGGTTGCGATGATCCCTGCAAATAATCCCTGAGAAGCGGCCTTCCCTGTCGAGATTCCCTCGTGCCTGGAAAACACTGCGTGTAAAACGCTGAACAAGACAAAGAATAAGGCTGCGCCGAGAAAATAGGGGGATGGAAAACTTCCAGTCCAACTGTAGATCGCGACGCCAATGCAGAGCACAATTAGCGCAGTCAGTGCTTCTATGAGGTGCGATTTGGTCTCCGATTCTTCCGGCTCAGTGCTGGTGTCCAGACTTGCGACCGTGCCGCTTGAAACCTCTCCGCCGTTCGCGCTCGCGAACTGACGCGCGTATTCGTGATTTGCAAAAGCGAATTGAAGAGCACTCCCATCCCGGCCACGGAATTGAACCGCGTGAGATATCTGGGCGTAAAAAAGCTCCACCGGTTTTGAGGTATACAGGGCCGAAGATGTAATGCCTTGTGGAACCGCGTGGACGGTGAGCAATGCAGAGTGTGACGGCCCCCAGAGCTTTACCGCCTCTTGGCCGTATACGGGGTTGTCGACGTGTTGCGCACAATCTAAACAGTACGGAATACGCCACCTTTTCAAGAATGGGTGGCCGTATCCGCGGGAGTCCGCCGATAGAAATCGGTTTGCTGCGCTCGATTGCATGCAACATGCGCATTCTTTAGGCCAAAAGATCCTTTGCCTCCGAATCGAAACAACAGCCCAATCATGTTTGGATCGGCTTCTGGGAAACTCGGACATTACGCCCACCTCAGTGGCGCGAGAATACCACTTTGGTGTCCTACCGAAATTCCGCCTGCATCCGGTCGAGCTCCGCCGCCCCAGGGCACAACTTCTCATACGGGACGCGCGCCAGCGCCGTCTCCGGCGTCTGATTCATCTCATGGACGTCGCCCACCGTCTCGTCCAGATACAGCAGGCCTGTGACAATTTCTCCTTCACTCTCACGCTCATGTAAATACGTCACGACTGCGCGCCGGTCCGTCGGATCGTAACCCTTCGGCGTGGCGGTAAAACGCACTACGCTCCCGTCATGCATCGTTACGCTAGTGACGCCTTCCTGCTCGATGTGCGCCAGCACCTCCGTCGCGGCTGGCACAAAATCTGTTTCCGTCGCCTTAATCTGGTGCTGCCGCGTGTGCAGATAACTCTTCGTCGATCCCGCGTGGTCGTTAAATGTCACACACGGCGAAATTACGTCCACCAGCGCGAATCCCCGATGCGCGATCGCGGCTTTGAGAATCGGCACCAACTGCTCCTTGTCACCCGAGAAACTCCGCGCAAGAAACGTCGCTCCGATGCTCAAGCCCAGCTCGACCGGGTCGATTGGGGCCATTCGGTTGGCTTCCCCGCGCTTGCTCTTCGACCCCACATCCGCCGACGCCGAGAACTGCCCCTTCGTCAATCCATACACGCCGTTGTTCTCGATGATATAAGTCATCCGCACGTTGCGCCTGATCGCATGGCACAGATGTCCCAGCCCGATCGACAGCGAATCCCCATCGCCTGAAATTCCGATGTAGGTTAGCTCGCGATTGGCGGCATTGGCGCCCGTCGCGATTGGCGGCATGCGCCCATGCGCCGAATTGAAGCCATGCGCGCCATTGACGAAATACGCCGGAGTCTTCGACGAGCATCCGATGCCGCTCATCTTCGCGATCATGTGCGGCTTCGCCGAAATTTCCCAAAGTGCCCGCACAATCGCCGCTGTCACCGAATCGTGCCCGCAGCCGGCACATAGCGTCGACATCGATCCTTCGTAATCGCGAATCGTCATCCCCAGTGCATTGCGCTGCAAACTGGGATGCGTCGCCGATGGCTTCACAATCGATGGCATAAGTTATCGTTGAACGTCTTCCACAATCCTGTCGACCACATGTTTCGCGCTCAGCGGAAAACCGCCATACACCAAGATCGAACGCAGCCGGTCCTTCGGAACGCACGTCTCCAGCGTCAGCAGTGAACGCAACTGCGCGTCCCGATTCTGCTCCACGATGTAACTAAAATCGTGATCGTACAAAAACGCCTGAACGCTTGCATCGAACGGAAATGCGCGCACGCGCATGTAATCCGCCTCAATGCCTTGAGCGGCCAGAATCTCAACTGCCTCGGTGACGGCCGGGCCGCATCCGCCTAACGTTACGATGCCTAATCGCGCGCCCTCACGACGCCAAATCTCGGGCTTAGGCACGAACTCCGCCGAGGCTTTGTGCTTCCGAGCCAGACGGTCCACCACTTCCTGATATTCGTCGGGAACCTCAGTGTAGACGCCGTATTTGTTATGCCCCGAGCCGCGCGTCAGGAACGCGCCCTTCGCATGGACGCCGGGCAGCGTTCGCGGCGTCACGTTGTGCTCATCGTCGCTGAAATAGCGCTGGAATTTCGCCATCTTCTCCAGTACCGCGGCGTCCAACACGCTGCCGCGATCCGGCTGATACGCGTCATCCCACCGCAGCCGCGGCACCACCCAATCGTTCATCCCGATATCCAGATCGGACATCATGATGACCGGCATCTGAAATCGTTCGGCGATGTCGAAGGCCTTCACCGCGAACTCAAAACACTCCGCCGGATTTTGCGGAATCAGCAAAATGTGTTTGGTGTCGCCGTGCGATGCATATGCGCATGCCATCAGATCGCCCTGCTGCGTTCGTGTCGGCATGCCCGTGGAAGGTCCCACGCGCTGCACGTCGATCAACACCACTGGGACCTCGGCGTAATATGCCAGACCCAGCAGCTCGTTCATCAGCGAAATGCCCGGACCGGCCGTCGAGGTGAATGCGCGCGCCCCATTCCACATGGCGCCTATCACCATGCCCATCGCCGCCAACTCATCCTCGGCTTGGATGATGAGGTAGTTATTCTTACCTGTCACCGGGTCGCGCCGGTACTTCTCGCACAGGCTCTTGAATGCGTCCATCACCGAGGTGGCCGGCGTAATTGGATACCACGCTGCCACCGTCGCGCCCGCGTACAAGCAGCCCAGCGCCGCCGCTGTATTGCCATCGATCAGAATCTTGTCGCTGTTCGCATCCATCTTCTCCAGATGGAACGGCAGCGGACATTCGAAGTGCTTCTTCGCGTATCCATAGCCCAGATCGAGTGCGTGCCGGTTAGCGTCGATCAGCTTCTTCTTGCCCGCAAATTTCTCAGCGAGCAAATCCTCGACAATCCCCATATCGATATTCAGCGCCGCCACCAGCGACCCCGCGTACGCAATATTCTTAAGCAGAATGCGCTCGCGCGGATTCCCAAAAGCCTCATTGCACATCCGCGCCAGCGGAACGCCCAGCAGCGTCACATCGCCGCGCAACAGCGATGGGTCGAGCGGCCAGCTCGAATCGTAAAGCAAAAATCCGCCCGACCGAACTTCGTGAACATCGCGCTCGTAGGTCTGCGCATTCATCGCCACCATCAGGTCGTAGTCCAGCGCGCGCGCCGTGTGCCCGTCTTTGTTGACCCGGATCTCATACCACGTCGGCAGGCCCTGAATGTTCGATGGAAAAAGATTTTTTCCCGACACCGGAATCCCCATGCGAAACACCGCTTGCATCAACAGGCTGTTCGCACTCGCCGACCCGGTCCCATTTACGTTCGCCAGCTTGATGGCGAAATCGTTTACGCCACCGTTAACAGGCTGTCGCACGCTGGGCTTCCCGCATATGAAATGAATAGCTCGAACTTCTGCATGTCCCACGCCGCCGTGGGGCAGCGTTCCGCGCACAGTCCGCAATGCACGCAAACATCTTCGTCTTTCGCCATGATTCGCTTGGTCTGCGGAAGTTCCGCCGACACGTATAACTCCTGTTCCAGATTGATCGCGGGCGCCGATAGCCTTCCGCGCAAATCGGCTTCATCGCCATTGCGCGCAATCGTCAAGCACTGCACCGGGCAGATATCGATGCAGGCGTCGCACTCGATACACAAGCCCGCCGTGAACTGAGTTTCCACGTCGCAGTTGAGGCAGCGCTGCACCTCACGCGCGGTCTGCTCCGCACTGAAGCCCAACTCCACTTCGACGTTTAGCTTGCGGAAGCGCTCCACCAGATCCGTATGCTGCATCTTCTGCCGCGCCGCGGGATTGTAATCGTTGTGGTAACTCCACTCGCTGATGCCCATTTTCTGGGTGATCAGATTCATGCGATGCGGAAGCCGCTCGCTCACTGAGATTCCGGTGCAGTGGTTATGGATCGATATCGCCGCCTGGTGCCCGTGCTCCACGGCCCAGATAATATTCTTAGGTCCAAAGGCTGCGTCACCGCCGAAGAAGACGTGCGGCAGCGTCGACTGAAACGTCTGTTCGCTCACCACCGGCATATCCCACTTGCCAAATTCGATTCCCAAATCGCGCTCAATCCAGGGAAACGCGTTCTCCTGCCCGATAGCCAGAATGACGTCGTCAGCCGGGAGAAAAACGGTCTCCACGACGCGTGAATTCTTCGCGCCCTCGTCCCATTCCAAGCGATCGAACTCCATGCCCTTCAGAACGCCGCCTTCCACCACGAACCGTTTCGGCGCGAAGTTGATCAGAATCTCGATGCCCTCTTCTTCCGCATCGTCCAGTTCCCAAGCAGACGCTTTGAAGAATCCGCGCGGCCTGCGCGCCATCACCTTGATGTCCGTGCCGCCGAGCCGCCGCGAAGTCCGGCAGCAATCCATCGCCGTGTTGCCTACGCCAATGATCAAGACGCGCTCGCCGATGTGCTCGATATGCCCGAACGCGACCGACTCCAGCCAGTCGATTCCAATGTGAATGCGATCCGTTTCGTAACGCCCCGTGATGTCGAGATTCTTCCCGCGCGGCGCGCCAGTGCCCACGAACACTGCGTCGAAATTTTCGCGCAGCAGCGCGCGCATGCTATCCACCGGCGACCCGTAACGGATATCCACGCCCATGTTCAAGATGGTGCCGACCTCGTCGTCGAGAACACTTTGCGGCAGCCGAAAAGACGGAATATTCGAGCGCATCAGCCCGCCCGGCTGTTCCAGCTTCTCGTACATCACCACTTCATAGCCGAGCGGCAGCAGATCGTTCGCGATCGTCAACGACGCTGGCCCCGCGCCCACGCATGCGATGCGTTTGCCGTTCTTCTTGCGCGGAATCGCAGGCAGGCGATCCGCGATCTCTCCGCGATGGTCGGCGGCCACGCGCTTCAGCCGGCAGATCGCCACCGGTTTCCCATCCAGCCGCCCGCGACGGCACGCCGGTTCGCAAGGCCGGTCGCAGGTGCGCCCTAGAATTGCCGGGAACACATTTGACTCCCGGTTGAGCATGTAGGCGTCGGTGAACCGCCCTTGCGCGATCATCCGGATATACTCCGGAACGTTGGTATGTGCGGGGCAGCCCCACTGGCAATCGACAACTTTGTGGTAGTAATTCGGGTCCTGAACGTCGGTGGGTTTCAGCGGGCGCGCCTCCTGGGGGATTCCTGTATCAATTGTCACCAGCCGCGTTTTATTGTATATGATTCGTGGGCTTTTTGGCCTGGAAGCATGCGTTCTCTCCGATGGTAGAGTCATCTAATGACTCAGGTTCATCCGACCCGCCGTGAGGCCGTCGCGGGATTGGCTGCGGCGTCTCTCCTCAGAAAAACTCTGCAGGCTCAACCCCATTCATCGGTTTGCTTTATGAGCGCGCTTGAGATGGCCCGACTGATCCGCACGAAACAACTCTCCGCGCGCGAAGCGCTCGCCGAACACCTCAAACAGATTGAGCGTGTGAACCCAAAAGTTAATGCCATCGTGACTCTCGTGCCGGAGATGGCCGCCGTTGCCGCCCTCAAGGCCGATGAGATGCAGGCGCGCAATGAGAAACTGGGTCCGCTCCATGGTCTGCCTGTGGCGCATAAGGATCTCATGGAAACGCGCGGCATCCGCACGACGTTTGGATCGCCGCTATATAAAGACTACATCCCCACCGAGGACGATCTCGTTGTCGAACGAATCCGGCGCGCGGGCGCGATCGTCATCGGCAAGACCAACACGCCGGAATTTGGCGCCGGATCGCAGACGTTTAACACGGTCTTCGGCGCGACGCACAATCCGTACGATTTGACGAAGACGTGCGGCGGATCTTCCGGCGGCGCTGCCGTCGCGTTGGCCTGCGGGCTGGCGCCGGTTGTCACGGGTTCCGATGCTGGCGGTTCTCTCCGCAATCCCGCCGCATTCTGCAATGTCGTGGGCTTCCGCCCTTCGATTGGCCGCGTGCCGAATCCGAAAGCGGCTTTCGCATGGTCCACCCTGAGCACCTCGGGATGTCTGGGCCGTTCGGTGGCCGACCTTGCCTTCGTCCTCAGCGCGATCGCCGGATCCGACTCCCAGTCGCCCCTCTCCATCGACGAACCGGGAGAAATCTTTGCGCGCCCGCTCGACCGCAACTTCAAAGGCGTGCGCGTCGCTTGGTTCAAGGACTTGGGCGGGGTACCCTTCGATCCGCGTGTGCGCACCATCGTAGACCGGCATCGCGCCACATTCGAATCGCTCGGGTGCATTGTTGAGCAGGCGGAGCCGGACTTTGCTCCTGCCGAGATTTCCTTTCGCGTGCTGCGGGCGTGGAACGCGGCGAATACTTACGGGGAGCGTTTGCATGGACACCCGGGCGCTTTCAAAGACACGCTCAAAGGTGAGATCGAGGAAGGGTTGCGGCTGACAGGCGTGGATCTGGCTCATGCCGAGGTGGCGCACGGTCAGATCTGGCGGCGCTTTCAGGCCTTCCTGGAGAAGTTTGAATATTTCGTGCTGCCCACCACGCAGTTGCCGCCCTTCGACATCAACACTCCATACCCGACAGAGATCGGCGGTAAGAAGTTCGATAACTACATCGACTGGATGAAGTCCTGCTGGTATATTTCGGCGACCGGCAATCCAGCCGCGTCGGTGCCGGGCGGCTTCACGCCTGAGGGACTGCCGGTCGGCGTGCAGATCGTCGGCCGCAATAAAAAAGACTTCAGCGTCCTGCAACTCGCGCATGCATTCGAACTGGCGACGGGGTTCGGAAAGAAGCGCCCGGCCGTTGCGTAGAGCATTTTTCCGGAGACTTACGATGGAGACCGCGCGGCTATCTACCAAGGGAAAGATCGTCCTCCCCAAAGCCATCCGCACGTCAAAGGCTTGGCAAGCCGGGAGCGAATTCCTTATTGAAGAACTCGGGGAAGGCGTCTTGCTGCGCGCGGCTCAGCGATTTCCCCGCACTCAACTGGCTGAGGTGGCGGGACTCTTGAAGTCCGGACGAAAATGCTCGGACCCCGGCGCAGATGCGTGATTCCCTCGTAAGCCAAGTGATCCGCCGTCATGACAGCGGTAGATACTAACGTATTCGTCAGATTGCTGACGGGGATGACGTCAAACAACTGACTGCCGCGCGGTCTCTCTTTTCTTCCGAAGACATCTGGATCGCGAAAACGGTTCTTCTTGAAACCGCGTGTTCTCGAGAGTCTATATGGATTTGACAAAAGTTCAATTTGCGATGCCTTCACGATGTTGCTGGGCCTGAAGAATGTGCGGGCCGAGTACGAGTCCGCGATAGCAGCCGCACTCGCTCTCAGCGTTCAAGGCATCGACTTCGCGGACGCCATATACCTCAGCAGCCGGCCTCCAGACACTGCCTCTGCGTCCTTTGATAAATATTTCGTGCGTTGAGCAGTGCGCGCGGGTGTATTGCAAGTTACTAATCCACTTCGTATATGATCTGTGAACGGAGGGCCGCTTGGCCATCACGGTTGGTATACCGAAAGAGACGTTCCCTGGTGAGCTTCGCGTCGCGTTAGTCCCACGCGGCTGCGAGTCACTGAAGAAGTCTGGCATCAACGTCATTGTTGAGCACTCCGCGGGCGCAAGAGCCGGATTTCCCGACGATCAATATTCCGCTCGCGGCGCGCACCTCGCGACCCGCGCCGAACTTTTCCAACAAGCTGGCGTTATTGCGCAGGTCCGATCTCTTGGTGCCAACACCGAAGCCGGACGCGCGGACTTGCCTCTGTTTCAGTCCGGTCAAACGGTTATAGGATTCGGCGAGCCCCTCACTGCCGCGCGAGAATGCGCGGATTTGGCACAAGCCGGTGTCTCTTTTCTCGCCATGGAACTGGTCCCCCGCATCACGCGCGCCCAGAGCATGGACGCACTTTCGTCCATGGCCACCATCAGCGGTTATGAAGCGGTTCTTCTCGGGGCCAGCGTGCTGCCCAAGATCTTTCCCATGCTGATGACGGCCGCCGGCACCATCACGCCCGCGAAAGTCTTCATTCTCGGCGCTGGTGTCGCGGGGTTGCAAGCCATCGCCACCGCGCGGCGACTTGGCGCGGTGGTCTGCGCTTACGACGTCCGGCCCGCGGTAAAAGAACAGGTCGAGAGCGTCGGCGCGCGCTTCATCCAACTCGAAGTTGATGCCGCGGCTTCCGAAGACAAAGGCGGTTACGCCAAAGCTATGGACGAAGAATTCTACCGCCGCCAACGCGAACTGCTCACCTCCGTATTGCGCGAGCAGGATGTCGTCATCACTACCGCAGCCATCCCCGGCCGCCCGGCCCCGATCCTTATTACCGCCGAGATGGTTACGGCTATGATGCCCGGCTCCGTCATCGTCGACATCGCCGCCGAGCGAGGCGGCAACTGCGCGCTCACAACTCCAGGCGAAACTGTCATCCACAACGGCGTCACCATTATGGGGCCTCTCAACTTGGCGTCACTCGCGCCGTTTCACGCCAGTCAGATGTTCTCGTCGAACATAACCGCCTTCCTGAAGATTCTCGTACGCGATGGCGCGCTTGCGCTGAACCTGGAAGACGAAATTATTCGCGAGACGTTGGTTACGCACCAGAACCAGATCGTCCATCCGCGCCTACGGTCATCATCATGAAAAGTTACGAATTCGGTCTCTACGTGTTCATGCTCGCGGCCTTCCTCGGTTTCGAACTGATTCGCCGCGTCTCACCGCTCCTGCACACTCCGCTGATGTCGCTTACGAACGCGATCTCGGCCATCTCGGTCGTCGGCGCCATCCTCACCGTTGGCGAGAAAGACGCATCCACCCTCACCCGCGTCCTCGGCTTCATCGCGGTCCTTGCCGCCACTATCAATGTCGTTAGCGGCTATCTCATCACGGACCGCATGCTCAAAATGTTCAAGAAGCGAGAGCCGGGCAAGAAATGATCGAGAACCTCCTCCCCATCTGCTACATCCTCGCGGCCGCCGGTTTCATTCTCGCCATCAAGTGGATGAACACGCCCGCGACTGCGCGCCGCGGCGTGATTGCCGGTGAGCTTGGCATGCTGCTCGCCGTGGTCGGCACGCTGCTGCGCTTCGAAGTGGTCAACTACCAGTGGATCTTCATCGCGTTCTTCCTCGGCTCCGCTATCGGCGTGCCACTCGCCTATCTGATGCCGATGACTGCGGTCCCGCAGCGAACCGCCATCTCGCACGCATTCGGCGCGCTGGCTTCCGCGCTCATCGGAACCGCCGAATATTATCGCCACCTGCCGCATGGCTTCCCGATGGGCGCGCTGGTTCTGGAAACGCTGCTCGGGTTCCTTACGTTCACAGCGAGCTTGATGGCTTTCGGGAAGCTTCAGGAGATTCTACCTACAAGGCCCATCACTTACAGAGGTCAGAACATCGTGAATCTGACTCTGTTCGTGCTCGCGGTTTCTATCGGAATTGCGTTGATCATCTCGCCCGAGCGAACGTGGCTATTCCCCGTTTTCGCCGCGCTGTCACTTATCTTCGGCGTGCTGCTCATCATCCCAATCGGTGGTGCGGATATGCCGACAGTCATCGCGCTTCTTAATTCATACGCCGGTCTTTCGGCCAGCGCCATGGGCTTCGCGCTCGATAACAAATTGCTGATCATCGCGGGCGCGCTCGATGGATCTTCGGGACTGATTCTCGCGATCATCATGTGCCGGGCGATGAACCGTTCGTTCTCGAATGTGCTGTTCGGTGCCTTCGGACAAGTGCAGGTCACCGCTCAGAAATCTGTCGAGCGGCCCGTCCGTTCGGCGAGCGCCGAAGAAGCGGCCGAGATGCTCGATTCGGCGCGTAGCGTGATCATCATCCCCGGTTATGGCATGGCCGTCGCCCAGGCTCAGCACAAGCTGCGCGAGCTTTTCGACGTTCTCACGCGCCGCGGGGTGGATGTGCGTTTTGCCATCCATCCCGTCGCCGGGCGAATGCCCGGACACATGAACGTGCTGCTCGCCGAATCCGACGTGCCGTATGACAAGCTCTGCGAGATGGACGACATAAACCCCGAATTCCCGATGGCGGACGTGGCTCTGATCGTGGGGGCGAACGACGTGGTGAACCCCGCGGCGCAGAATGACAAAACCAGCCCCATCGCGGGCATGCCCATCCTCGAAGCCTACAAAGCGCGCACGGTGATGGTGATCAAGCGTAGTATGAATCCCGGTTTCGCCGGCATCGACAATGAACTCTACTACTTGCCAAATACGCTAATGCTCTTCGGCGACGCCAAGACGTTCGTGGGAGGCATCGTCAAGGAGCTAGGAGCGCTGGTTCGCAACTGAAAGCGCGGCCACAACTGTCGCCGTTGTGAACACGCGCCGGGGGTCCGGAAAACATGGACCCGCGTCGTTGCTTGCCCACGGCTCAACCACATCCCGTCGCGTGAGCCGCAAAACCGGCGCGCTCTGCCAACTGCCGTCGGCCAATTGCGTGGCTGCCATCTTTCCGGCCGATTTTTTCAGGGTCATTGCCTGCAGGGCTTCCTCGAACGCATTCGCGGGACGAAGCTGTTCCAAGGCCGCCCCGTCGTCCCCCAGCAAGCGTACGCACACTTCTGTTGCATAAAACGGTGACGTCCACCAATAGGAATCCCAAATTCCATCGGGGCGGCTCCGGCTGCGCACATAATTTTCGGCGCGTCTGACGGTTTCGTCTTCGACGCCCGCCGCGCGGAGAGCCAGGGCGGCTGTCGCGGTCACTTCCACTTGCGAATTCGTCCAGGCGCCGAAACTCTGGTCGAATGCGTATGTGCCAAACCCGCCATCGTCCCTGACGAAGTGCAACAAACGCCGCAGCGCACTCTCCGGTGCCTGACGCCCCATGGTTGTCAGGAACAAAATCCCGAGCGCCGTGGAATCCGCATCCGCACCCGTCGACTCCGCATAGCCCCAACCGCCTCCATCCAGTTCAGCCGCTTCCATCCAGTTAACGGCCGACTTCAGAGGATATCCGCTCGACGCCAGCCGCCACCCAACATATGCCGTCGTCCACATCCGCGACGCACCCACCGGCAAGTCCCAGTCTTCCCAAAATCCCGCCTCGTCCTGCTGTGCGGCTAGAAACGCGATGCCTCTCGACACAGCGTTCACAGTGCCGACCCCGGATTCAGATAGATGCTCGCGTACGCCTCGCCGCGCTTCATACCTGTCCCCACGAAAGCATGAACGTGTTCACGGGCCAGGATCTCGACCACATCCCGGTATAAATCCGCGTCTAACCCAAGTTGTTCCAGCCATGCTGCGCAGCGTTCCGTCGCCTCACTATCCGTCTGCCAGGCGCAATGCGTGCATAGCTCTAGCTTTGGCTGCCATTCGCCGTCATCGAAACCGAACGAGCACACCGCCGATCTAGTGGGATAGGCGCGCTCGTCGCGGAGCATTTCAGCGAAGAAGACATCCAGCGCTTCATCGAACTTCGTGCCGCATCCGGATTCGCGGAACATCCGCCGATACTCATCCGGTGTTACGCCATACGCCCCGAAGTAAACACGCTTGCGCGGTTTCACGCCCGCGCTAAGTCTGATTCCGGCTCCCAACGGCTTTAATCCGCGTGCTTCCACAACCGCACGGATCCGGGGCTCAGTCAGGCGCTGCCACCGGCCTTCCTCGTCGCCGCGCCGCGCGTTGGCATAAACCGTCATCGCTGTGCCGCCTCGCGGATCAAAAGACGCGCCGATCCAAAACGCACCGGCCGGATCTTCACAGTCTCCCGCAGGCCCAGTCCCCGCCACCGCTTCGAGCCAAGGCCGAACCGAACTCAATTCGTTTTGCGCCCCGATTGCTTGCGCCAGCGCTTCCATGTGTTTAATTCCGAGCGCCTGCCGCATTGCATAGTCGCCCGCGGCGTCTTCGCCCACAAACTCGAGCGCGGTTGGTCTTCTGGCTGCCAGCGATAGCGCGAACTGCACGGGCGAGCCGTCGGCGTTGAGGCTGGAGCGGCCAGCGCCCACGCGCAGATCAAAACATCTCCGGATATTCGCGGTTTGCGCGCTAACGCCGAAGCGCCGGATCAGTCTTTGCAACGGGTCCGGCGCTTGGCCTTGGCTACGCTTTTCGAGAGCGCGCGCTCCCACGATCTTTCCGCGGAGGACCGTCATCCGGCTTCTCCAGGCGGATCTCGATCCGCGAAGGCACGCGCGCCTGGAAAATCATCCCTTGCCCAACGCCGAGCTCGATCCGGCCTTGACAATCGAACCCCTTCGCGGTGCACTCGATTCGCACCGGAGCAGGCGGCTGATAGGGCTTGTCCCCCTTCTTCGGGTACAGCACCACCGCCTCCGCGCGAGCCTTGGTTAGCGCATT
>JANYJA010000220.1 GCA_025358575.1 Terriglobia bacterium
TGGCCCGGATTCACGCGGTGCTCCGGCGAATGGGACCCGACGACCGGCAGATTTTCCTATTTGGCGACACGCAGGTGGATCTTTCGCGGCGCATCGTTATCCGGCGCGGAGAAGAGGTGAAGCTGACGCCTGCCGAATACAACCTGCTGACTTACTTCCTGAACAATCCCGACCGCGCTTTGACGCGCGATATGATCCTCAATTCCGTCTGGGGCTACGAATCGTTCCCGAACACGCGAACCGTGGATGCGCATGTGGTCAAGCTGCGCCATAAGATTGAACCCGATCCGAACCTGCCGCGGCACTTCCTCACGGTGCATGGGGTTGGGTACCGTTTTCTGCCGGGGACGTGATGAATGACAAGCCGCACGGTGTTGATCGTCGAGGACACCGAACTCGCTGCTTCCACTCTTGAAATTGCGCTAACGGCCATACCGGGGATTGCCGTCAGGATTGCCGGCAATGGCGCGCTCGCTCTCGATTTGATGCATTGTGAAGTGGCGGCCCTGCTCACCGATCTCAACATGCCGGGGCTCGATGGCTACCAGCTAATCGAGCGGCTGAGGGGCGATCCCCGGCATTCCCGCTTACCCATTATTGTGATCAGCGGCGATACCGATCCGGCGACCCCCGGCAAGGTGCTGGCTTTGGGCGCGAACGCCTTTTTTCTCAAGCCATTTTCTCCGGCCCTGGTTCGCGCGAAACTAGAGGAGCTTCTACAGAAAGGGGCGGAGTGATGCGAAATTGCGTGTTAGCGGCACTGGGTTTCATCCTGTGTGGCGCGGAGGCGCGGGCACAGTCTCCGGATAACGTGCAGCGGCTTGTGGAGCGGCTGGATGTGCTCGAAAAAAGCAATCAGTCGATGATCGAAGAGCTTCGCAGTTTGCGCGCGGAGGTGGCGGCGCTGCGTGCTCCGGATGCCGCCGCTGAACAACTGGCGGTAGACGAGCGCCGCATCGAAGAGCAGGCGCAAACCAAAGTGGAAAGCGCGCAGAGGTCCCCTTTGCGGCTGAGCGGCATGCTGTTGATCAACGCCTATGCGAATGGAAAGCAGGGCTACGGCCAAGACAATCCCACGCTCGCGGCGAGGCGGCCTTCGACATCCTCAAGCGGTTCTACGCTCACTCAGTCATTTTTTGGGCTGGAGTTTAACGGTCCTCAGACGTTCGGCGGCGGCAAAGTTCATGGGTCGGTATATTTCGATTTCTACGATCGTTCAGACGAGACGTGGACCACGAATCTGAATCTGAGGACGGCTCGCGTCGATGTCGATTGGCGAACGCGCGGTGTAATGGTTGGGCAGGATAAACCGTTGATCTCGCCGCGCGAACCGACTTCACTTGCGCGCGTGGCCATCTCCCCGCTCAGCGATTCTGGGAACCTTTGGTTCTGGCAGCCGCAAGCGCGGGTGGAGCAACGCGTGAGCGCGAGCGATAGTGCCGGATTCCGGCTGCAAGGAGCAGTGATTGAAACCAACGAATCGGCTTCCGCATACGCGGCGGGAGGGCTGCTAGGGAGCTTGAACTATGAGCCGGCGAGGCCCGGTGTCGAGGGGCGTCTTGAATTCTGGAAAGCCGGGAGCGATACGCGGCGGTTAGAGATTGCGGCGGGCGCACACGCCAGCAATTCTCATGTGGGCGGCTTTTCGGCGCCGACGAGAGTCTATTCGGCGGATTGGCTTCTCAGGCCTGAGCGGCGTATCGAAGTGACCGGGACCGTTTTCACGGGGCGTAACGTGGCCGCGATCGGTTCCGGCCTCTACGGCTTTGGAGTGCGTCCGGATGGAAATGTCTTCGCGGTTCGCAGCCACGGCGGTTGGGCGCAGTTGAAGTTTCAGGCCACGGAGCGCGTTTCCTTCAACGCTTTTGGCGGATTGCAAGGCGGCAACCGGGCGGACCTTGGTTCCGGCGGCATTGCCAGCAACCGTTCCTATGCCGGAAACGTGATGTTCCGGTTGGCGCCGAATGTCATGCTGGCGTTCGAAGCGCTGCGGCTGCGCACGGCATACCTGCAAACTGGGACGCGGCAAAACGGACACTATGATCTGGCGCTGGCTTATCTGTTTTAGCTCATTTGTTTTAGGTGCGAACGCCGCGGCGGTAAAGGGGTCGGTGGTGCTGACTGGGTCGCGCGAAAGCCGAGTGCATAGAGGCCACGATTTTTCCGGCGTGGTGGTGTGGCTAGAGCCGCTCGGCCGAATTCAAAACGCCGCGGATTCGCCGCCGGGGCATCCGAAAACGGCGGAGATGTTACAAAAGCACAAGATGTTCGTGCCTCACCTGATTGCCGTTCCAGTAGGCACGGCGGTGGCGTTTCCCAACTCCGACCCCATCTTCCACAACGTGTTCTCCAGTTTCAGCGGCCAGGTATTCGACATCGGATTGTATCCCCCGGGCACGAGCAAGTCCGTGGTTTTCCGGCGGCCCGGCGTGGTGCGCGTGTTCTGCAACATTCACCCGGCGATGAGCGCCGTAATTGTGGTGACGCGTAGCCGGTACTTTGCGGTGACTGATAGCCACGGCAATTTCGCCATTGCCGACGTGCCCGCGGCCGACTACCTTCTGCAGGTCTTCCATGAGCGCGCCTCGGAGGAAACGCTTGGGGAATTGCAGCGCGAAGTTTCAGTCGGCGAAACATCTGTTGCGATTCCCGAGCTGTCCATTTCGGAGAGCGGTTATCTGGCGCTTCCCCACAAGAATAAATATGGCAAGGACTATCCGCCGGAAGGGTACGCGGGAGTGACGCGGTGACGCTGCGCCGGAAATTTATGCTGGCCGCATCAATGGCCACCGTTCTGCTTTTCGGAATTACAGGCTACATTGTGCAGCGTGAGGCTTTGAAGACCACGTTGAGCGGGATTGAAGACGAAGCCCAAACTAGTTTCGCGGCGTATCAGTCCATCTGGAAATCGCGGGCCGAAAGGCTTGCGGCCATAAGCCAGGTATTAAGCACCATGTCGGATGTGCGCGCGGCGTTCGGCACGCGCGATGAAGCCACCATTCGCGACACGGCAGGCGAAATCTGGCGGCGCATCTCGGACGAAGATGCCTTCTTCGTGGTAAGCGATCCCCTGGGGCATCCGATTGCGACGCTCGGCGGGAAGACGGTGCCGCAATGGCGCACGCTGGGTTTTCTCCCCGAGGCGGCGCGGCGCTTCCCCAAGCAGGCATCCGGATTTCGCGTGGAGAACGGACGCTTGTATCAGATCGCCGTGACGCCAGTTTATGTCGACTCCGGTCGCGGCCCAGCGCTGCTGGACGTGCTGGTGACAGGGTACGCGGTGGACCCGCTTACAGTTCAGCACTTGAAAGAAGCAACCGGCGGAAGTGACTTTGTGTTCCGAACCGGCGGGCAAGTGCTGGCTTCCACTTTGCCGCTGGCCGATGCCCGCGCGTTGACCCAGCAGGCCCGCGCGCACGACTCGCGCTTGCCTTACGCCGCGGTGATGACGCCTTTGCTGGATGTGGAAGGGGAGCGCATTGGCGAACTCTGGATTTTTCGCTCTTTTTCCAATGCTCTTGAAAGTATCGGACGGCTGCGGCGCGACATTTTCTGGATCAGTCTGGCTGCCATTGTGATAGCGCTGGCGCTCACGTACGCGATGGCTCGAAATATTGTGCGCCCGGTGGAGCGCTTGGATCGGGCGGCGGCGGAAATCATCCGCCGGAATTACGATCATCGCGTGGAGGTGGAAAGTCACGATGAACTGGGGCGGCTGGCGGAAACGTTTAATCAGATGTGCGAGTCCATTCAGAGTGCCCGGTTGGAGTTGATCCGGCAGGAGCGCATCGCGATCATTGGCCGGCTGTCGAGCTCATTGGTGCACGATCTTCGAAATCCGCTGGCATCGATTTATGGCGGGGCGGAGATTCTGGTCGACCGCGATTTGGATCCGTCGCAGGTGAAGCGGCTGGCGGGTAACATCTATCGGGCGTCGCGCCGCATTCAGGAATTGTTGCAGGATCTGGTGAATGTGGGGCGGGGGCAGACGGGCGAGATTGAAATGTGCCGTTTGCGGGAAGTGGCCGAAGCGGCGAGCGAAACGCTGGCGCTGATCGCCGATTCACAAAAGGTGACTATCCGCAATGACGTAAGCGAGGCGATTGAGCTGCCGCTGGATCGCAGTCGCATGGAGCGGGTTTTCCTGAATTTGGTGGGCAACGCGGTGGAAGCCATGCCGGATGGAGGCGAAGTGCGAATCGGCGCGGCAGTAAATGGAGCGACGGTGACGGTGGATATCGCGGATACGGGCCCAGGAGTTGCGCCGCAAGTGCGCGCGCATCTGTTCGAGCCGTTTGTGAGCGACGGAAAGAAAAACGGACTGGGTCTGGGGCTGGCGCTGGCGCGGCATACCGTGATCGACCATGGGGGCGAAATGTGGGTGGACGCCGATGTGCCGCTCGGCGCGCGGTTCCTGTTCCGGCTTCCGCTGGTTGCCGCTTCAGGAACGGGAACGGCGAATGCGGCCGCTGACGAAATTGTTGCCGGCGATCGCAAAACGTAGCGGCAGATCGGCACACTTCGTAATTCCGATGCGCGGCGTTACGGCGATGTCGGGTTTAGCGGATCGATCGCGCACGACTAAATCGCCGCTGGTAACGTCGACGCCATTTTGTTCTTGCGTAATCAGGAGTGCGCGGGTCAGTTTGCCGGGACCGGAAGCGGGACGCGGATCGTGTGACGGGTCGAATCCGGAGAGCGGCTCAAGAGCGCGAATGAGCACGCAGCCGGGCGTGCCATCGGGTTCCGCGACCAAATTCAGGCACCGATGGATTCCGTAAATCTGGTAGATGTAGGCGTGGCCAGGGGGTCCGAAGATGACTCGGGTTCGCGGGGTAATACCACGTGCGGAATGCGCCGCCAAATCGTCGCCGCCGAGGTAGGCTTCGGTTTCAACGATGATGCCGGAGCGGTCGCGATGAACCAGAACTTTGCCGAGCAGGTCACGGGCGACTTCGACCGCGGGGCGGTTGTAGAAGGCGCGAGGGAGGATGGTGGCCGGCATCTAGGGATACACCGAACCCGATGATAAGTCAAAATATACCTTGCTGCGTCTGTTTACGGGGATTGAAATTGAGGCGCCGGTGGCAGCGCGCTTGACCCAAGCGCTACGGTTCTTGCGACCGACGGCGAAGTTGCAGTGGAGCCGGGACGAGAATCTGCACATCACGACGAAGTTCATCGGGGCTTGGGCGGAGAACCATGTGGAGGCTGTCATTCAGGCGCTTCACCGGGTGGAATTGCCTGCCGCTTTCGATGTCGCGGTTGGGGAGATCGGGTATTTTCCGAACGCAAACACTCCACGCGTATTGATGGCGCGGGTTGCTCATTCGCAACCGCTGAACGAACTGGTATCGCGAACCGAGGATGCCATGAAGTTTCTCGGCGTAGCGCGTGAAGAACGCCCATATACTCCGCACATCACACTGGCACGCATCCGGCGGGGCACCCAGGTCCAAACTCTGCGCGAGGCCATCTCTCAGCAGCCCAAAGATTTCGGCGTGTTTCATGCGCGCCAGTTCCATCTATATAGAAGCGAAAATGGTGTTTACACCAGCTTGACGGCGTTCCCAGTACACTGAGAGCCGTGTCGCGGGAACAAATACTTCGCAGCGTGAGAAGTGCGCTGGGCTTGGCGCCGGGACAGACGCCGCCGCCTCCGCCGCCGGTAATGCTGAGCGAGGCCGAGATTCCGCCTGGCGATCGGGAGGAAATGTTTGCGGCGCGACTCACGGCGCTTGGAGGGAAGTTTTATCGGACAGGCACGCCCTTGGCGGCGCGCGAAACGGTTGAGCAACTGACGCTGGGCAAGTCCGCGATCGCGTCCAACGAGCCATGGTTGCGGGAAATCGGCATCACCAGCCTTCCCAACGTGCGGAGCGGAATTACGGATACCGCTGTATTGCGTAACGCCTGCTCCACCTGCGATTGCGGCATTACCAGCGCCACTTACGCGTTAGCCGATACCGGAACATTGGTGATGCTGGCAAGTGCCGCGGAGGCCCGCATGATCTCGCTTTTGCCTCCAATTCATATTGCGGTGGTGCCCTCGTCGCGAATGCTTTCCACCCTCGATGAGCTGTTGACGATTCTGCCGTACGCAGCCGAGCAAACCAGCTCCATGGTGCTGATTACGGGGCCCAGCCGCACCGGCGATATCGAACAAATCCTGGTGCGCGGGGTTCACGGGCCGGGCGACATTCACGTAATCGTGGTCTGACAAAAGCTCTACAATACGTAAGTGGGATTGGACTCTTCGCTTCAAGTAGCAGTTTCCAGACTGAATCAGGTTCGCACCGAGATCGCCAAAGTCATCGTGGGTCAGCACGATGTTGTCGAAGGCGTGCTGATTTGCCTGATCGCGTCCGGCCACGTGCTTCTAGAAGGCGTGCCCGGGCTAGGCAAAACGACGTTATTGCGCACGCTGGCTCGCGCGCTGCAGCTTAAATATTCGCGCATCCAATTTACACCTGACTTGATGCCGGCTGACATCGTGGGCAGCATGGTGATCGAAAATGACGACCGCGGCGGCAAGTCGTTGCGCTTCCAGCCAGGACCCATTTTCGCCAACCTCGTGCTGGCCGATGAGATCAATCGCGCCACTCCGAAGACGCAATCGGCACTGCTCGAAGCGATGCAGGAACGCACGGTCACCAGCGGCACCACGACGCATGAGCTGGATTTGCCTTTTCTCGTGATGGCGACGCAGAATCCGATCGAGATGGAAGGCACTTACCCGCTTCCCGAAGCGCAGCTTGACCGGTTCCTGATGAAGATTCTGGTGACTTATCCGACGCGTGAAGAACTGGGGCGTATTGTGGAGCGGACCATCCAGCGCGAGACGGCCCAAGTAAATCCGGTTCTGGACAGCCACGGCATTATGGAAGTGCGTTCGGTATGCCGCGAAGTGCTGGTGGCGCCGCATGTGCAGGAGTACGCGATTCAATTGGTGATGGCGACGCAGCCGGATCAGAGGGAAGCGCATGAAATGTCGCGCAAGTACATACGTTATGGCAGTTCGCCCCGCGGCGCCCAGGCGCTGGTGGAGTGCGGACGCGTGCTGGCCTTGATGCGCGGGCGCTTTCACCTCAGCATCGACGATATTACCGCCGTGGCATCGGCGGTCCTGCGGCACCGCATCATTCTTAATTTCGACGCTCATGCCGACGGCCAGACTCCGGAAACGATTTTATCCGCGATCCTCAGCGGGGTGGCGGCTCACGCTTCGGCGGCTTAGGCATGCCCGGGAGTGCGGGGAGTCCGAAAGAGCGGTCCCATAAATTCTCCGCCACGCAAGCGCCGCTTCTCGACAGGCAGTTTCTAGAGAAGCTTGAGCGGCTGACCATCCACTGGCAAAGGTCGTTTCCGGGTTTGGTGGGCGGGCACAATGTGTCGCGCTTTGCCGGCGGCGGTCAGGAATTTCTAGATCATCGGCATTTCCATCACGGTGACGATCTGCGGGCGGTGAACTGGCGCGCGTACTTGCGGCTGGACAAGCTCTTCCTGAAGATGTTTCAGATTGAGCCGCGCGTGCCGGTTCGCTTGCTGGTCGATACCAGCGGATCGATGGCGGCGGCAAACGGGAACAAGTTCGATTACGCGCGCAAGCTGGCCGCGGCTCTTTGCTATGTCGGACTGGTGCGCCTGGATACCATTTCGATCCACCCCTTTTCGACGCATCTCGGGGAAGGGAAACAGTGCGGCGGCGGCCGCCACCGGTTCAGTCCGGTGATGAATTATCTCGGCGCTCTGGAATCGGAAGGGCCGACCGATTTCATGGCGGTCTCGCGAGAGTTCATCTCCAACTTCGCGCAGCGAGGATTGCTGATCGTCATTTCCGATTTTCTGGATGACGCCTCGTGCGAGAAGCCGATCCAATTCCTTTCCGATTTCGGTCACGAATTGTGCCTGATTCAGCTTTGGGCCGAAGAAGACCGAGTCCCGCCGTGGACCGGGGAGCTTGACCTGGTTGATGGTGAGACGGGTCACGAACTGCGGCTGCAGGTGGACGAACCCGCGCAAATCCGCTATACCGAAGCGTTCGACCGCTTTTCCGCCAGCCTGCAGGATTTAGCGCAGCGCAACGGCGGACGGTACGTGGGCGTCTCTACCAGCATGGCGATTGAGGACATCGTATTCGGTGCGCTGGTGCGCGCCCGGAGCTTGGCCTAAGTGTTCTTCTTGAACCTCAGCCTCGTGCAGTTTCTGGCGCTGTTTGGCACGGCGTCGGCCCTGGCCGTCGCTCTTTATTTGTTGGACCGTTCGAGGCGGCGCGAAGTTGTATCCACGCTGCGCTTCTGGGTGGCAGCCGAGCAGCCGACGGAAGTAGTCCGGCGTAAGCACATACAACAGCCGCTTTCCCTGATCTTACAGTTGCTCGGAATGCTTCTGTTGTTACTCGCGATGGCGGAACTGCGGTTTGGGAGTGCGGACGCACAGGCGCGATTGCATGTGATTATTCTGGAGACGTCCGCTTGGATGGGTGCCGCTGCACCGGGGGCCGGGGAGCCGGGCCGAACCCTCATGGACACGGCACGAACGCGCGCTTATGCTTACTTGAAGTCGATACCGTCGCGCGATCGCGTGATGCTTTTGCGCGCGGACGGATTGGCGACTCCCGCCACGGCTTTCGAAAGCGATCACGCCTTGGTGCGTCAAGCGATTGCCGATTCCCGCGCGGGGCCGACGGCATTGAACCTCGAACAGGCTCTGCAGTTCGCGGGTCGGCTGGAACGAAGCGGAAAATCCAAGGGTGAGATTGCGTTTATTGGAAGCGGCCGGGTCATTGGAGGCGATGCGGAAATTCAGAACCTGCCGGTGAATCTGCGCGTGCTGCCAGTGCCCGACACCGTTGAAAATTGCGGTCTGCGAAAAATTGGCTTGCGTCGGTCGAGCGCCGACCCGGCCCTTTGGGAGATTTATGTCTCGGCGCGCAATTACGGCACCCTGGCGAAGCCCGTGCACGTCGCCATTGGATTCGGAGGCACATCGATCGGTTCACAGACAGTGATGCTGCCGGCTGGCGCCGATCGGGAGTTTACTTTTACGCATCACACCACTGCGGCTGGTTTCCTCGAGGTGCGTCTTTATCCGAAAGACAATTTTGCGGACGACAATCGCGCGGTGCTTGCGTTGCCCGCGCTCGAAGTTTTGCCGGTTACGGTGTATTCGGATCACCCCGATTCGCTGCGCCCCTTTTTGGTTTCCAACGCTCACGTGAGCGCGCGTTTTCTGACTACCGCGCAGTATCGTCCCGACAATCTCGGACTGGTCATCCTGCATCATTTCCGTCCGCATCAGCGGCCCGCGACCGATACTATCTGGATCGATCCATCTCCCAGCGATTCGCCAATTCCAGTCCGAACCACGGTGCGGAAGCCGGAATCGGTGCGATGGACACCGGATCGAACTTTGGGAGACGGCTTGCGAACACGGGATGTGCGTCTCGATGCCGCGACGGTTTTTCAAACCATTACCGGCGACACGGCCATCGCGCGGATCGATAGCGGCCCGATCATCGTCGCTCGCGACACCAAGCCTCGCATGGTGGTGTACGGATTCGACCCTGCCGCGATGCGCTATGAACTTGCCATGCCGCTGCTGTTTGGAAATATTCTTCGATGGATCGCGCCTTCCGTATTTCGAGTTTTAGACTTGAACGCGCAAAGCGCGGGAACCGTGAATGCCGTGCTGGACAACGCCGTCACGCCAAGCGAGATCAAGGTGACACGCGAGGATGGGACGCCGCTGCCCTTTACGCTGCGCGATCGCTCGCTGCATTTCTTCTCCGGCGAGAAGGGGATTGTACACGTGCGTGCCGGTGAGCGCGAAACTGTCTATTCGTTGACTCTGCCGGAGATGTGGGAGAGCCAGTGGACCGCGCCCGCCAGTGCTCCCCGAGGCCTGCCGGCGTTCAACGAATCGAACGCGGCTTCGCGTGACTTGTGGCAAATTCTGGCGATTTTGGGACTGGGCTGTCTGCTGTTCGAATTCATTTTCTTTGGACGATTTCATCGGGCGGTGCGTCGCGCGCGAGCCGTCGCCCGTCCCATTTTGCGGAAGGCCTCCTGATGAGCTTTGAGCACGCGTGGATAATTTGGCTGGCGCTCGTCCCTCTCGCGTGGGCGGTGTGGGAGTGGCCGCGAACGGCCCGAAAGCCGGCGCTCGCGCTGAAGGCTGCCACCGTGATGTGTGTCGTTTTTGCGCTGGCTGAACCGCGTTTGCGTTTCAACGACGGCAAAGTTGCGCTGGCGGTGCTAGTCGACACGTCGGAGAGCACTACACCGCGGGATCTGGCGAACGCCTCCGGTATTGTAGACCGGATCGAGCAAAACCGCGGCCGCCATATTACGCAAGTGATTCCTTTTGCGCGAACCACTCGCGCGCCTTTCGCGGCGGAGCATGAGAGCCGCTGGAATTTTCAGCAGACCGCTGGCGATAGCGGCCGCGCAACGAACATCGAGGGCGCCTTGCGCGAGGCTGTCGCCGGTCTTCCCTCGGGACTGGTGCGGCGTGTTGCGCTAATTTCCGACGGGAACGAAAATCTAGGGACCGTTACGCGCGCCACTTGGCAGGCGCAGCAACTCGGAATTCCGATTGACACCATTCCGCTGGCCGGGCGCGCCAAGCCCTATTTGAACGTGGAATCGGTGAGCGTGCCTGCCCAGGTTTTCAACGGCGAGCGCTTTCCGGTTGACATCACATTGAACGCGCCGCGGGGCGCGGAGGCGACTGTTGAGATTTTTGCTGAGGGCAAGAAACTGGGCGCGAACGAAGTGCAGTTGGAACCGGGCGAAAATCACTTTCGCGTGCGCGCAAGTTTGAACGCCATCGGAGCGGTCGATCTTGCCGCGAAAATCAGTGCCCCCGGTTTGGGTGAAGTGCGAACCGAGCAGGCGGTAACGGTTCGGCGTCCGCACGTGCTGTTGCTGTCGCAGGATCCGGAGGGGACCGATCTGCATCTCACGCGAACTTTCGAAGCCAATCAGTTTGAAGTGCGGAATGGCGGAAGCGCCGTTCCCGCCAAACTCGACGACTATCAACTTATCGTTTTCAACAACTGGGATATTGAATCCGTGCCGCCCGTGGATAAGCTGCGCCTGGAGCAATTCGAACAGCAGGGCGGGGGATTGCTGTGGATCGCGGGCGAGCGCAATGTCTATGTCGAAAAGAAACCGGGAACTCCTGAAGATCCGCTGGAGCGCGCGCTGCCGGCCAAATTGGCGCCGCCACGATCGCCGGAAGGCACGTGCGTAATTCTCATCATCGATAAATCGTCGTCCATGGAAGGCAAGAAGATGGAGTTGGCGCGGCTGGCATCCATAGGCGTAGTGGAAAACCTGCGGCCTATCGATCAGGTTGCGGTGCTGATTTTCGATAACTCGTTTCAATGGGCGGTCCCATTGCGGAAGGCTGAAGATCGGTCGCTTATTAAACGTTTGATCGCCGGAATCACGCCCGACGGAGGCACGCAGATTGCTCCGGCGCTGGCCGAGGCGTTCCACAAAATCGCGCCCGTGAACGCGGTCTACAAACACATCGTGCTGCTTACCGATGGCATCTCCGAAGAAGGCGACAGCATTTCGCTAGCGCGCGAGGCCGCGAACGCGAAGGTCACTATTTCGACTGTCGGCCTGGGGCAGGACGTGAACCGCGCGTATCTGGAGAAAGTTGCGTCGTTCTCGAAGGGCAAAGCGTATTTCCTAAATGATCCCGCGGGGCTGGAACAAATTCTTTTGAAGGACGTGCAGGAACATACCGGGACCACCGCGATTGAGAAATCGGTCAAGCCTGGCGTATTGCATAAAGTGGAGCTGCTGGAAGGGATCGGAATGGAATCGGCGCCTCCGCTGCAAGGCTATGTGCGGTTCATTGCGAAGTCTTCGGCGGATCAGATTTTGGATATCGACCAGAAAGATCCGCTGCTGCTGCGGTGGCAATATGGCTTGGGGCGCGCGACGGTTTTCACTTCCGATTCAAAAAGCCGCTGGGCCGCGAACTGGGTCACGTGGCCCGGCTTCGACAAGTTTTGGACCAACATCTTCCGCGACTTGCTGCCGCATGCGCCGGCCAGCGAAGCGTCCGCGGCCTATGATGGCGCGAGCGGGGAGCTTGTGGTGGATTATTCTCTGGGGCGGCATGTGAACGATCCGGATCGAATTCCAGATATCTTTGTTTTCGGGCCCAACGGATTTCAGAAGCCGATGAAAGTGAATAAGCGATCGGCGGGGAATTATCGCGCGAGCGCGGCGGTTGGGAATAATCAAGGTTTGTTTCGCATACGGCCGGTGGTGGAATCGCGCGCGTTTCCCGAGGTTGGGTTTTACCGTCAGGAGAGCGAACTGGCGGATTACGGCACCAATGAATTTCTGTTGCGCCAAGTTGCGGCCAGCACTGGCGGGCGCTATGAACCGAACCTGAAAGACATCTTCGATTCTGGCGGACGCACGGTGGCATCGCGCCTGAGTTTGTGGCCCGGGCTGCTGGGTCTTGCCGTGCTCCTGAATCTGGCGGAGTTGTTGCTGCGCAAATGGAATGGATTGCGGGAAGCTCTGCACGCGGGCACCGCGAAAGCCAGCGTATGAGTGCGCTGAGAGTCTTGACCGCGCTCTCGGTCGCGGCAATTTTGCAGTCCGCCTCGCCCGAATTTATTTCCGTGGAACGTAAATTCGAGGCAATCGAGTCGGATCGCTTGAAGCCGGGGACTCGCGTGAGTTTTACGCAGCATGAGCTCGACCGATGGGCGGCGGATGCGGTTCGCGAAGTTGGTCTCGATGGTGTTCGCGACACGCATCTGGAACTTCTGGATGGCCGCGTGACAGGCTCGGCGCGTATTGATTTCCTGAAGCTGAAACAAGGACACGGGCAGTCGCCGGGATGGCTGCTTAAGAAAATGCTGAGCGGAGAGCGGCCGGTGACGGTGACGGCGCGGCTTCAATCGTCGCGCGGGCAAGCGCGGGTGGATGTGGAGCGCGTGGATGTCTCAGGTTTTGAAATCGACGGGAGTGCTCTAGATTTTTTGATTCAGCAGTATCTGATCCCGAGTTACCCCAAGGCCAAGATTTCCGAGTGGTTCCCGCTGAAGCACCACATGGAGCGGATCGACGTGCATCCGTCGAAAGCGCTGGTCACGATAGGGCGCTAAGCGAGCGGACTGCGCTTGAGCGCATATTCGATGGCCTCTTGCGGCACGCTAAAGGTGCTTAGAACCGTGTTGCCCATGAAGCCTAGGTCGGCGATCCCAACTGGGCTGGTGTAATACGCATCGACCACCATGTTGCGCGCCCACGTAAAAAAGTAAATACCCGGCGCGGTTTCGGGCGATTCGTTCTTGCGATAGGCAATGATGTCGAGCAATGCGGTCTGTTGTTCGGGTTTCGCGTCGAGGAACGCGGCGCTGAACCGGCGATTCATATCGACGTCGAGCCACGCCAGGCCGCCGGTGAAAATTTGCGCTAGTTCCGGACTGCGCCCGCACATGAAATCGATATACTCAGCGGCGCCGGCCTCCAGCGCGCCTTTGGAGTGCTCGTCGGCGGGAACAATGATGTCGGACAGTTTTTGGAGCGTTTCAAATTCGTGCTTCGTCAAGGTTTTTGGCTGATAATCGGGACCGCCGCTGAGCGACTTCGCGTCCGCCACTTCCCGATGCACATGCTGCGCCAGCGCCGGCGTCAGCACTCCCACCCCGCTCGCGGTCAGCACCATGGAACCGCCGATGGCGCGCAGAAGATCTCGTCTGGATACGTCGTGCGTGGAGAGGTTAACGCTAGACATTGCCCTTCCTCATTTCTTCGGCCAGATGCTCGGACGTCCGCCACGCGTTGGCCACAATGGTCAGCGTTACGTTTTTATCGGGGTTGGTTAGAAACGGCGCGGCGTCGCACACGAACAGATTGTTGACTTCGTGCGCCTGACAGAAGGCGTTCAGCACCGATTTCCTGGGATCGCTGCCCATGCACACCGTGCCCGCTTCATGAATGATGGTGCCGCCGACGGAGACTCCGCGAGCTTCGCGCTCAGGATGGTTGAGCCCCATCACTTTGCCGCCCATGGCTTGAATGATGTTCTGGAAGGTTTCGCGCATATGCTGCGCCTGCTTGATCTCGTGCTGGCTCCAGCGGAAGTGAAAGCGCAGCGTCGGGATGCCCCATTGATCGACTTGGCGCGGATCGATTTCGCAGAACGAGTGTTCGTTGGGGATCATGTCGCCGCGACCGGAAAGCCCGATGAAACTTCCGTAAGACTGGCGGATTTCCTTCTTGAGCGGAGCCCCGTAACCCTCATGCCGGGCGTTTTCGCCATTGAAACTTCCGATTTGCGGGATGCCGAAGCCGCCGCCGATTTCAATGTGATAGCCGCGCGGAAAATCTTTGTTCTTCTTGTCGAGCTCCCACCAGGGCATGTAGACGTGCATCCCGCCGATGCCGTCGCTATTGTGCCGGGGCATGCCCTCGAGTGCCGGAATCTGTCCCGAAAGGCCGTAGCCGACGGTATCGGTAAGATTGCGCCCAACCATGCCGGAGCCGTTGGCGATGCCATTGGGATACTTCGTCGATTTCGAATTCAGCAGCAGCCGCGCCGATTCGCAGGCACTGGCCGCAACCATGACGGCGCGGCAACGGATCTGCTTGTCGGTCCGCGTCGCCTTATCCACATAGGAGACGGCGCGCACTTTTCCGGCGTCGTCCGTGAGCAGCTCGCGGGCCATGGCCCCGGTGATCACAGTGAGCTTGCCCGTCTTCATCGCCGGAAAGATCATGGCTTGGCTCGAAGAGAAAGCGGAAGCCGTCTTGCAACCGCGCCCGCACTGGCCGCAGTAGTGGCACGCCGCGCGGCCATGCACCGGCTTCGTGAGCATCGCCATGCGCGATGGAATGCACGGGATGCCGAGTTTGCGCGATGCTTTTTGAATCAGAATTTCGTGCACGCGGGGGGCAATCGGCGGCAGAAACACGCCGTCTGGCGCGGTCCGAATTCCTTCCCTGGTTCCGGTGACGCCGATGAATTCTTCGGCCTTGTCATAATAAGGCGCCATGTCTTCGTATGAAATGGGCCAGTCGGTTCCGAGGCCGTCGAAGGAGTAGGGTTTGAAATCATAGTCGGAAAACCGCAGGCTGATGCGGCCGTAGTGATTGGTGCGGCCGCCGAGGATGCGCGAACGAAACCAGCGAAATTCGGCATCCTTGGCAACGGTGTAGGGCTCGCCTGGGACGTCCCAATATCCGTTCGGCGCTTCGAAGTAACCCCATTGCTGGCGGCCGAAATATTTTTCGGCATGCTCCCCAGCCCCGCGGTGATCCACTTGGTAAGGAAGCACGTGCTCTTTGAAATCTTTCGATGGATTCAACATCGGGCCGGCTTCGAGCAGCGTGACATTGATACCGAGGTCGGTTAAGACCTTCACGGCGGTGCCCCCGCCGGCACCGGAGCCAATGACCACAACGTCGTGGACCGGGGAACTGCGCTGAATTTGAACCATGACTACTTGGAATATATCGCAGTTCGTTGGAAGGGCTTGAGGCTGAGCATCGGCAGCGCGCGGAAAAGCAGAGTGGCCACGATGACAAACAATATCCAGTTCAAAAGCGCCGAAAAAGGAGACAGGCGCGGGGTGGTTGTGGTCCAAACGCTGCAGGCGAACAGCCCGAGCGCGAGACGCGGCGAGAGGCGGGAAGGAGCCCAGAGCAGCAGTTGCGGCATCGCCAGCACGAGGAAGCTGAAGCGGTATGCGAAATTGTTACCGATGGCGAAGCAGAGCAGAAATACCGACGCGCCGGCCCAAAATGAGATGCCGTAAAGCCCTGCGTCGAGCGGCAACGCCGGTCTCCTTCGCGACGCGAAGTAAGCTACGCTCAGGGCCGCCAGCGTGAGTGCCGAACTTGCCATAAATGCAACCGACCGCGCGACCCGGTCGAATCCCATGCGGCTGCCAAAAGAGAGAAAGGTAGTGCGCGGCGCGACTTGGCTTACGCGCACTAAGTCCTCGCGATCCACAATCAGAAAAACCGCGAACAGCAGGCCACACGCGACAACCAGCACCCACCCGCGCCGCCGTCGAAGGGCTGCGAGAAACGCCGCGATCGGGTACAGTTTGAGCACTGCCGCTGCCAGGATTAGCGCCAGTCCCGCGGCGCCCGCCCATTCGGGCGCTTGGGCAAGTAAGACACACCCGATCAGCACAAGAAGGAAGATTAGAAGATCCGCATTGCCGCGCTCCACCGCCAGCATAAGACTGGGCGAAAGCAGCACCAGCGCGTATAAAATCCCCGCGCCCGGTGTCAGCGGTCCGATGAACCAAAGCGTCGCCAGGGCGCAGGCGGCGGCCAGCACCGCAACGCAAGCTTCAGTATCTTTTTCATGCAGCCCAACGTAAGAGAAGACCATCCACGTCACCGGGTAAGCTAACAGGGGCGGACCGCCGGCCTGCCGCGGAGGCGACTGGATTTCCGCCATGGGCACGCCCGCCCGATAGCGGTCCACTCCGCTAAGTACCGTGCGCATATCCACCATGGGCGGCTCCATGGCCGGAACGCGTGTTGCCGCCCATCCGCGCGGCCATCCCCGCGCGTTAATGCTATGGGCTGAGATGGCCGCGTATAGGCAAGCGAGAAAAATTATGATCCATCTGCCGTCGATTTTCTTGCGCATCAGTCCCTGAGTTATAACAGGTTCAATCATGCACTCGTCGGCATTAGGACCACATTCCGCAATCGAGCGTATTTCGGACTCCACGGCGCAATGGCTTGAACGGCATGTGACGGCGCTGCTAACCGTGCTCACGTTCTTATTTGCGATCCGCACCGTGGCGTGGGACGAGGCGCGTCCTTTATGGCTTGACGAAATTTTCACGGAGCATATAGCTCGATTGGGTTCGCCGTCCGCGATATGGGCCGCCCTGGCCGCGGGCCTCGACACCAATCCGCCCTTGAGCTACGTGTTAACCAGCTTCACTCATCGCCTCGCTGGCCCAGGAACGCTAGCCGCGCGTCTGCCGGAAAACGCCGGGTTTTGGCTCATGTGCCTCTGCTTGTTTGCCTTCGTGCGGCATCGGACGTCAGCGGTTTTCGGGCTCGCGGCCCTCTTGTTTCCGCTCGCGACTCGGGCCTTGGCTTACTCCTACGAAGCGCGCCCTTACGGATTGCTTCTCGGATTCATCGCACTTGCGGTCCTGTGCTGGCAGCGGGCGGAGGGCGGGCGTCACCGCAATCTCGCCATCGCGGGAATGTGGGCCGGCATGGTGCTCGCGACGTCCACAAACTATTTTGCGGTCCTTGCCCTGCCACCCTTGATGATCGGCCAGTTCTGGCGCGATTTTTCACGACACCGCGTAGATCTTCCGGTTTGGGCTGCCCTCTTGCTGAGTCCGCTGCCACTTATCGCGTTTCGTCCGCTGTTTGCGGGGTCTATGGCGCTCTCCTCCGGTTTTTGGGCGCATCCGTCGCTATCGGCGCTGGTCCATTGTTATACCGACACTTATGTAGTCGGCGGTTGGCCCATCTCGATCATTCTGTTGATGGCCGCCATGGGGCGGCGCACATCCAAAGACCTACCCCATTGTGACGGCGTCCTCGCGGCGGCGTTCTTGATCATGCCGCTCGAGTTGCTTGTGATGAGCTGGATTACTCACGCGTTGTTCTTTCGTTATGTTTTGGCCATTGTCATCGGCGTGGCGATAGCCACGGTGTTTCTCTGCCATCGAGTTTTTCAAGGTAGTGCCATCTCGGGACTGGTGTTGTGCGGTGTTTTTCTGGCGATCTTCGCCGTGCAGGAGGTCTCGGCCGCGCGCACTCTTATTCATCGCAAACAGGCGATGACCGGGGCGTTGTCCTCATTTTTGAAGACGCGGACGGTGCCCGTTCCCATCGTGATAGATTCGGGACAGTTTTTCGCCGACCTTTTCACCAATGGCCCGCGTGACACTGTTGAGCGTGTGCGCTACTTAGATAGCCCCGAGGACGCTCTCCGTTTCCTCGGCACGAATACCAACGACATCATTTTGCAGCGGCTCGGCCAGTATGTTCACTTGCCCGTCGAGAGCGGCCCCGCCTTCCTGAAATCCTGCCGCCAATTCTGGTTGTACGTTCCTGAAGAAGCTCCAAGCTGGGTGCTGAGCAAGTTGACCAACTCTGGTTCGAGTATCGAGTTTTTCGATAGGACACCGGCCGGCGACACGCTCTTTCTAGTGACGCAAGGCGAGCCACAGATCCCGCAAAGGGATATGCCTTGAATGTGTTTGCGCGGTGGGTGGAACGGCACGTCGCGGCACTCCTGATTGTGCTTACGTTTTTATATGCCATGCGCACGGCGGCGTGGGCCGCATGGCGTCCTCTCTGGTATGACGAAATCTTCACTGAGCAGATTTCGCGATTGGGCTCGCCGTCCGCGATCTGGACCGCGCTGGCGGGCGGCCTAGACACCAATCCGCCGTTGAGCTACGTGCTGACTGGCATCGCCCATCGCTTTGCAGGGTCCGGCACGCTAGCGACGCGCTTGCCTGAAACGGTTGGGTTCTGGCTGATGTGCTTATGCCTGTTTGCGTTGGTGAGGCACCGAACGTCAGTCATCTTTGGACTTGCAGCCCTGCTATTCCCGTTCGCAACCAAGGCTGCGGTCTACTCTTACGAAGCGCGCCCCTATGGATTGCTGCTTGGCTTCACGGCAGTCGCGGTTCTGTGCTGGCAGAGAGCCCCCGAATCACGTTATCGCTATTTCGCAGTCGCCGGAATTTGGATCGGCGTGGCTCTCGCGATATCGGCAAGCTATCTGGCGGTCCTTGGTTTGCTGCCACTATTAGCGGGTCAGCTTCGTCGCGACTTTGCGCGTCGCCGTGTGGATATTTCGATTTGGGCTGCGCTCATCCTCAGTCCGCTTACCCTGATTGTTTATCGTCCACTTGTCGCGGGAACTTACTCTCTGGCCTCGGGATTCTGGGCGCATCCGTCGCTGGCGGCATTCGTCCGTTGTTATACCGAGACATTCGGAATAGCGAGTTGGCCGATTCTACTCATGTTGATCGCTGCCGTGGTATGCGGCCGCTGGATCGACGCGGACGCGGTGATGGCGACATCGTTCCTATTCCTGCCAGTGGCCCTGCTTGCAGTGAGCGGGTTGACGCACGCGTTTTTCTCCCGTTACGTTTTGGCGATGGTGATTGGAATCGCGATGGTGATCGTGTTGTTCTGCTTCCGTGTCTTTCGGGGGAGCGCGGTCGCGGGTTTGATTTTGTGCGTGGTATTCTTCGCGCTATTTGCCGCTCAAGAGGTCGCGGCTAGGCGCGATCTTCGGCATCGCCAACAGGCTCTGGTCAGCCCGTTGATTGCAAAGACGCGTTTGGTGCCGGTTCCCATTGTGATCGATTCCGGACATTTCTTCGCGGATATATATACCAATGGCCCGCGTGATGTAGCCGCGCGCGTTCGCTACCTCGCCAGCCCGGCGGATGCCATCCATTATTTGGGCACGAATACCGACGATGTGATTCTGGAACGGCTGAGCCACTACATTCCCATTCCCGTTGAGAGCGGCGCTGGATTCATCACTGCAAACCGCCAATTCTGGCTGTATGTGCCGCAAGAGACGCCGAGCTGGGTGCTGACCCGATTGACCGAGTCGGGCGCGGACATTGAGTTTGGCGGGAGGGCGGGAGCGGGAGACACACTCTTCCTGGTGACACAGGGCATATCCCAAATTCCGCGAACGGCGGTACACTAAAAAGAGGAGGGGGCGCAACGGATTCGACGGGATCGAATCGTGATGGGAAGGCGTGCCGGGTTCCGAGCTCCCGTTAAACGATCGGAAAAACATAATTGCCAATCAGCAATTTGCTTACGCTGCTTAATTAATTAAGTAGCCGCTCCAGTTGGTGAGCCCTCGCGCCAGCCAGTGAGCGTCATCTTGGGGGATAGGGTCAACGCTTCGGTCCGGAGCCTCCGCCCGAAATCAATCGGACTAGATGTCAGCTATTTTGCCGGTTCTGAGGCTGCCATTGAATCTATCGAGTTGGCTACGCACGTAGTCTTTTCATGACGGGCTTTCTCGGACGCGGGTTCAACTCCCGCCGCCTCCACCACTGTATCTGGTTCTTTCTAAGCAGGATACAACATCTTTCGATTGTAAAAGCTAACATTTCCTTACATGGGTGCTTGATCAACCCCTAAGGTGCCCTGATCGAATTGGCCGTTCCTCGCTCGCCGCTTCCGGCACAATCAAGATTTACTGCGGCCACCGACTCGTCAAGTATGGTATGTCAAGCATACTGTATGTTCTGGCAAAATTGAATGCATTCAGCAGTCTTGGAAAAGGGCCTGAAACGATGAAAGTTCCCTATGCGAAGAAGTGGCAGACGGAAACAGATAAGCTGCGCCAGATCGCGCTCGACTGCAAACTAACCGAAGAACTTAAGTGGGGCAAACCGTGCTTCACCTTTTTGACGAAAAAGGTGGCGATCGTGATCCCGCTCAAGGAGTCGTGCGCGTTTTCTTTCTTTAAGGGCGTACTGCTCAAAGATCCAAAGCACGTTCTCGAAAGAATTGGAGAGCATACGCAGGCCGGGCGATGGATTAAATTTACGTCGCTTCGGGAGATTGCGGCCGTACAATCGACCCTGAAGGACTACCTTTACGAAGCCATGGAATTGGAGGAGTCCGGGACGAAGATAGACCTAAAGAAAGAGCACCCGATTCCTGAGGAGTTGCAGAGAAGGCTGGATGACAACGCGGTTCTCAGGTCGGCATTCGCAACGCTCACACCAGGCCGGAGGAAGTCATATATTTTCCACATCTCATCTGCGAAGCAGGCAAAAACAAGAGCGGCGCGGGCGGAAAAGTGCGTGGCAATGATCCTGAGTGGGCGTGGGTTCAATGAGTTGCCGAACTGAGGCTGGAGTCGGCCTGAAACTGTTCGGCTTCATCGCGGAACCGGTGTTCGCCTTCCCGGAATCCTGTTCGAGATCTCGCAAACGAAAATCCGTGTAGTATATTGCAACCATGCCGATGCTGATGTTTAACTGCCCAAACACCGAGGTCCAGTCACGAGCGAGCCTAAACTCCAGTTTCGGCTATCTCGACGATCATAAAGTCCGGTTGATGCGTGGTGGTTTTGGCCGCCTTCCAACGTCCAGTGGCAGAGTTTCCGCAGATTCTAGGGCGAACAACAGGATCAAGTGGACTCATTCGCTCGTCTCCTGATTGCGTTAGCGTCGGTTTCCGTCGTCAGCTCAGCCTATAATTCGAAAGCAACCAATGAGCTCTTGTGAACCCGCGCGCTACACCTGCTACCGTACCAGCGGACCCCTTTTGATCGATGGGAAACTGGACGAGCCGTCGTGGATGCTGGCACCCAAATCGACGGCATTTGTCGACATCGTGACCGGCCAACCGGCCTGGTTCGACACGCGGGTGGCCCTGCTGTGGGATGACGACAATCTCTACTTCGGATTCTGGGCCGAAGAGACCGATGTGTGGGGCACGCTCAGCGAGCGGGATTCGAAGATCTTCGAAGGAAACGACCTTGAGGTCTTCATCGCCGGCCAGGATGCCTACTATGAGTTCGAAATCAACGCGCTCAACACCATTTATGAAGTTTTCTGGATTTGGAAGGATAGGTTTGTCCCGGGGACGAAGTACTTCGGGATGCCGGAGTTCGACCCCGCCACGCAGCGGACACTGGTGTTGGATGGAGTGGGGGGCCATGTCCACCAGCGCGGCGAGCGATGGGGCTTCCTGGATTGGGATTACCCGGGCCTGCACACAGCCGTGCAGGTGGACGGGGTAGTGAATCGGCGCGCCAGGACAGATCGTGGTTGGACAGTGGAACTGGCGTTTCCATGGAAGGGGCTGGAGCTATTGAGCGACGGGCGCTCAACGCCTCCGAACAATGGGGATGTCTGGCGGATCGACTGCAGCCGCTTTGAGAAGGTCGGCAAGAACGGCGAGGTGCTTGATCCCTGCGTCGGCTGGACCTGGAATCGCCATGGCCATTACGATTCGCACATCCCCGAAATTTTTCCTTACGTGACGTTCTCAACGCAATCGGTTGGAGAAAGCAGTTAGGTCGATTCCGCGCGTAGACCTTCGGCATGAAACTGAGGTACGTAACGAAAGAGTAACTCGGCCTGCGGCGCGAGTTCGCAGGTAGGTGGACGAGCGTTACGAGGCAGGCGAAGAACTCGATCAAACTCAGTTTTTGCTGGGAAATGTCAACGTGCAAACGACTGAGCGTTACATCGGCTGCACGCAAACGCTGCGGATGCCGTCAATGATCGAATCGGGATCGAACCGAACTGCCGCCTCAAGCGTAATACTGGCCGACTTCACGTGAAGTAAATCTGCCCAAGGTGCCGCCCGGGAACAAGCAAAGCTCCTGAGCAATCTCGGAGAGGAGTTCGACCAGAACGTCACATCGGAAAAGCTGACTACGACGTCACTTTGAGAAAATAGTCTAGATTTTGGATATGGACTAATCTGGCGTCTCATTTGGAATTCCCGTTGAACAAGCAGACTTTGTACGCACTCATTCGCGATTTCTCAACGCCTATCCACGCCTTCAGGCGACCGTCCGCTTGGTGTTGAATAAGTCGTTTGCATTTTTGCCGGAGGCCGATTTTGAACGAATGAAGGCACTTCCCGAAGATGATCCTGAGAGTCTGAAACTAAGGTCGACCCTTCAGCGAAAGCAGATTTCGTACTATCTGTCCCATGCAGCGATACAGGATATTTATGACATCGTTTTGCTTGCAGCCAATGGAAAGGGGGCAGGCGCGTTGAAAATAGTACGCGGAATGTATGAGCATCTGGTGACTGCCCGCTTTATTGTATTGAATCCGGACGAGGCCAAGCCTTTCATTGCCGACCTTCACCTCCGCGGAGCGGCCCTGGTTAAATATTGGAATGAAGTTGTCCCGGAGGTTCTCCGGAAGCAAGCCTCGGAGGCAGAAATAAAGACGTTTGAGGATCAGGCCGCTTCCGTGCAAGCAGAACGCAGACAGTCAATTTGCAAAAAGTGCGGGCAACTGAAGCCCGATGCGCTTTGGACAAAAACGAATCTTTACGACATGGCCCAAAAAGTCGGCCAAGGCTTAGACGAGTTGTACACCGAATGCTACCGCATTCCGTCTGCCTATCACCACGCAACTGCATTGGGACTGCAGTTCAAGGCAACTTCAAGCGGCGATTTGAGTGCAGGGCGGCGCGACGGTGCACTAGCTGTAATCTTGTGCCACCAACTGCTCCTGAACGCGCTCAGATTTCAGAACGAGTTTTTCGAATTAAACTTGGCAAGCGCTATCGCGGCTAGCGAACAAGAGTTTCACGACATTTTGGGCGAAAAATTAGACCGTTTGGAAGACGTGCCGTGACAACGGTGCAGCAGATGTTCTTAGCCGCGCACTTGCGGGGTGAGCCGGGTATCATGCCACGTCGGGAGCAAAGAGCCGGTGGACGATCAACCGGCGGATGCTGAGGATTTACGGAAATTGCTCGGGTTGGGATGGAAAACCGGCTTCAATTGAATGTTGCATAGCTCTCCAAAGTTAGTCCTCGTATTGTGTGGTAGCATCTCAGCCTCTTTCCATAAATCTGGTGTTTCAAGGAGATGCATGAGGAAAATTCTACTCGCGCTGCTACTTAGCGTCGCGGTTAGTACGGCTTCAGTTGCTTCAGAAACGGGATACAAAGTGACGTATGACGGCGGGTCAGTCCCAGAAGCCAAGTCTGGAACCGGGATGAAGCTTTATTTGGACGGCGGGCAAATACGCTTGATTAGGTCTAAGGATAAACAGGTAATGGCGACTATCCCCGCCGCAGCAATCACCGAGGTCAGTTACGGACAAGACGTACACCGACGCGTGGGTGCTGCTGTCGGAATCGGGCTGGTCACTTTGGGTGTTGGGGCTCTTATGGCGCTCAGCAAATCCAAGAAGCACTTTGTGGGGCTCACCTGGATCAATGGCGACCAAAAGGGCGGATTCGCCATGCAGTGCGACAAGAACGACTATCGCGGAGTTCTTGCCGGTATTGAGGGAATCACCGGCAAGAAGGCGGTAGACTCAGTGGCGTTTTCGGTAAAGAACTAGATGAACTCGGACGGTCCCATTTTTTGCGCCTGTGCTTTGCGGTTGCCCAATTCAAGACCAGCCTCGAATGGCGTTAGGATGACTTCATGCTGAAAGACCCTGCAAAAGACCGCCCATCCGTATGGAAGGAGAAGGGCAGTCCATGCCCGAAATGTAAATGGCCCGAGACGGTGGGACGAAAGTCGCGAATCACGGAAGAGCTATATTTTGGATGTTCTCGTCCAAAGGGCGGCAAGAATCAGGGCTGCAATTTCAAAGGGGCTCGGAGCCACTGATTTACACGTGACTGGACCCCCGTTTAAAACCTTACCGTGCTTAATCGTCAACCTAATTTATTGATCACCGCCGCCTCACCGCTCTTACGACCTTTCACGCCATCGTGCACAAAGCCGAAGAAGGGATTCTGGGCCGAAGTTCCTTCCATCTCCGGTTGCGCCATACAGGGAGAGACGATGGAGGAACTTCATCTCCAGTCTAAGAGAAGCGATCAAAGGATGCCTATCTGTTCCACTGGAGACGATCTACCTGTCGGTGTGAAGACGATGTCTGGCAAGGAATCTCGAATTCTGGAAGTCGCACGGATGGTCTCCGCACCGAATCAGCGGCAGCCCGCATATCTACATCAAGGCTGACAGCCCAGTGCGCATTTCCTTTCCGATTCATTGAGCTTAAAACTTCTGCACTCATTACCCACTACCTTCAAAACTCCAGCAGCACCCCCGCCGACGGCAAGATCGGGAACATCGTGCTGAAATTCTGGTACGCACGGCCGGTCGCCCCGTTATATCCGTTGAAACTGTCCACCCGGTAGTTAGACCGGTTCAGTACGTTCACCACTTCCAGAAATAACGTCCATCGCGCTTTGTCTTTCTGCCAGGAACGGTTCACGCGAACATCCGTGCGCGAGTAATCCGGCAGCCGAAACTGGTTTCGCTGCCGCGCCAGATACACATTCCCGATCGCTCCCCCGAACCAGCCTTGCACCGGGAGGCCGCTGCCGAACACATAACGCCCGCTCAACTCCACCGTGGGACGCAAGCGGTAGCTCGAAAAAATTTGCAGCGCGTGCCGCTGATCGTAGTCCATGGGGAAGCGCGTATTCAGAAATCCGTCGCGCGCCTTCGATTCCGCAAACGCATATGCCACCCATCCGTTGAACCGGTTCGCGGAACGCCGCCGCAGCATCAGCTGCACGCCCCGCGACCAAGCCCGCTGCGAGTTCCTCCACGGCGCGTTGAAAATCGGATTGAGCACCATGCCCGTATTCATATCCAGCCTCGGTTCGGTATCGGGGCGCGATAGGAGATCCCGGTCCAGCCGCTGCCACGCCTCGGCGCTGATGCGCGTCCGTTCGGTAACACGTTGTTCCACATTCATCAGGAAATGAATACTGCGTTCCGGCAGCAGCAGATTCGATCCAAACGTCGAGAAAGAGCGCGCAATTTCGGCCTGCTGCGCCGCTTCTCCCCATGCCATCTGCAGCCGTGTCGAGGGCGTCAACTGCACCGCCGCGCTGGCGTAGGGCGATGCCGGCACGCTCCGGTTCACATCGTAATGATCGACGCGCGTCCCGGCTGAAAGCGTGAGCCGCCCCGCGCCAAACGATCGCGACATCTGAACATACGCGCCCGCCCGCACGCCCACGCCCCGATATCGGTCGCGGGGCCGGATCGCAAACGGGTTGAATACGAAAGTGTAAGCGTAGCCGTCGTCCCGCAATCTGCGCCAGTCGCCGCCGAATTCTACCAGACCCGATCCGCGCGATCCCCACGAGGCGTCCCCATTCCACGCCGTCTCCCCATAGCCGCCGCCACCCAAGGTGCTTGAATCCCTATTACGATTTTCGAAGCGCTCGCGCAGAAACGAAACCCGATTAGTGATCAGCCAACCGGGCGCGCGCGTCGCTCTCCAGGCCGCGCTGGCCAGCGTGAAATTGTAATCGCTGAAGATGAGCGTATTGATGCCCGCGCGCGGAATGTAGCTGTCCCGATTCAGACCGGAGTGTCCGGACGTCACCGCCAGCGAAACCCGGTCGCCGCCGGTGATGTCGTAATAGAGCCGCGCCTGGCCGTCCGTGAAGCCAAACGCCAGCGAGCTATCGCTGCTGACGCGTGAGAGAAGATATTGAAGGTAACTCTGCCGCACCGCCGCGATCCAGCTTCCGCGGTGCGACCGCCCCAGCGGCCCTTCCATCAGCGCGCCCGCGTTCGACGCGCTGGCGGTGAATCGTGCCGAAATCTTCTGGCGGTTGCCTTCGCGCGACTGCACGTCCAAGGCCCCCGCCGTCCGGTCGCCGAACTTGGGCGGTATCGCGCACGAGTAGAAGTTAATGCCTTCGAGTAAGTCGCCGTTGAAAATGGTCAGAGACCCCGTGGTGGCTTCGCCCTCCACCTCATGAAACGGCGAATGCATCAGGACGCCATCCATATACAGTCCGACGCGTTCATAACTTGCGCCGCGCACGGCTATCTGCGAAGTGAAGTCGTTGTTGGATGTAGCCCCGGGCAGCGCCTGCACCGCGCGTAACGGATCGTCGGCCAGAACGCTCGCAAGAATTTTCAATTCATTCCCTTGCAGCGACACCGCCAACGGCTGCTCATTTCCGAACGCGCCGCTCTCCACCGTGACGGAGTCCTGCCGCTGCAATGCTTGGGGAAAGAGCAGCACTTCAAATTCCGCGTCGGAAGCCACATCCACCCTCACTGGCCGGTAGCCCACGGTTGAAATCAAAAGTTCGCTGGCGGATGTCTCGATGGCAAACTTGCCATCGTCGCCAGTTACCGTCTTATCTTCATTCCCGCGGACAGCTACGCGGGCAAGAGGTTCTTGCGTGATTCCATCCACGACCCGTCCCCGAAGTTCTTTTACTTGAAAAGACCATGCGTCCACCCCGGACGCAGCCAGAAATATTAGTAGCTTAATAGCTAGTTGTGCGCACGCCCGATACCGCCGAACCGGCATAGATAACCCGCAGTGTAT
>JANYJA010000250.1 GCA_025358575.1 Terriglobia bacterium
TGAAGCCACAAGCTTGGACGCGCCCGATGTCTTCACACCCGAGCTGGCGCGCGCGCTTCGTGAAGCAAGTCATGTAGGGTGGGCGCCGCGACTTCCGGCCATCATCACGGCCGATGCCGCTGAGGCGAAACACTCCTGGCCGCTCAGCGCGAATCTTTCGGCGGACGGAATTTCCATTGCTCGCCATGCCGCGCCGGGGGAGGGAACGCGCGCGTCGGCATACACACGCGAGCTCGGACACCGCGCGCAAGGCCGCCGAATTTGGGGAGTGCTGCGCGGCGATGTCGACCATTTCGCCATTCGCCTGCGGCGCGTGACCAGCATCGAAGAGCATGTGCAGGTTTCCATGCTCTACAAGCAGTTTTTCGCGGGCGAGCTCGAAGTGCTGTGCTCGCTGCCGGATTTTTGGCGACGGGTCACGGTCCTCTATTCAGGCGGAAACGATTTCGCGGTTTACGGTTCGTGGGACGCGCTGCTGGGCCTCGCGCGCGAGTTGCAGCGGGTGTTTCAGCGATTCACTGAAGAGAATTTGAAAGAGTTTCCGGGGGCCGAAGCCAAGACGATCACCATGTCCCTGGCCCTGGCCGCGCATTCCCGCGATCCGCTGGCTTCGGCCTATAAAGAGTGCGGCCGCAATCTTGCGCTGGCGAAGGCCGCGGATAAAGATTGCATTTATCTTCTGGATCGCATCCTCGAATGGAAGCAGCTGACCGATGCGGCGGATCTGAAAGAGGCTGTGGGGCGTATCGGCGAAGAGTTCCGCGCCGGTCGGCAATTTCTGCAGGAGTTGACCGTGCTATATCAAAAAGTATCGTCGTCGCTCGACTGGCAATCGGATCATGAGAAGCTGTTGCGCCGCGCGTACCGCTTTCAGCGGCGTTACAATCGCGTGGCGAGTTCCGGGCGCGACCGCGAGTTCCAGAAGTTGCGCACGCACCTGATAAATGAGATTGTGGGGCGGAACGTGAAGCCGGCTCCGGGTAAATATTTAAAATTGCGGCCCGCCGGCGTTGTGGCGCTGGAATGGGCGCGATTGGCTCAAGAGGTTTAGGGAAATATGGCAGACGAGCAGCAGAGCAAACCGCCGCAGCAGCAAAATCGGCCGCCTCGCGAAGGCGGTGGTGGACCCGGTGGCGGACAGCGTGAAAACCGGCCTCCGCGTGAAGGGCGTCCCGGCGGGGATCGCGGTCCCGACCGGCGTCCCGGTGGAGATCGTGGCGAGCGGGGCGGCGGTGGCGACCGCGGCGGATTCAACCGCGACGCGTTTCCGGAAATCGAGCTGGAAAAGCTGATGAACGACAGTCTTTATCTGGACAATCAAGCGCACGGCATTGTAAGCCGCATGCGCGACATGGATTCGGGAACAAAAAGTCAGCTTCGGCGTTTGTATAATGCCGTGCGTCGCGCGGTGCGTGCGCCGGAAAACGAGCGCCAGCACGAATTTGTGATGCTTCGCGCGCGCTTGGCTTACACCATCGCGCGGCACTCGCTGCGCAGCCTCGATCAAATCGAAAAGCTGCTGCTGCAGGTCACCCGCAAGAACGATGCGCGCGGCTACGAACGGTTCAAAGACCTGTTTGAAGCCATTGTCGCTTACAACGAATAAGGATCGCGAGAAACATGAGTGCACATACAGCACAGACAGAATTAAAGCTCATCGGCAAGCTGGTGCTTGAAGGCGAGCTGCATTGTGAAACAGGTCTGCACGTGGGCGCCGGCAAGGGATCGATGGAAATTGGCGGATCGGATAATCCGGTGGTTAAGGATTCGTTCGGCCGTCCGTACATTCCGGGAAGTTCGCTGCGCGGGCGTATCCGTTCGCTGCTGGAGCAAGCCACGGGCATGGCCGTTCCGACCGAGCTGGTTTATGTTTCCAAGCGCAAGGGACAGGAGGTTCGCATCCATCAAAGCGACCGTCCCGACGATGAGATCTGCGTGCTGTTCGGACGCAGCCCGGGCCGCATGGAACGCGTGAGCGGCGATGCGGTGGAGGGCAGCAACGCCACTCCGGCTCGTCTCGCGGTTTTCGACGCGCCTCTGAATCTCGACAGCATCACCCAGCAGATGCGCGAAAATCTGGACGATGAATTGACCGAGGTGAAAAGCGAGAATGCCATTGACCGCATCACTTCGCAGGCAAATCCCCGCACCTTAGAACGTGTTCCAGCGGGAGCGCGTTTTCATGTTCGCTTCGTGATGGACATGCTTTGCGAAGAGGACGCACCGCTGCTGCCGCTGCTGGCGCAAGGGCTTCGATTGCTCGAAGACGATACGCTTGGGGGCGGGGGGTCGCGCGGAAGCGGCCGCGTTCGTTTGGGCGCTCTCAAGCTCACTTGGCGCAACAAAGAATACTACGCATCGGGCGGACCGCAGAAAGAACTGATCGTGAACGCGGATCTGGAGACGCTGCAAACGCAGGTTCGCGAGATGGGCACCACGTTTTTGACGGCCTGATGAATCCTGCTTTGCTGGTAAAATTGCGCCCTTCTGGACCGTGGCGCATCGGCCCCGCTTCAGGCGCGCGCGATCAAGTGGATCTGCTGTATCACAGCGATTCCCTTTTCTCCGCTGTAACACACGCCATGGGGTATTTAGGATTTCTTGACGCATGGCTGAACGCGACGGCCCGCCGTGCCGAGGGCGCGGCCGTCCGATTCAGTTCGTGCTTCCCGTTCACGGGCGCGATGCAGTTCATCGTTCCGCCGCGTACCATCTGGCCGCCTGTGCCATCCGCGAAAGTGCGCTGGAAAGGCGCTCGTTTTGTTCCGGTAAGCGTCGTTCAGGATTTGCTCTCCGGTCATCCGGTAAATGAAGAGTGCTGGTCGGTGGATGGCGAGAGTGAGTGCCTGGTTCCGAGCGGCCGCACGGGTCCGTTTCGCAGTTCCCTGCGTTCCAGCGCGGCGGTTGATCGCATGACCGGCAATGCGTCGCCGCACAGCACGGCGTGTCTGGAATTCATGCCCGATTCCGGACTCTGGTGTGCCCTGTCGTTCGCCGACGAAATGGCGCAAGCCGAGTGGGACAAGCCCGTGCGCGCGGCAGTGCGCTGGCTGGCCGATTCCGGTTTCGGCGGCAAGCGCTCCGGCGGATGGGGCCGCTCCGAAACACCCGAATTCCTCGAAGGCACTTTGCCCGATCTTATCATTTCATCAGCCGCGCCGGTCGAAGGCGCGTACTGGCTACTCTCGTTGTTCGCCCCTTCAGCGAGTGATTCGGTCGATTGGCAGCGCGGGAATTACGGCGTGACGCGGCGGGGCGGACGCATCGAGAGCACCGTCGCATCCGGCGCGGCGAAGAAGCTGGTCGACATGATCGAGGAAGGATCTGTGCTTGTCGCGGCCGCTGCGCCATCCGGAAATGCGCTCAACGTGGCGCCCGATGGATTCGCGCATCCGGTCTATCGAGCGGGCTTCGCCTTATCCATTCCGATTCCCACGGGGGCGCAGTCGTGAAGTACCGCGTAGTTTGCAAGACTCCCACGCTGGTTGGCGACGGCCACAAGCTATCTCCTATCGACTACATGGTCTGGAAAGATCAGGTCAATGTGCTGGACCAGACGCGCATCTTCAAGCTGCTTAGCAAAGGGCCGCGATTGGATGGGTATCTTTTACAGCTCAAGAAGGCGACGAAGCTCGATTTCGCATCATGGGGCGGCTTCGCGCAGAATTTCGCCGACCGCCGAATTCCGTTTGAGAGCGCGGCCTATTCCGCTTATTGGGATCGCGCACCGATTGAAAGCCTGAGTATTCCGACGTTCTCCGCGGGCGTTTCGGGCGCGTATCTTCCCGGCGCGGCTATTAAGGGAGCGCTGCGCACCGGCATGGTGTTCTCGCGCGCGACGCCCGCGGCATTGAAAGAAGTCGCTTCACGATTTGGGGGCGAGCGGCCGCCGCGTCGTCCGGCTGAATCGGTGGAAGAGCATCTGCTTGGCAGCGGGGGATCGAATCGCATGCGCTTCGTAATGGCTTCAGATTCCGCGCCCATCAATTCATCGAACTTTAAAGTTCACCTGGTGCGCGTTTCCACGCTGCAATCGAAGACGCCTGGGGCTTATTCGCTGGCGTGGAAGCAAGCCCCGCGTGGCGCTGTCGATGGCAAGCGCCCCGAAGACAGCACACCGGCTTTCGCTGAAATGGCCGTTCCGGGAACGGTGTTCGAAGGCGATTGGAACGAGAAGCATTTCTTCGACTCGCCCGAAATTCGAAAAGTTCTGCGCTGGAGTGAGCCGGTAACCCGCGAACGCATTTTCACCGCCGCAAATCAGTACGCCGCGAAACAGCTCGAGATCCAGCGCCAGTACGCCCAGTGGACGGGATTGCCGCATCTGCTGGCGCAAATCGATCGACTCGCTGCGGACATCGCGAACCTGCAAGCAAATGGATCGTGCCTGCTTTCGATTGGATGGGGCGCCGGACTTTTCGGAAAATCCGCGTTTCTCGATACCAACGATCCCGATACCCGCAAAATTCTTCAGGCGCAGAACTTCTACAGTCGCGCGCTGCAGACCGGCCTTCCCTTCCCCAAGACCAGACGGATCGTTTTTCAGAACAATCAGCCCGCCGCGCTGCCGGGCTGGGTTGAGTTGAGTGTGTATTAAACCGTTCTAAGTACTGCGCCGCGCCGTGTGCTACATCACCCAATCGCCCCTTTAACGTTTGGCTGTGTTCAGAGCCCCACCTACACTCGGATCTTGGAGGTGAACATATGTTTCACATGATCGGCCATATCATCTTTGGACTGGTAATCGGAATCATCGCCAAGTACATAATGCCGGGCCAACATTCGCATAGCATCATCACGACGGCGATTCTCGGCATGGTGGGCGCGTGGCTCGGCGGACTCATTGGGCGCATGCTTCACTTGTACGAACCTGGTCACCCTGCAGGCTTCTTCATGGCGCTAATCGGAGCAATGGTGGTTCTGTTGATCTACGGGTTTGTGACTAAAGATTCCACGGCGACCACGACCTTGCTGCACGCAGCACGCTATCTCGTCAACGCGGGATAATGCTGGTTGATGAAAGCTCGCGTCTACGTATCGCTAAAAACATCCGTTCTCGATCCCCAAGGCCAAGCCGTGCGCACCGCGCTCGTCGGTCTGGGCCACGCCGGAGTTCGAACCGTGCGGCAGGGGAAGGTATTCGAAATGACCGTGGAACCCGGCACCGATCTCGATACGATTGCTAGAGAGGTTCTGGTTAATCCGGTGATTGAAGAGTACAAAATCGAGTATCCGCGGTAGCCGTTCATAATAGGAGTTATGTGCGGGATTGTGGGTTACGTAGGCACGCGCCGAGCGGTGCCGATTATTCTGGAAGGTTTAAAGCGGCTTGAGTATCGCGGGTACGATTCCGCGGGATTAGCCGTCTACTGCGACGATAAGTCGCTTGGTATCCGGCGCGCTTCCGGAAAGCTGCGGAATTTGGAAGAGGCGATCCGCTTAGATCCGGTCGACGGAAGCTATGGAATCGGCCACACCCGCTGGGCCACCCACGGCCGTCCCACTGAAGAGAACGCGCATCCGCATCGCGATTGCACTGGCGATATCGTGGTGGTCCATAACGGCATCGTCGAGAATTACCTCGCGCTTAAGGAGCAGTTGCAGGGGGAA
>JANYJA010000253.1 GCA_025358575.1 Terriglobia bacterium
AACCGGCATAGTGGAACCGCCACCAAACGACTTAGGCCCCCTGATTCTCAGCTACTTGCCTCTGGTGCGTTCAGTCGCCAGGCGTATACATGGCAGCCTTCCCCCGCACTCCGGCGTGGAGTTGAACGATCTGATCCAGGCCGGGCATGTGGGACTGGTGGACGCGGGCCGATCTTACCGGAGAGACTCGAAAGTGCCTTTCCCCGCATTCGCCCGCTACCGGATTCGGGGCGAGATCCTCGATAGCTTACGTAAGCTTGATGGCGCCTCGCGCGGTCTTCGGAAATGGCAAAAAAAAGTTGACGCCCGAGCGGCCGCTCTTCTGGCGAGCCTGCAGCGCCCCCCCACCGACGAGGAGTTGAGCGAAAGCCTCGGCGTCGAACTATCGCAACTCCGCAGCCGCAGACAAGAGCTGCACTGGGTTTCGGGCAGCTCCGCGCCCACCGATCGAATTGTTGCGGAGTGGCTGTACCGCAGCTGCCCGGAAGGCATGCCCGACGCGATTCGGGCCCGGCAAGAGCGGCGACACTTCCTGCAAAGCGCCGTGGGATCGCTGCAAAGCCGCGCTCGCGAAGTGATTTTGCTCTACTACAACGGCGAGATGACCATGAAACAAATCGGGGCAGTCCTGAACGTGAATGAGAGCCGTGTCTCGCAAATTCATAAAGGGGCACTGGCGACCATGGCGGATGCACTGCGATCTTCCGGAATCCTATCTACTAGCGATCTGGGATGAAATGGCGGCCAAACGTAAAGTTTTCTTGCAACCTGTCGATAAGAGAACTAGGCGTGTTTCCAATACAGCCAATTTCCGTATTTGCGTGGGTACCCTTTATGAGAATTGACCATCCCAATCAACCGTCTTCTGGTTCATCTGCCCGGCTTGGCGTCGCCGACTCCTCCGCAGTGAAAACTTCGCCATCCTCTGGGGGTGTGGCACAGCAAGGGAACGGTTCATCCGACAAGGTGCACTTATCGGGGATCTCAGGTATCCTGAGCACCAGTTCGGGCCTTCGCGCCAGTCAGGTCAGCCAGCTTGCGCAGTTAGTGCGGGGCGGTGGCTACCACGTCCCGTCTTCGGTGGTTAGCCAGTCCCTGGTTTCGGAAACGATTGCGGGAAGCGCTCTCAGCAGGGCGCGATGAGGGCTGGGCGTTTCGACGAAATTGCAGGTCAAATTGAAAGTTTGCTGATTCAGGGCAACGCTCTGTGCCTCGAACGCGCTCAACCGCTCATGCGGGAACTGAGCGGCTTGGTTATTTCGATGCATCCAGCAAAGCGCGGCGGCGTCCAAGCGGAGTTGAGACTGCGGGCGATTCTGTGGGAGCGCCTGCTTCAGGGCGCTTATTCCTTTATGACCGGCTGGGGTCGCGCCAGCGCCCAGATACCAGAAACGTACACGGCCGAGGGCGGGTTGCGAACCTCTTTTTCGTTTGGACGGCTGCGGGTGGACGGATAAGTGGGGACACTTTTTTCCGCGCTGTCAGCGTCCACCAGTTCCTTGACGGCTTTCGAAAAGGCGCTCGATATTACGCAGAACAACGTGGGCAACGCCTCGACGCCGGGTTTCGCGGCCCAACAGACCAACTTCGTTCCAGCTGCGTTTGCCGTGGACGGTGGGTTCACTGGCGGCATTGCAAGGGTGGAAGCGATAAGCACCCGGGACCATTATTCCGAACAAAGTGTCAGGCGGCAATTCAGCCAGCTTGGGTCTGCCGAGCAGCAGGCGAGGACGTTAGCGCGTGTCCAGTCCAATTTCGATATTTCGGGACAAACCGGCCTTTCTGGGAATTTGGCGAAATTCTTCCAGAGTTTTTCAGCGCTAAGCGCAGCTCCCAACAACCCGACCGCTCGCCAGGCGGTTATCGCGAGCGCCCAAAATATAGCGCAGAGCTTTCAGGAAACCGCAAGAGGTTTAGCGCAAGCTTCCGCGGACGCGGGGCAGGAGCTCCAAGCTTTGGTCGGAAAGATCAACCAGATCGGCACGGATATCCAGGGCTACAATCATCAACTGCTCACCAGCCCCACGCCAGACGCGGGTTTGGATGCAAAGCTCCAAAACTCACTGGAGAACCTTTCAGAGCTAACCAATTACACCAGCACGACTGCGCCAGACGGAAGTGTCACTGTGCTGATTGGCGGCCAGACGCCACTGGTATCTGGCGACCGGGCTTATGCCATCCAGTTTGGGACGGCATCCCCCGGCGCTTCATCGGCGTTTCCAGGCGGAACCCCCCCTGCTCAGTTGCGCGACCAGAACGGGCAGGACATTACCGCGCAAGTTACGCAAGGGCAGCTCGGCGGGCTGTTGCAGGTCCGCAATTCGATTCTTCCCTCGCTGAACGGTGACCCCAACCAGCAGGGTTCCCTGAATCAACTGGCTCAGGGATTTGCCGCTCGGGTGAACACGCTTCTCACCAGCGGGAACATTTCCGATGGACCACCTCCTATTCCCGGCGTACCGCTTTTCACGTACGATACGGTCAGCGGGACCAATACTGCCAATAGTCTTGCGGTCGACCCGGCCGTTACCGCTCAACAAATCGCCACGATCGATCCTGGACCACCCGAGCAAAGCAACGGAATCGCCGTAAAGCTGGGAAATCTGGCGAACTCGTCCAATCCGGCCGATCAGATCAATGGCCTCGACTTCACCCAGTTTTATGGACAAGTTGCGGCGACCGTGGGGCAGAGCTTATCGTCTGCAAACGATGCCACGGATTTGCAGACCCATTTAGTGGCGCAGGCGCGCAGCCTCCGCAACCAGCTCTCCGGGGTGTCGCTGGATGAAGAAGCCATTCACGTGGTCCAATTTCAGCGCGCGTATCAGGCCACGGCCCGGCTAGTGACAGTGCTCAACGACCTTTCTCAAACTACCATCGACATAATCAAATGATTTCAAGCTTCGATCCGAATTCGGACCTTTTTTTGGCGGACCTCTCGCGGGTCCAAGCGTCGGCGGAAAAAGCGCAGCGGCAGATCTCCTCCGGCTTGCGGATTTCCAGCCCATCCGACGCGCCCGATCAGATCGGCGGACTGCTGCAATTGCAATCGGACGTTGGACAGAACACTCAAATACAGCAAAACCTGGGCCGCGTGAAGACGGAAGTCGATACGGCCGAGCAATCGGTAAGCTCGGCAGTGCAATTGGCCGACAATGCTCTCGTGATCGCCTCGCAGGGTGCCAATACGGCAACGACCGCCGAGAACCGGCTCAATCTTGCGCAGCAGGTTCAGGCGATCCAGCAGCAATTGGTCGAACTCGCTCAAACCAACGTCGGCGGGCGTTACGTATTCAGCGGCGATGCCGATCAGACTCCGCCCTATCAGTACGATGCGGGCAGTCCGAACGGCGTCGATCGATTGGTGACCGCATCCGCAACGCGGCAGATTGAGGACAGCAACGGAAATCTCTTCCCGGTGTCCCAAACCGCGCAGACCCTTTTCGACCATCGCAATCCGGACGATACCTACGCACCGGATAACCTCTTCGCAGCTCTCAATGCTCTAAACGTCGCCCTGACGGCGAACGATACGACCGGGATTCAGACTTCCTTGAGCAGCTTGCGAACCGCGGCCGACTACGTGAATAATCAGCAGACTTTTTATGGCGTGACGCAGAATCGCGTGGCTGCGGCGCTGGATTTCAGCTCGCAGCGCGATGTTTCGCTCAGAGCGCAATTGTCTCAGGAGCGCGACACCGACCTCACAACAGCGGCGCTGACCGTGACCGACAGTCAGACGCAGATTCAGGCTTCGCTGGCTTCGCGCGCCAAGCTGCAGAAAACTAGTCTGTTTGACTTCCTCGGGTAAAATTCATGACACACCAATTTTCACCCCAAGAAAGTGAGCGCGCCTTTCGAGCGTCCGCGACCCGTAAAGAAGAGGCCTTTCCTGGTAAGAAGGCCACGCCGTTCGATTTCCGGCGGCCGGATCGAATCGCCAAATCGCAGTTGCGCGCCATTCACTTGCTGCATGACAATTTCGTGCGCGATCTGATGGCGAGTTTGTCGGCTTATCTGCGTTCGTACCTGATAGTCAATTTGGTGAGCGTCGAGCAGTTGTCCTACGCTGAATTTCTGGAGTGCCTTCCCTCTCCCACGTGCATTGTGTCATTAGGCTTACGTCCCTATGACGGGAACGCCGTCCTGGAGCTGAACTCGTCGCTGATTTTCCCGATCCTTGAGATGCTGCTCGGGGGAACTGGGAAGACATCAATGAGTATGCAGCGGGAGATCACCGAAATTGAACAGAGCCTGCTGGACGGGCTATTTCGAATCATCCTGCGGGACCTGAAGGAAGCTTGGAAGGGCGTTACACTCATCGACTTCACGGTGGAGTCGCTTGAAACCGAGCCGCAATTCCTGCAGATTCTTGCCCCTAGTGAGGCGGTGGTCGCTATCGCGGTGGAAATCCGGATCGGCGAAAGCATTGGGATGATGAACATCGCCATGCCGTCGATCATCATCAAGATGATGCGGCAAAAATTCGATCAGCAGTGGTCGGTTCGAAAGACCGAATCCACCAGCAGCGAGCAAGAGCGGATTCTCGATCTGATTAGCAGCGCCAACTTGGGCGTGGATGCGAGGCTCGAAGGGCCCACTTTACTGCTTAAAGATCTGATGAACCTCTCCGAAGGTGACGTCCTTTGTTTCGATTACCCCGTGACACGGCCGGTAGATTTCAAGATTAACGGAAAACTGAAGTTCAAAGGGCAGATGGTAAATTCCGGCGGCAAGATGGCGTTCGCGATTTCCGGGCCCGGCGTTCCCGCGGCATCTCTCATGCCCAGGCGTGCTGCCGGGGCCTAGCTGTGTCCAGGTTTACTGGATATAAAACGGCACTTGTCCCCGGTTTCGATCCTCCTGAGAACAGTCCGCGAACCGACTCAATATTCCGCGCAGCAAATCTGCTTGTTGAAGCTTCTGTTTGCTGGTTCGACCGTCTTTCGACAACACCTCAAGAGCGATGGCGTGAACTAACTCCAGGCGTTCTTCTTCAAGAGAATCCGACGCCGGAGGGAATTGCCACGGTGTGGCCAGAGTGTTGAGCAGGGAGTCAAGGGGGGCGGACTCGCTCAACGCGCATGCGGCTAAAATGTCACCGGCCTGGATTGCGGAAACGGAATGATGAACTCTCACGAAATCTCCTCACGAAAAAACTTCCACATGAAACTCTTCGACGCAATTCTATTTTCCTTGAGACTATTTTTTAAAATCTGGCTCGTTCCCCCTCTAAAGATTTTTAGCCCGGGGGACGATAGCTGGCAAGGGAAGGTTTAACGTGATCTCTGTCACCCGACTCAACCGCACCGAGATGCTGCTCAACTCCGATCTGATTGAAACCATTGAAGCCACACCGGATACCGTGATCACTCTGATCAATGGGCAGAAGATCGTCGTGCGCGAGAACTCCGGCGAGGTGCTGGAGAGGATCCGAGCCTTCCGTGAGTCCTTTGTCACGGGAACGATTATTGCCACGGGCAACACCGCGCGGGGAGATGCCAATGGCATTACCAACGGAGCGCTGGCCGCGGCGCGGATGACCCGTGCCGAATGAGCCGGGGAAGTCACGGCGGAGGTTGGATCTAGGAACCTTGTTCGGCTTGGCACTGTCGGTGGCGGGTATAGTCGGCGGCCTCGTGCTGGAGGGGGGGCAAATTTTCGATATCATCCAGCCCACGGCAGCGCTCATCGTGCTTGGGGGCACGTTAGGGGCGGTGCTGGTCACCAATCCGCTCAAGAATTTCTGCAGTGCTGTCCGCCGTTTGGGCTCCGTTTTTGTGCGAACTGAGGAGGCCTTCGAGCCTGTGGCGGAAGCCCTTGTTACTTTCGCGGCCAAAGCGCGGAAGCACGGTATCGCATCTCTCGAAATGGATGCGGCGGGTATCCCCGACGATTTTTTTTGCAAGGCGTTGTCGCTCGCTGTGGACGGAGTGGAGTCCCAGGAGATTCGCAAAACGATGGAACTGGATATCTTAGCGCGCGAGCATGCCATCAGCGCCGACGCACAGGTGTGGGAAGCGGCTGGTGGCTATGCTCCGACGGTCGGGATCATCGGAGCCGTGCTGGGATTGATCCAAGTAATGAAAAATCTTGAGAATATTGCGGCCGTGGGTCACGGAATTGCTGTGTCCTTTGTTGCGACCGTATATGGGGTGGCGCTGGCCAATCTCTTCCTATTGCCAGCGGCCGGAAAGATCAAAATCGAAAGCGAGCGACTGGCGGCATCCCAGGAACTCGTCCTCGAAGGCGTCATCGCCATCGCCCAGGGAACCAATCCCAGACTCATCCGCAACAAGCTCGACGTCTTTGGACGCGATCCCGCGGCGCGCAGATCCAGGGGCAACCTGGAGGTCATGGGGCGGTCGCGAGTGGATGCGGCAAGAGGTTAGTACCCAGTGATTCGCACACGTCGAGAGCGTCATGGAGCCCCCGCTAAACGGGACCGGTGGCTGGTTTCCTATGCAGACTTCATCACGCTCTTATTCGCCTTTTTCGTGGTTATGTTCGCCTCGTCGCACACCGACAAAATTAAAGCCAGGCAGGTCTCCGATTCGGTAGAACAAGCCTTTGGCGGAAAGCGCGGCGAGAGCAAAACGAAATCGATCGTGAAACTCAGCCAAACCGCGGGCGCCGTCGGGGGCTATCCGGACCTGTCGCCCACACTGCACGCGCTAAGCGC
>JANYJA010000007.1 GCA_025358575.1 Terriglobia bacterium
GCCAGTTCCAGCGTTGGGCTCCGCTGAACGCCTGTACAATTCGTCAAACTTCTTCACGATTGCTAGACTCGGCTCCAAGTCCTCCGCAGTCTTCCCGTCAAGTGCTGCGAGAAAGGCACCGTATGATTCAGATAGTCGGAAGCTCGATGCGGAATACTGATCGCTCAAAGTCCATCGAGGCAGGTAATCGGCGTATTGTAACAATTGCTCGTAGCCGTCAGACTCCTCCCACCGGGCAAGCTCAGGGATACTGAGCAGCAGTAGGCGCGTCTGGCCTCCTCGGAAGCTCTTGCCCAGGCCCAGCGCCGTCTCCACTTCCTTTGCCGCCTGCTCGCCGAAATCTCCGTGAGAACTGATCATTCGTGCGACTCTGTCTGACAAGAAAGCCGTTACACTGTCAATCACAGGTAGGTGTAAGGAATTCTGAGAGGCGTAGAACGCTCCAGATGCGATGCCAGCGCCGACGATCGCTATCAAAACAACAATGACCGTAGCGTGGAGTATCCCGTTGCCGCTGATGACTCGCATAACTACTGACCCATTGGTTCGTTGATGACGGCGAGGATCAATGGAGCAGGGGTAGTGTCTTCAATAATGAGTCGGTTGTGGCCTTCATCATATTCAACATGCTGATATTTGTTCCCGCCAGAACCCGTAAGGACCAAGAACGGCCCAATCGCTAAGCCTCCGCCCAATTCAAGACGTTTTCTGACTTCGCTAAACCGCGTTGCGCTTAGCGTGATCGTTATCTTGGTTTTGTAGGCAAGCAGGATCTCCTTGGGTATCGAAGCAAACCGGCCATTCGGCCACCAAATAGGTCCGCCTTTCGTGATCGGGCTGCCCGGAATGTAGTCCTTGCCGTCTTTGAAGGTGTTAATCAAGTTCTTGGAGAACCACAACCCTGGGGTAATTACGAGCCGACCTAAATTCTGGAACTCGACGAGGAGATCTGTAGTTTCCTTGGTCTCGTCGATACGTGTTGTCAGTTGGCCGCCGCTCGCACCGAATCTAAAGAAGCCAAGCGAAATCCCGGCGCTGCCAGCGATGTTGGTCGTTTCTTCCGTGCGCCGTTGTTTGTAGTCATGAAAGTCCCATACAATCCGCAGACCTTGAGCCATGAAGGTATCTACCGACTGTGACAATCCGTATTGGGGGGCAGGCGTAAAGCGTCCCCTGCTCGTTCTGTATGGTTTTGATGTATGCTGTGCTCCGAGCCTTGTCACGAGCTTCGTGTACTGTTTGAAATCCTTTGTAGACATCGGCCTCCCATCGGGAGACTTCGCCACCGGCCCCAGACATAGCTGTTTCTTGTTGTCCAAGGACGGAACCCCACTTGAAATCGGACAACCACATCCGGTAAGTCTTCCACTCTGACTTCTCCAACTGTCGCCGCTGGTCTCGGTTGAATATAGCCCACGCTTTCCAAGCATCCGTGGTTTTCGATGCCAGTAGGTCACGTTGTCGCTCATACTCGGCTCTCGCTCGAAGTAAGTTAGGTTTCTTGGTCGGGTCTTCTGGTGGTATTGCCAGTCCGTCCACGAATTCGCGGTACTGCATGTAAATATTAGTCGAAGAGGCATGGTACTCTTTTCCGAGTTGTGGAACGGAGTTCGCGAAGACGCAAAAGTTATATTCCCCAGATGGCCCGGTTGGACTCCAGTCTGCGCGCTGTGGGGATGAAACGACCTGAATGCGTTGTAGCGAGGCCCCACTTTCGTTCTTCGCGAGCAGACTGTAAACGCGGGCCATCCACATATCCCATCCGGCGTTGTCGTTGGCAACCTGCGCGACTAGTGCGGTTGGCGCAAGCGCGAGCAGCAGGATGCATAGTGTGCAGACGAATCTATTCAGCAGCATTCAGTCCTCCATCTGGACGATTATCGCACCGTAAACTTCCAGCGTGTTGGAAGCATATCACTTAATGGGCGGACGTTGCCCGAAAAGACGCGGGTGCGCCGCGACAAGTCCGCGCGTACAAGAGGTTTGCTGAATCGAGGGTGGCAAAAAACCCGCGCGAGGAGCGACACGGCGACGACGTCGCGCTGGAAGCTCTGCGGCTTCTGCGAAACAACCTCGCTCGGGGGGAAGTTTCGTGTCGCAGGATCGCGGCTCTATGGCGATCCGAAATGCCCACATGGGGCAAGGAACTCTAAACTATTCAATCATCATGAGTAAAGTGGAAACACAGGCTTCGGATGCGACGGGAGGATGCCCGCCTTGGTACATCCAAAGAGCGGAAAGCACCATAATGTGTGAAATGCGGCAGGTCAGATGTACTTTTCCGATGGACAGAGACAATCTGTTGGTATACTATGAATGCAGTAATTCCCATAAAATGGCAATCTACGCATGCTAGATGTACCCAAGGGTTTAGGGTCTTCACGCTTTTCGTCTCAAGCCAGCGCGCGGCTTTCTGCCGTGCTTCAAACGGCTAAGGACCTCGTGACAATTGAAGATGCGATGAAGGCTCTTAAGACGGATCGATCCACCTCGGCAAAGCTCCTATCGAGGTGGCAAAGCCAAGGCTGGCTCAAGCGCGTGGGACGCGGCATCTACGCCCCAATCCCCCTCGATGCGCTCACCACGCAGCAGGTCCTTAAAGACCCCTGGGTGCTGGTTCCAGCTCTGTTCTCGCCGGGCTATATCGGCGGCTGGACCGCAGCTGAGCACTGGGATTTCACCGAACAGCTCTTTCGCAGCATCTTCGTGTTCACCGAGCGATCATTTCGGACGAAAGAGCAAACGGTCCAGGGGGCGTCATTCACGCTTACGAGTATCCCTGAAGGCGCGATATTTGGGACTAAGACACTCTGGCGCGGCCAGGCGCGGGTGGCAGTTTCCGACAAGCACCGCACGATCATTGACATGCTGGCAGACCCAAGGGCAGGGGGCGGTATCCGTCACGTCAATCAGTGTCTCCAAAAATATCTGCGCGATCCAGAAGCGAGCACCGATACGCTCATACGCTACGGCGACATGCTCGGCAACGGAGCAGTATTCAAGCGACTCGGATTCCTCATGTCCCAGCAACCAGGCAATGAGCCGCTCGTGGAGGAATGCCGCGCGCGCCTTACCCAGGGCAACGCTAAGCTTGACCCGGCCCTGCCATGCAGGCGTCTCGTAAAGGCGTGGCGTCTGTGGATTCCAAAAAGCTGGGACAGGGAGCAACCGCGTGATTGACCGCCGTGAGCTTCTTGCCAGCGCAGGCAATCTCGGCCTGCTGCCCAACGTCGTCGAAAAGGACTACGTTCTGGGCTGGCTGCTTGCGGGCATCTTCAATCATGCTGCACTGAAAGATCATTGGGCCTTCAAAGGCGGGACGTGCCTCAAGAAATGTTATTTCGAGACGTACCGCTTCTCGGAGGACCTCGACTTCACCTTGCCCGACGAATCGCATCTAACTCTCGATTTCCTCGTACCGACATTTCGAGAGATTGGCGCATGGGTCTACGATCAGACTGGTATCGAAATCCCACCTGACAAAGTGCATTTCGAGGTCTTCCAGAATCGGCGGGGACGCACCGCCGGGCAGGGACGAATCTCCTATCGCGGTCCTATCGCTCCGGGGTCGGGCGATTTGCCGAGGATCAAACTCGACCTGACACTCGATGAAGTGTTGGTATTGCCGCCGGTGGGCAGGCCGGTTTCGCACCCTTACTCCGACAGCTCTGAAGACGGCATACATGCGCGTTGTTACAGCTACGAAGAAGTCTTCGCGGAGAAGGTGCGGGCGCTTGCCGAGCGCGCACGCCCGCGCGATCTTTACGACGTAATCAATCTCTTCCGGCACGATGAGTTTCATCCTGCCGCTCATGTCATCCGTGACACCTTATCGAAAAAATGTGCATTCAAGGGAATTCCCTTTCCGACCCTCGCAGCGCTCGCGCCGCTTCGTGAAGAGATTGAAGCGGACTGGGTCGTCATGCTCAACCATCAACTTCCCGCCCTGCCCCCTGTAGACGCCTTCTGGAGCGAACTTCCAGCATTGTTCGCATGGCTTGAGGAAGGAAGTCGGCCCGCCGTTCTCGCGGCGTACCCAATGGGAGCGGGCGATATCGTTATCAGGCCTCCGGCAGGTTCCATTTCGATCCCCGGCATGGCCAGTTCGGCACCCATTGAAGTCATTCGCTTCGCCGCTTCCAACCGCTTGCGCGTAGAACTTGATTACGTGGATGAACAGGGAAGCCGCGGAACTCGCCTGATCGAACCGTACTCCATGCGGCGCACGCAGGCCGGAGATATCGTGCTTCATGCGGTGCGCGCCGACGGCGCGGGACATCGAAGCTACCGGATTGATCGCATCGTAGCGGCTCGGGCGACGAAGCAAAGCTTCACGCCGCGCTACGCGATTGAACTGACGCCGATGGGACCGATTTCTGCTCCGCCCGTTTCGTATTCGCCGCGAATCACAACATTCAAACCGGCAGCGCCCTCCAGAACAGCCAGCAGGACAGGACCGATCTACGTCTATCAGTGCAGCGTGTGCAACAAGCGCTTCGAGCATTCCAAGCGGGATGCAACTCTCCGCGCACACAAAGACAACAACGGATGGCCATGTTCTGGCCGTCATGGCATCTGGGTGGAGACGAAATGACACAAAGCCGCGAGGACCGTAGGATTGGCGTCCCGGTGGTCACCGGGCCTGTTTTTGTGGGAAGGCGGACCAACGCGTAACTGCCATGGTTGAACGCATCGATATCGAACGGGCACTCGACGGCCTCACTTCCAACGAAGGGGGGATGATCTTTCAGGGTCTCGCTGTTGTGCTTGCGAAAATGCGGTGCCCGGAACTGATCGCCTGTGAGCGCCACAACGACCTTGGACTTGATGCGTATGCCAGCGCGGCGCTTTCAACGGATCGTCGCGGCAAGGGATTTACCTGTTCAACGACCGGAACATTTGAGAAGGTTAACTCGGACGCCACCAAGGTGCAGAAGAACTACACCGACGTTTCGATTCTTTTCTTCTACACACCGGAGAAGGTCTCTCAACCCAAGAAAGCGGAGTGGGGGAAGAAAATCCGCACCGCCTTCGGATTCGAACTTGTGGTGGTGTCTCGCGAAGACATCATCGCCACTTTGCAACTCCCAGATAACGCCTGCCTTTGCTCAACCCATCTAAAGATTCCTGTTCCCTACCAATTGCCGCTCACCGGCCTCTTGCAGCAGGCACATGAAGCGGCGACTAAGGTAGCAGGTGACTGGGCAGCACATCCGCGTTTGGCCGGCAAGCCGCAAATAGTCCTCAACGCCGTGACATTGGACGAGCGCGGAAGGGAAACTCAGGAGGTGTTCGCCACCTCGCATCTACTCACATTGTTGCTACAGGGCCGACGACTTGTACTCGAAGCCCCGGCAGGTCGAGGTAAGACCACCACCCTGGTGCAATTGGCTCGGGCACAGGCTAATGCGACTCAAGGCATTGCCATTCTCGTTGACTTGCCAGGCTGGATAAAATCCAGCCTCGACATTCTTGAATATATCGCTCGCATCCCGGAGTTTCGCGCTCGCGGCATTGCTGCGACCGACCTCGCACGGCTATCGCAAGCCGAACCCATTCTGTTTCTCCTTAACGGTTGGAATGAAATCTCGGAACTGCATTCTCAGGACGCAGCGGACGCACTACGCGCGCTCGAACGGGCATTCCCGGCAGCCGGTATCATCGTGGCCACACGAACGCACCATATCGTGCCGCCATTGCCGGGGGCCGCAAGAATCCGGCTCCTTCCTCTCACCCCAACTCAGCGCTTTCACTATCTGGAACAAGCCGTGGGCACCGCCAAAGCCCACGAACTGAATTCAAAACTGCGCAGCGACCGGTTCCTCAATGATTTAACCCGCACTCCGTTCATCCTTTCAGAGGTAACTACCATCTTTCGGTCAGGCGGAGAAATTCCTCGCACCAGGATGGGCCTGCTCGGAGCTGTAATTAGCCTGATGGAACAGTCGGAAGAGCATCGAAGCCAACTGCTGGCTCATCCGCTACGCGGCCACGCCGCGGACTATTTGCGCGCGCTTGCCACCGATCTCACGGCCCGCGGGGATGCAATGCTTGGAGAGACGGAAGCGCGCAGGATTTGCCACTCGGTCGGCGAAAGCTTGCGCGCCGCCGGGCAAATCGCCACTCTCCCCGAACCCGCCGACGTGCTAAGCACGCTCTGCAATCACCACATCCTGGAGCGAGTTGACTATCCGGGCATACGATTCCGATTCGAGCACCAGCAGTTCCAGGAGTATTATTCCGCTCTCATGCTTCGCGGGGCACTTCTGGACGTGGTTACTTCCGCAGATCAGACGCACCGTGATTCATTCGCACGGAGCTATATCAACGAGCCCGCATGGGAAGAACCGCTGCGCATCGTCGCCGAGGACCTGGGCGCTTCCGAACGCGATATCGCAGCAGGAAGGTTTCTGGTGCAAAGCGCATTACGGGTTGACCCTGTCTTTGCAGCCAGACTGTCCCAACTCAGCGGACCTGCGCTATGGGGCACAGTTCGCGCGGACCTCAGCGACCGCCTTCGTTCCCTCTACGCGGTGCCCAATCAACACTACCAACAGTGCGCGCTTGCCGCGATGCTGGCCACCGGTTCCGATGATTTCGCCGATATTCTGATCCCGTTGCTCACCAGTGCTGACCAACAGGTCCGTCTTGCCACGTACCGGGCCGGAGCGGAATTCCATCCGTCCAGCCTTGGCCCGGAGTGGCAGCAGACCGTAGCTGCGTGGACGGAGCAACAACGAATCGAATTCATGTCGGAGCTCGCCATACATCAGGGAAATACCGAAATAGCGCTGGCCTTCGCGCGCTCTGACCCAAGCGCCGCCGTCAGGACAGAAGCGCTACGCGATTTGGCCTGGATGGGGCTGCGCTACGAGGTTACCGAAATCCTGCAAGCACTGCCGGACCCGGAGTTCGGGCAGGCCCTTCTGAAACTGGATCGCCGCGATATTTCGCCATCCCTTTACCCACGGGCGATCTCGACGTACAACTCCATATTGAACGAGACCACCGAACCGAAGGCCCGCTTTCAGATTGTGCTCACACTGGCAGGATTTGGCGGCAACGATGTTCCGGCGCAGCTTAAAGATGAGCTTGCGAATCTGCCCGCCGCGATCATAAAGGAACTGAGCGATCACTCCTTACGGCCTGCCGTCGATATGGTCCGGCGTACAGATTCAAAGTGGGTCAGTGAATGGGTCGCAAATCGGATCATTGAAGGATCATTGTGGCGAGATAGCTGGCTGTCCTCGGTCTCAGAAATCCCGATGCCATTGAGCGAGCAACTGCTTGAGCGCGCTTCAACAGAGGATTTGCGGCGGAGTGGCCGAGGCGGAGGCATTGCCCTTTTGGCCGCAACTGCCGATGCTGCCTTTGCGAAAGCCATCTTCAATGCGCTCCGCGATCACCGCCGGGCACTGATGGCAGACCCGATGAATGAGGAGAAGCAGACGATCGACAGGCAACTGCAAGGGCTCTTTCAATCGATCCCCAGTCCCGTCGCAATCGAGGGATTGTCCGAAATGCTTGCGGGCGAACCGCAGGAAGACGAATTGCTCCTTGTGGCCGAGAGGTTCAGCAGAACGGGGTCGCAGCCTGAGGCTGAAAATCTGAGAGGTGTTCTACCTGAGCACCTGCGTCAGCAGCTCCGCAGATACCTTAAGGCCGCCGTTCCGGCGGCGCTTGCGCAGAATGATTTCCGCGGCGAAGCCCAATCCCGGCTAAGTTCGGCCCTCGCGGAGGTCGGCGATTCGGATGACATTGATGATTTGATCGCACTCATCCGCGTGGACATCGGAAGAGTCCGGGCGGGGCGCGAAGCCCAGGCACGCGGAGATTACTCCGCCCGACACCAGGGCGGAATGATGAGTTGGTCCAACTGGCATGTTCAGGCGGTCGTGCTGCTTGACCCTGTCCACGCCGAACCTGTCCTCCTGGATCTTCTGCGGGAGCCCGAATACGAACTGGACGCGGCATGGGCACTTCGTACCGTCGCCAGGAAACATCCCGGCGCGCGGCCCATCATTGAGGGCAGATTTGGTGGGACTTCCAGAGACTACGGAAAGGTCAGAAACACCTCCCCTGAATGGTCAACGCTCTTCGATGAAGACCGGCGCGTCAAATACGCCGCAGCCATCAAGCAACGAATATTGGATCTGCTGGAAGAGAGCAAGAGCGGCGACCATAAGACCACTGCGTATCACTATAGGCTCAAGGAATTGGCCAAAGCGCTCACCGCGCTGGACCCGCTCCATTCAGCGGACCTCATTCTGGAGATCGCCGAGCTTCCAGCGACCTTCGATGGCTGGGCGCGAACTGCCCTGCTTGAGGGGCTCGTATTTGGTGGTGCAGCCTTGCCAACAGATCGCGTAATAGCGATCCTCGATCCGATCATTCAGCAACTCCGCTCGCATGGTGTTTACAATGACGACGCAAACCTATTCAGACACCTGCTGTGCATTCTGCCGTTTGTAGATTCTCCAGCGCGGGGCATCGCGCGCATGCGTGAACTGCTGGCGGAATTCCGGCTGGCTTTGCACGATCAGCGCGACCTCCTGCTGGCAATCGGCCAGTGCCCTCATCCTGACGGACTCCTATTGCTTCGGGATATGGCCCGCCAGAGTGGCCAGGCCTTCGAGCACTTCGCCAGAGAATGGCTCACGGCGATTGCAAACTGCGCCCGGCCGGAAGCGACAGCAATCCTGCTCGGCTTCATTGATGCTGAAGTGCCCGAAGGTGTCGGGGACCTAAAGCTTCCCGATTATGCCGTAGATTTCCTTGCGGCACGCCTCGCCGAACTCGCCCAAGCGGACTCCGCTCTCGTTCGCCGCATCCTGCACCTTTGTCGGCAACCGGTCTTCGCACTGCATCGCCTGATACTCGCCAAGGTCATCGCCCGGCTCAATACGCCCGAATCGCTTCTGGTTGGCCTTGAGCTCCTCGACGACTCCGCACCGGACCAGATTCCCTATGAATTGTGGAAGGCCATCGAGGAGGTATTTCTTGAGAAGCGTCCGACGAAGGGAAACTCACAGTCCTACACGCTTGTGCCACGTGCCGCCAGCGATATCAAAAAGCGCCTTTTCGAGATGGTACAGCACGACTCTAGGCGGGCTCGCTCCGCCTACAATCTATTGGGGCAGATTGAAGAGTGGCGCTTGGAGTACGGCAGACCCACGTCTGAACCTCGGCACCCGGCCTTCGAAACAGGCGACAACTGGCGGCCACTTCTGGCAAGCGGACAAGGAGACCCGACGGAGACTCAGGGCTAAAGTTTGGATACACATTTGTGTATCCAATGGATAGACTAAGCACGTGGGATCGAAAGACGTAGGCATTCGCATCCGGGTAGAACGCACACTGCGAGACGATTTTCGCAAGGTTTGTCGCGTCAAGGGCAAGCCTGCCGCCCAGATCCTTCGCGACTACATGAGTGCCTGCGTTGCCGAGCTTGCGGTAGCAGGCCGTCCCCGTTCCGGACGAAAAAACGCTAGCCGTGAACCAGACGCCGACAGAGGGAAATGAATGGGAAAGAACACCAAGGCAATCATTACGGTCTCCACTCGTGAGGCGTCGCTCAAGAAACGCTTTCGACGCCACCTCAAGTCTTTGGGCTTTCACAAGGCAGACGACGGCTCGCTGCTACCTCCGGGTACCGGAAAAGACGTTGTGCGCACCATCCACGGCGCACAAAGAAATGATCGCTTGGCCGCAAGCCGATCATTTATCTCCGAAAAACAACCAAAGCTCCTTAAGCATTTCGCGTCAGGAGAGGACGTAGATACTGCGAAGATTTCGCCCGTGCTTCAACTCATATCGAGCGACTCGTGGGAGGGCGATCTTTTCCGGCTTGCCTCTCTAACGTGGTCGGTGCCTGTGTCTAACGGCTTTGGTCGTAGGCTCCGATTCCTTGTCTGGGACAATCACAACGGCAAGCTGATCGGCATCATCGCCATCGGTGACCCCGTCTTCAATTTATCGGCACGCGACAACCTCATCGATTGGGATGTAAAAGCGCGCGGAGAGCGGCTCGTCAATATCATGGACGCCTATGTTCTCGGTGCGCTCCCGCCCTACAATGCACTTCTTGGAGGGAAGCTCGTCGCCTGCTTAGTTCGCAGCCGTGATGTCTACGACCATTTTTCCAAGGCCTACGGAAAGACCACCGGCATCATTTCAGGGCAGCAGAAGAAGGCGAGGCTGCTCGCCGTTACAACATCCTCTTCCATGGGGCGGTCTTCGGTATACAACCGGCTGAAGCTCGGCGGAATGGAATATTTCAGTCCTATCGGCTATACGGGTGGTTGGGGACACTTCCATATCCCCGATAGTTTGTTTGCGGACCTTCGCGACTACCTCCGTGAGATCGGCCATTCCTATGCCGACCAGCACCAATTCGGTGAAGGCCCGAATTGGCGGATGCGCACTACCAGGGCTGCGCTTGGGGCATTGGGATTCAACGACGATCTGCTCCGCCACGGCATTCAGCGCGAAGTATTCTTGAGTCAGCTCGCCGACAATGCCTTGAGGATTTTGCGCAGCGGAAAAGGCAAGCCGGATTTGTCGTCCCTTCTTTCTGCCGATGATGTCTCGAATCTCGCCGTAGAACGCTGGATGCTCCCCCGGTCACAGCGCATGCCCGAGTTCAAGCTCTGGAAGCGCGAAAGCATCGAGGCGCTCATTTGGGAGCCGCGCGCTGAGGTTCCGCTTACGCTTCGCAAACTGGGCTAACCCCTCATAAGATGACTCTCATGGCGATGTCTCTCGATCAATGTCAGCAACGGTTGGAGAGCCACTTCGCGCACCTCGCATCGGCGAGGTCTTTTTCAGATTTTCCATTGTTTGCCCTTGAGCACGGCTTGACGGAAGACGAGTTCGATGAGATCAGAGAGCTCTTGCACGCCGAATTGGTGGAAGGGTGGAGGATGGGAAGACATTGGCTCGTCTGGGTCGCGTATGCGACAGAACTGGGCTATGACTACGACGGCGATGAATATTGGTCTTCATTTGAGCAGCGCACACCGCGTTGGCGGGAGCCGATCACCTCCAATCGCCGCAACCTACTGCGCACGTGGTTTTCCAGATTCCAGACCACGTACCAAGGCGTTAAACCGTCCGGCCCGTGGGCCGAATGGTTTTCCATCATCGCTTGGCCAATCACCCATGCCATCCTGCCCAGGTATCTTCAATGGCAATTTGCAAAGACCCTCTATGACTTGCGCTACCAACTTGCGCATCTTGAGACCCTAAGTCCTAGCGCCGTCGGCTCACTCCTCGCCGCCAACGCTTGGGACGCCTCGTCGCGGTTCAGGGAATTTCTCCAACAACAGGAACTCGCAGGTCGAATCGTCCTTGCGCTGCTGAGCGACAGGACCGTGGAGGGCCAAAGCCCTATTTATCCTCAAACCCTCGAAAGGCTCGTCGCCGATCTTGAACAGGTGCAAAGCACCCGTGAATGGCTGGGGGAGACGCGGCGTCTGGTTGCCGACCGCTTGAAGGGCGCGGCGCGGGGGCCCGGCGGAGCACCGATGCACCGAGCCGCGGATCACGGAGGTGACAACAACGCAACGCGCGACACGCTGCGCATCCGCCCCACGCTGATGCTTCGCCGATCGACAGCCTCAACGTGGTCTATTGTCATCGACATTCCCAGTTTTGCCAGTGTGGCCAGGTCCCAGCCCGACCTCCACGCGCTGCTGCGCAGTTCCCGATGTAAGATCACTGGAACCGGCGACACTTGGCTACCGAGCGGTTGGCTACTTTCCAGTTCCCGCAGAAGAGTACTGAAGGGCTGGCCCGGCGCGGGCACACCGCTTGTGACGTTTGAGCGGCCAAACCCGGACTTGGATCAGTGGATCGCCCGTGAAACCCGGCTGCCCACCGGACCAACTTGGCTCTGCCGGATCGGAGGTGATGGCCTCGCCCGTGAGATTGCTGGCCGGATGGTTCGACCTGGCCGAAAATATATCCTGATTAGCGAGGCTGAGATTACCTCCCGTTATTCGTTTCTTGCGCCGTGCAAGGTGGACTGCACTGGCATTCATGCTGTCGTTCTTTCCATTCCCGACACTGTCACTTTCGAGACCATGAAGGCATTGCAGCAATGGGGCTTGCAGGTGGGTCGAACCGTGCGCATTTGGCCCGCCGGACTCTCCGGGCGCGGCTTCGACGGCGAAGGGCGAAGCGAATGGCTGACGACCGAAGCGCCCTGTTTCGGAGTCGTTCACGACCACCCCGTAGACGCCTATAGCTTTCGCATAGACAACGGAGCAGAAACGCTCGTTAAAGCTTCCGCCGTCGGCACTCCGGTCTTTGTGAAGATGGCACCGCTCCCACCCGGACGGCACACGCTTGTGGTGAAGGCGCGCCAAGCCTATACCCCTGGCGTGACCACATCACCTCCAGCAGAAGGCGTCATCGCGCTCGACATTCGGGAGCCAGAGCCGTGGATTCCGGGTACAACATCCCACGCCGGACTCGCTATCTCTTTGGACGCAGACGCCCCTGGTTTGGACGGGTTTTGGGACGGCAACGTAGGCGTCAGCATTCTGGGTCCGGCGGGACACCAAGTCACGTGTACAGTCAGCCTCCAAACGGCAAGCGGGAAGGAACTACTCGCTGAACAGATCGGAACCTTTGATCTGCCGGTTACGCCCTCGGAATGGTTCAAGAAGTTCCACACCTTCGTGAAGGACGAACGTCGGACATGGACCTACCTCGAAGCGACTTCCGGTCGGTTCCTCGTCAGAGGCGACGAACTGGGAGAATACTCCCTGCGCCTGGAGCGCGACGTAAAGCCCGTTCGGTGGGTGTGTCGAAACACCTCTCGGGCGACGACGGTACGATTGATCGACGACACCGGTGGCGACGAGGCTGCCACGTGCCGTTTCTTCAGCTTTCAAACTCCCGCCTCCGCCATTAGCCTCGACGCCGAGTTAATGATGGCCGGATTTGACGTCCCCGCGCCCGGCTGTGTTCTCGATGGGACTTAACCTCGGCAATATGGATTCCGTCTGGATATCTCTTCAAGTAAAGATCGCAAGCCTGGCGTTGATATGCTGGAGTCGAGATGTTACCTTGTGTCGTACAGTACCGCCAGATCGATGGTTCCATCTCTGCGGCTCGGCCGGCCTCGGGGAAATTGTCGAAATATTCTCGGCAGCCCTCGAACTGTCGGGCACACCGCTCGACCAAAAAACCCTCGGCTATCTCTCGATGCCTGCAGTTCGGAAATGCTTTAAGGTGCTCAAGAACGTAACCAGCTTCCAGCGGGCCATAGGCGTTTACCAACGGTTTGATTCGCCCCCAATCTGCCTCATCGGGAGATTGGCTACACGCCCAGAGTAGCGACAACAGGCACACGACACTTAATCGTCTCCACATCGCTTTGCGCTCCGACTAACGGAAATGAGCATACAACGGTTACGCCCTGTTTGCAAAGGGATAGTGCCTTGAACGCCTTGAATTGGCCATAGATTCGCGCCGGACTCTGGCGCGGATATAGCCATCGTTGCCAGGGCGCTGATTCTTGCGCCATCCATGTCGGCAGCCTTCCACAAGCGCCGACGAGTGCTCGAAGTTCCTGTGGCGACAACCTCCCTTGAAGTATTCGCAGCGCTTCATGTGTTCGTTTCGGACCCAGGCATGCGAGAGCTCGAATCGCCCCGCACCTGCGGGGCGCCCTGGATGATGGAGTCGGAAATGATGGTCATGTCCACTGGCTCCGTATGAGCGGGCCCGTTCTCCAAAGCCCATTCCGAATGCCAACGGTCCAGCGCTCGGCGGGTCGTGGAAATCATCCCCAGATAGAAGTCGAGAGCCGCATCCCACGTCGACAGCCGATTCGAAAACCCCAACACATCAATGAACGCAACGAATTGGGCAGGCGCGACGGACGCGCGACGGCGGAAACGCCTGGAACAAGTACAGCGTGACCGAATTGCAGGTCGAAAGCCAACTTGTCAGGTGCGCAAGACGAAGATCAAAAACCAGCTCACCAACGCCAAGACTACATCGACATTGGGAGTCCTTGAGCCATCCCGCACCGCCCAATTCTGGGATAAGGGCCCGCCTGATTTCGTATTCGATGGCGAGCATGATCGCGCGGCATCGCATGGATTGTGTTTCCGTATGACACGACAGGAGCGATTTGGGATACAGTCCGCTCACACCTACTCTGTCCAACGCGTCCCGCAGTCGCAAGACCACCGCGAGGGCTCGGATCGTGTGCGGCAGTTCCTGACGCGTTTCGGATTCGAATCGGGTGTGACGACGTCTATGTGCTCAGAGTGACCAGCGCCTTGATGCCGATGGCATCGAGAATCTCTTGCAGTCGTGCTATCGCCACGGTTTGGTATTCCGCCTCTTCGTACCGGCTGATGACCTGTTTACTGACGCCGAGCCTGCGCGCAAGTTCAGTTTGAGACACTCCCTTGGCAATTCGCATCTTCGCGACAAAGGGCGCGATCTGGTCCAGTCGATCGACGTTCGGCAGAGTTAAATCGCCAGACTTGAGATCATCGTATTCGCGCAATTCGTCTTCAAGCTGCCTGATCATACCTTCGTAGCTGCCGCGAACCGTTATGGCGCGCTTGCCGGTCATCTCCCGGTCCACCTTGGTAAGTGCTTGCCGAAAGCCTTCTATCTGAGCGGCCGTACGTTCTCTCTGTGCATCGCTCTTGATCATGATGATTCCGACCTGACTACCTGAATTACACCTCTGGGCACACCATCTCGGTCCTGCCTGAAAAACTCCGGAAACCCGACCGTCGCTCTCGCCTCCATGACGGGATGGATGAAGAATTCGACACCGTGATCCGCCCACATCCGCCACTTCCACTTCCGCACCTGCGGTACGAGAATCATTTCGAAGTCGATCCAATATGGATCCATCCGATCATAGACACCGTCATCTGGCTCGACCCAATAACCGTCCACATCGCCCGGATCGGGCTTCTCAGTGCAGAAGCTCCCGTCGATGAATATATCCTCAATACCGGCCAGCCAAAATGCTTGGACAGCAGCCCGCAAGCCTTTCAAGAGCCAACGCCGACGCGAAGTGAACCCGAACCGGTTTCCTATTTCTTCCAGTGTTGCCCTATGGTCACCGGGAGGTAACGCACCGGTGGTAGGATCCAAAGCCGGAATCACACTACCTCCATGATGCCAGGGACAAGTCTAAATGTCAACATAACCGCTGTCATCGTGAGTATTCTCGTTTTCATGGACCATCGATTTGGTCATCATACAAACTCTGAGCTAAGAGGCTGTGATGTCTCCTTGTAAATGTTTCGAGGCGTTACGTCGTGTCGCGCGGGCCAGGGGTTTCTTCGGAACGGTGTTTGGCGCCCCGCCAGGCACTCGGATCAGATCGAGCCGGTCATGAACATCTGGTGCGGGCGCCAGATAACGCATGGTCGTTTCCAAGGACTTGTGCCCCATCCAGTGCTGGACCGTCCGTACGTCGAAACCCCTCCGAAGCATGCTAGTGGCATACGTGGACCGGAAGGTCTTCAGATCGAATTCTTCGGGATCGAGGCCGGCGCGTTCAGCGACTAGTTTGCAGCGTCTCAGGAAATTCTGTTCACGATTGCCAGTTGGTGAGGGAAACACGAACGGGCTGTCAATCGTTACCGGATGGCTTTCCAACAACTCCGCCAATTCGACAGGAACCGGCACTTCGCGTTCTTCCCAGCGCTTCGGGAAGAATTTCAGAGTGGGCTTGGATAGGACGCGCACGGTTCTCAGCTTCGGATTGAGGTCCTTCCAGAACAGGTACATCACTTCCTGTTCCCGGAATCCCGTAAACAGGAACGTCGAAAATAGAGTCCGCTCCGAGGAATCGCATGCGACCAGGAAACGTGACTGTTGTTCTTCCGAGTAGACCCTAGGAAGAAAGTGGATGGCTGCGGGAAGCTGCAACTCGCGGGTGAGATTCGGGCGGCCGTTACGCCGGCAGAATTGAGCGATGATGATGACGTTGTGCAGAACCGTGTTCGCCGAGAGGCCGCTCTTCCTGAGCTTGATAACGAACTCGTTCAGCTCCTCGATTGAAATTTGTTGCAGCTCCCGGCCCGGAAACTGCTTGTCAAAGCGCGTCAATACGGCGTCGTACTTGCGGTAGGTGTTGGGCTTCTTCAGTGTGTCGATCTGATCGAGGTAACGCCGGATCGAAGCGGACAGCCGGATGGGTTCCGGCTCCGGGGTGTGCGAGGGCGGCTTGTAGCGCTGGAGGATGCCGACCTCCGTCGCTGAGAGTTCCGCCAGCTTGATGCGTTGCGCCTCAAGCGCCTGGGAAACGGTGCGGCCGGCGGGCAAACGCATTCGTTTCCCCCCTTCGCGCCACTCGATGAAGTAGCTCCCGTCCGGCAGCGCACTCCAGTCGCGTTGACCGTTGGGCTTTCTCGGGATCGATTTCAGCACCCAACCATTGCCGTTTTTGAATTGTTTGAGAAGATTGACATGAGCCATTCGTGTGCTATCCGAATCTCACGATTTCGGGGAGCACGCGAACGGACAGTAAAGAGGACAGCAAGGCGTCTAAATTATAGAAAGAAAAGGGTCAAACGGGAAGCTGGCATTCTACCACTGAATTACTCCCGCGTTCCTCAGTTTCCCTTCCACTTTATCACAGAAGTAGCGCCCCTAAGCTAGAACGACAGCTTCAGGCCGAACTGTAGCTCCCGCGGATTAAACGCCGTTCTCGGCGTTCCGAAGAGCGAATTTGGGGCCGGAGGCAGACCCGCTCCCGGGGGCGCAGGAGCCGCGCCGGACGGAAGGGAAGCCAATAACCCTGAGCAGGAGACTGAGCTGGTCTGAATCGCCAACGAAGCCGCGTCTTTATAATGCTTCGGCGTCGCGCCACAAAATCCCGGAGCCCCGTATACCGACGTGACCTCGTCGACGTTCGCCCGATTCAACGCGTTGAATGCGTCCACAGAGAAGAGCAGCCGCATCCCGTCAGTAAGCTGAAACTTCCGCGTCAGCCGCAGGTCAAACGCATAAAGGCCGTCCCCGATGTATGTATTTCTGCCGGCCGTCCCGACGCGATCCGTCACGGGATTCGTATCGCCGTTCGAATCGGCTCCCACGAACAAGGTGAAAGGGCGACCCGATTGACCGGTAATAATGCCGCTGAATTCGAAGTTACGCAGGAATCCTCGATCGGGTGTATTCGCCGTAAAGTTGGCAACGAATCGTTGGCGCACATCTTGATTGGAGCTGGCCTTTTCGTCCGCATTGCTGAACTGGTTTTGTGGCAGGCTTACATAAGTGACAAATGTCCCATCGTCAATGGTATGCGAGTAAGTGTAGTTAGCACTTAAACTAAAATACTTGCCCATTCTCTCGGTAACTTGAAGTGTGAGGGCGTTGTTCGACGCATTAGCCACGCCATCGTTGTAATCAATCAGGCCCGCCTCTGGGAATTCCGCGCCGGCGATCGCATTGGAGAAGTAAGGCTTACCGAAAAGCCGGGTGGGTGTTCCCTGGCAACTGCCGATGGTGCCGTTTGGATTTAGCAGACACTGCGCGCTCGCGGGATTGCCGGGTTTACTGGTGCCCACAGGACAGCCGACGTTCAGATTGTTACCACGAATCAGGTGATGCGCGGCAACCCAAAGATATCCGAGATTGATCGTAAGGCCTTTGCCAATCTGGCGATCGATTTCGATGCTCGCTTGTTCGGAATAAGGTATACGGCTGTTTGGGTCGATGCCTCCCGCCCCGCCAGTGCAGGCCGGCGGGCAAGGTCCACTTAGATACTGCGGCGGGATGTTGCCGCTCAGGATGGAAGCAGATGCAACCGCAGACGCATTCAGCTTGAACGTTGCTGTGTTACCGACTCCAGGGATGAATCCCGGCGAATTGATCTGGTTAAATATCGCCCCACCCGATTTTCTGGGGTAGAAGGGAAGTGTGACGCCGGGAATTTGAAGAGGTCCCTCGTTGCCCGTCACGAAAAAGAACACTAAATTGTAACGGTCGTCGAAAAGTCCGAAGCCGGACCGGATCACGGTCTTGCTATCGGGAGAATAGGCGAATCCAACCCTGGGTTGGAACCCACGATGGTCGGTGTGGATAAAAGAAGTGAGGCCAACTTCGAAGTCGTACCGCAGTCCGTAATTCACAGTTAGCTTCGGTGTAATGCGCCACTGATCCTGTGCGAAAAATCCGTAGTAACTATGGCTCAGCTTCACAGCGAAGTTATCACGAAAGGCCGGTGCATAAGAACTGGACCAATCAGGAGAAACGCTAGGCGGCACATATCCGTTGATGAAATTGGTCCTGGGAACCGGATTTCCGTACTGCACTACCGCGACGCCATCGAAAAAAGGCGGAAGCGGACAAGGTCCGCCGCCCGGCGCCGAAATAGGAACCTCCGCGATGGCGGGTCCTTTACTAAGGTTCACGAAATTCGCAAATTGCACTAGACAGTTCAAAGCCGGCATGATGATCCGCTCCGGCGTGAAGGCCGGAAGCACTGTTCGATCCTGGAGGAAGTTTACGTCTACGCCAAACTTCCGGATATGGTTTCCACTTATCCAGGCGAATGAATCCGTAAACTGCTCGCGGCTTTCATAAATTCCGTCGAACGCGCCGAAGTTATGACCTAACTCCAAGACGTTGGGGATGCTCAGGTCGGGCTGTCCAGTAGCTCCCAAAAAATCGTAGCGTCGTTTGGCCCACTGCACCAGCGCCGAATTGACCAGATTTGGCGTTATGACGGAATTAACGGTTCCGGTTAGAGACTGGTCGGAAACGCTTAGGTTGCGTGCGCCGCTGGGTGTCGCAATTCCTCTGCCATCCAGCGTATTGCCGACTAGCTCGTTCAAATCGCGCGCGTTCTCGATGTTATACCGTACCGATAGCCGGTTATTTCGGCTAAGCTGATGATCGATTTTTCCGAGACCGTAATCGTGATTGTTAGTCTTCAAGATATTCAGATTTTCCGGAGCAATGCCGAGGTACTCCTTCGCTTGATTGATCAAACCAAGATTACTGGCGAGCACCGAAGGATATGTCGGTGACGCTGCGCGCCGCTCACCTTCATAGTTCGCGAAAAAGAAAGTTTTGTCATGTCGAATTGGGCCGCCCGCCGCAACGCCAAACTGGTTTTGTCGAAGGATGTTCGGGTCGGGCGCGGGCTGCAGAAGCGACCGCGCATCAGTCGCGTTGTTCTGCAGGTATTCATAAAACGCGCCATGGAAGTTGTTGGTGCCAGACTTGGTCACAATGTTAACGATGCCGCCGAGCGCGCGGCCATATTCCGCGCCGAAACTGTTGTTCACAACACGGAATTCCGACACCGCTTCCTGCGGAGGGGTCGCGCGCTGCGAGGCGGTAACGGTGTTGACATTGTCCGCTCCGTCCACGGTAATTTCATTGCTGAAGTCCCGCATGCCGCCGAACGAGATACGTGTCACCTCAAACTCAGTTAGCGTGCTTCCCAAGCTCGTGCGACCCGTTGAGACGCCCGGCGTAAGAAGGGCGAAGTCGGTGAACATCCGGCCGCTGGTTGGCAGGGTTTCGATCTGGCGTGTGTCGATTACCTGGCTGACTTCCGTTTTGGTTGGTTCAATGAAGGGTGCTTCCTCCGTCACGATTACCGTTTCTCCCTGGCCAGCTGCGACACGGAAAGTGACGTTGATTGTAGCTTTCTGGCCCACACTTAACGTAATTCCCGTTTGCAGGTATGGCGAAAACCCCTGGGCCGTCGCGTTAAGCTCGTAATCGCCAGCCTGCAAATTCGCCAGGATGTAATACCCGGCGGCGTTGGAAGCAGCAGTATAAATCTGGTTCGTGGCCGCGCTCTTCAGCGAGACCGAGGCATCCACAATCACGCCCCCACTCTGGTCCCCAAGAGTGCCATTCAACTGGGCGAGGCTTGCGCCGACCTGGGCCGCGCCCGAACCACTGATGCCGAGCATGGCAGCCAAAATAAATGCAGATGTCAATACGGCTCGATTCATATTCAAATTTTTTTCTTTTTGCGTGAAAAGTAAATTTATTTCGTTCTGCATGCAGGCGGGCAAAGGCTGCATGAAATAGTGCACTAGGCTGCCAATACCGACTTTTCCGAGCAGTTAAATCCGCAGTTAATTATGTGGATTTAGGCCAAGGTTATAAATGTGTCTGGTGCGGTAATCAGTTTTAACAGTTTTCGTGCACGCAAGTTTCGCTTTTGATGAAAATTTACAAAGATTTACTTATCAGTTTGCCTTCATGTTTTTCATGATCGCTCTGGTCCGAAGGCGCGCCGTGGAGAGCGCATACGGATTAGCGGTTGTTCCGTGGAACCCGTTCCTTCTATCTCACAACGTCGTTGCAAGCACTTCGTCCGGCTGCGGCGTTTGAATCTTGCCCTTACTTCGGAAGAACAACGCGATCAGCACCACAAGCACAAACGCGCCAGCGCTTGAACTCAGCCAGAAACCCATCCAGTTGTGTTTCTCCGCCCCTGTGCCGGTGGTAAACAGGTCCAGTGCTCCTCCCGAGAGCAACGATCCTATAAACATCCCCACACCGTAAGTGACGAAAGTAATAAATCCCTGCGCCGCATTGCGAAGATGAGGGGGTGCTTGCTGATCGGTGTAAAGCTGCCCGGTCATGAAGAAGAAGTCGTAGCAGACGCCGTGCAGCAGGATCGCCAGGTAGAACATCCACATCCGATCCGCCGGATTCCCGAACGCCAGAAGCACGTAGCGCGCCGACCACGCCACCAGCCCCATAAGAAGGATGCCCTTTACTGTCACGCGGCGGAAGATGAACGGCATCAACAGCATCATGCCGACTTCGGAAATCTGGCCCAAAGTCATTTTGCCTGCCGCGTTCACCACGCCCACATCGTTCAGATACTTGTTCGTGAACGAGAAATAGAACGTCAGCGGAATGCACGCCAGAACTGATGCGACCGCAAACACCCGGTATGACGATGTCTTCAGCATCACCAGCGCGTCGAAGCCGAGCGCCCCGCGTAGCGTGAATGTCTTCTGTTCTTTCACCGGCGGCATGTGCGGAAGCGTCAAGCAGAATAGTGCCATCACCACGGACGCACCAGCGGCCAGCAGAAATGGCTTCGCGGTAGTTTCGATTCTCATCCGCCCGATGATCAGCCCGATTGCAATCCATCCGAAAGTTCCAAAAAACCGAATCAGAGGGAAGTCCCGGCCCGAATCCTTCACGAACCGCAACGTGATGGAATTCGTCAGGGCGATCGTCGGGAAATAGAAGAGACAGTAAAGCAGCATCAGTCCGTAGACCGTGCCGAAGCCGCTCACCTGCGCGACCGAGTACAATACGACAGCGCCCGCCAGATGCAGCACTATCATCACGCGCTCCGTGGCCAAGTAACGGTCGGCGATCAGTCCCACGAAGAACGGGGAAATCATGGAAGCCAGCGCCGTCGTCCCAAACACCGCGCCGGCTTGCGTGCCTGAGAACTTCAGCGTCGTCGTGAGATAAGTGCCGAGCGTGACGTACCAGCATCCCCAGACGAAGTAGTTCAGAAACATCATCAGGCTGAGGCGTATGCGAAGTGAGAGCGGCATGTTAGCGATACTCCTCGGCGATGAGCCGTTCTAAATAAGTCTTCGATGCCCGAATATCCGCCCGTTGCCGCGGTCCGGAAATTTCACGTTCAATGGTGATCGGTCCCGTGTAGTTGAGTTGGCGCAACCGCTTCATTAAGCCCGAGAAGTCCACGCGACCGCTACCGATAGGGACCTCTTCCCCCAGCTTCTTCGGATCGGTCGGATACTTCCCGTCTTTCGCGTGCAGACCCCGTACGTATTGCCCGATCACATCCAGCGCGCCCAACGGTTCGCCCTTCCCGTAAAGAATCAGATTCGCGGTATCCAGATTCACACCCACGTTATCAAGCCCCACATCCTGTATGGCGCGCAGCAGCGTGATCGGCGTCTCCTGCCCCGTCTCCATTAGAAATGTTTGCCCGTTGGCGCGGCAGTGAGAGGCCGCTTCACGAATCGCATCCACCGCTTGTCCATATAAAGGCTCGTTGGGGTCTTCCGGAATAAATCCGCAATGCGTGTGTACCGCTTTGATGCCGCACAATTTCGCCAAGTCCGAAGCCCGCTTCAGAGCGTCAATGCGCGCGCTCCGCGTGCGAAGGGGCACAATCCCAATAGTCGTGGGCCCGTGATAAAAATCCCAAACCATCGGGCCCGTCCCCAGGGTCATCGCCGCCGTGGCTTCCACCCCGTATCTGTCTAGCGCCTGCGTCAAAGGACCCGCCAACCCCTCCGGCGATAGCCCAACGCTTACTTGACATGTGCGCAATCCTAAAGCCGCCACCTCGGCAATCGCCTCGCCCGGAGTGCGTTGTCCCGTAACCCCCACCACCACACCAAGCCGCGGCCGGGCCACAGTGGATTGTGCAGTCTGAATCAGAACCGTGCCCGCCGCGCTCGCCGCAATTTGCGCTAACCTGCGGCGGCTGAGTCTCAACGTCTGCATACTACCCCCTTGCGCTTTCCGCAAATAGGACTATAACTTACACAGGAGCATCCACGTGCGATATATCAACCCCTGCGTCGTCGTCCTTGCCGCTTTTGCGATCGGTGCATACGGCCAGGACACCAAACCCAACCTTAGCGGAAAATGGCAACTGAACGCCGCGAAAAGTCAGTCCAAGCTGACAGCGATGAGTTGGACCATCGAACAGAAGGGCAGTGCCATCCACCTTGTGTCGGTGACCAAAGCGGCCGACGGCACCGAGAAAACCAGCGAATTCCGCTGCACTACCGATGGTAAGGAGTGCCTGGTCGACGGCATCAAGATTTCGCTCTACTATGCGGGCGCCGCCTTAGTGGAAATGCAGGTAAGCGCCGACGTGGTGAGCAAAACCACAATGAAACTCGCAAACGACGGGAAGTCCGTCAGCGTTGACGTGAGCTATATCGTGCCAGACAAGGAGGCCGACAGTTTCTTGCTGGAAAAGAGCTGAGCCGCTCGATCAGGTAAACTAGCCTTCGGTGACGAAGCGTTGGGTTATCGGAATCTTCTTGCTCGCGGCCTCAGGCGTGTCCATGTTCTGGTCGGTCCGCGTCGCCTATGCCGACTACCTCGCGCGACTGGACACTCCTGCATCTCTTGAACGCGCGTCGCAGCTAATTCCCGCGAATGCCGATTACCTTACCCGCGAAGCCATCCTCATCGATGCTCTCAATCCCGGCGTCACCCTCCCAGACGAACGGCTACGGCGTGCTCTCGAACTAAATCCGCGCCTTTCCGAGGCTTGGATGGCCCAAGGACTTCGTTCTGAAATGCATGGCAATAGCGCTCAGGGCGAGAAGGAGTTGCTCGAAGCAGCGCGTGTCGATGGCACATTCAAGCCCGCGTGGACGCTCGCGAATTTCTACTTGCGGCAAGGTAACGCCGAAAAGTTCTGGCCGATGGCCCAACGCTGCCTGCGGCTCGTTGAACCGCATCGGGACGATTCCGCGGGTTACGACGCCGAACCGATATTCGACCTCTGCTGGCGCTTATCTGATTCGGCCCCCACCATTCAGGCGCTCGCCATACCCCAGCATCCGTTTGTTCAGTTGGCGTACGTCGGATACCTTCTCAATCAAGCCAAGCCGGATGCGGCAATCGCCGCATGGAATGCATTTCGGTCGGGTTCTGGTGAACCAAAGTCCGGGCATTTGTCACCGGAGAATCTGCCCACGGTGCTCGCATACGTCGATTTTCTGATCGCGCAAGCGAGACCTGCCGAGGCAATGTCGGCTTGGAACACCGCGATCGAGCAAGGTCTACTGGTGGGTGACGCGCTCGTGCCCGAAAAGGAACGGTCGCTCACCAACGGCAGCCTTTCGAGACAGCCCTTAGACCGCGGCTTCGACTGGCGTCTGCCTTTCTCTCCGAGTCTCACCACGAAGTACTTTGAATCTGAGGCGCTCCTCCGGTTCGAACTCAATGGCGATGAGGACGAGCATCTGGAACTCGCGTGGCAAGCAGTTCCACTGATTCCGGGAAGAAAATATTCCTTGAACTTTAAGTATCGAACCGAAGGCGCATCCGCGGGGGACCTGCGGACTTACAATCCCGCCGCCGGGCTGCACTGGAGCGCACCCAACCTTCCGTCCCAGTCCGACGCCCTCAAAAGCGGTGAATGGTCTTCCGGAAGTCTCAGTTTTGCAGCGGATCCGCGGACTCGCATGGCCCGGCTTTCGCTCCGGTATGACCGCGTGAATGGCACCACCCGCTTCAAGGGTTCGCTCAGCGTGCGCGATCTTTCCTTGGTGTTCGTTCGGTGAGGCAAGAGCGGGCTAGGGTCTTCAGAATGCAGTGCGCGACCGTTCTCGGGCTGCTGCTCGCTGCTGCCGCTCTGGTCGCATTTGTGCCCAGCTATTGGCCAGTAAGTCTGCTTCAGTTCGGTGTTTTTGCGCTTGTGGTCTGGTGTGTCGTCCAGTATCTGATTGGCAATCTGGAGTTTCGCTGGCATCTTGTTATCTTCTTCATGATTCTGGCGGCGTGCTGGGGGCCGCTCCAGGTGGCCACGCACCAAACGGTTCTCCCGTTCGAGACAAGTAAGGCGAGCTTGTTCTGGGCGACGAACGCAGCGTTTGCCCTCGTCGCGATGCAAATATTCGGATCATCTTCCGGGCGTGATCGGTTCCTCGCGGGAGCGGTGCTTTTCGGAGCCGCGCTCACGGTTTTGGCAATCGTCCAATACTACACGGCACCTAACGAGGTGTACTGGCTTTTTCCAGTCCAGCTGCCCACCATTGGCCCGTTCGTTTATAAGAACCAATTCGCGGCGTTCTTAGAACTGCTGTTTCCGGTCGCACTCTACCGGATGATAACGGACCAGAAGCATAGCGTTCTGTTCGCCATTGCCGGTGCTCTGATGTTTGCATCGGTAGTCGCCAGCGCCTCACGCACTGGCACGGCGTTGATGTCCGCCGAGGCCGTATTGATTCTCCTGTTGGGATGGCAACGCAAATTTTTGCCTGCGAGGCGTATGGGATGGCTCCTTCTGCAGATGGTGGCGCTCATGGCGCTATTCACTGCCGTGGTGGGCTGGCAGACCATTTGGATTCGCGTTCAACAAGAGAACCCGTATTGGCTAAGGGGAAAACTTCTCCAATCCACCGTGGTCATGGCACAAGATCGGCCGATTACCGGATTTGGACTGGGTACTTGGCAGACAGTTTACCCTGCTTACGCGACGTTCGATAATGCGCTCTACGCCAACGAAGCGCACAACGACTGGGCGCAGTGGGCGGCGGAAGGCGGAATCCCGTTCATGCTCTTGCTTCTTGTTGTGGCCGTTGCGTCCACTTTCTTGGCATGGCGCTTTTTTTGGGGATTTGGCGTGGTAGCTGTTTTCGTGCAAAGCTTTGTCGATTACCCCACCCGCGAACCCATCGT
>JANYJA010000092.1 GCA_025358575.1 Terriglobia bacterium
TGATAAGAGGGGTCGGGAATAACTTCAATCCGGTGAGTGTTATGAGTGCTATCAATGTGGAAACGCTTCTGGGCGACGTTTCTTCTGAGGCTCCTTGCGGAGCAAACCTTGAGTTCGATGCCGACTATCTGGAGCTTATGCGGGTGGCCCAGGGAACGCCCGAACGGCAGATGGGTGCCACCGTGGTTCCCGCGGAAGAGCCTAACTGGCGGGATGTCCGGGAGCGGTGCCTGGCGCTGTTTGCCCGGACCAAGGATCTGACCGTCGTAGCAAAGCTGTGCGAAGCACTGCTTCGAACCGAGGGAATGAGCGGGTTGCGAAACGGATTGGCAATCATGAGCGGGTTATTAGTGCAACGCTGGGAACAGGTTCATCCGCAGTTGGATTCGTCTGATGGGAATGATCCCACGATGCGGCTGAATATCGTCGGGGGCCTGACCGACCAAACTCAGTTTTTGCCGTGGCTGCGTATGGTGCCGTTGACCCACTCGATGGCGGGCCATTTCGGACTTCGTGACATTGCCTGGGCGAGCGGCCGGGGGACGCCTCCGCCCGGTACGACCGCGCCTAAGCCGGATGTGATCGAGGCGGCATTCAAGGATACGCCGGTCGAGGAGTTGCGCGCCGTCGCCAACGCCGCCGACGAATCGATTGCCCTGGTCAAAACCGCCGATGCACGACTCTCGGCCTTGCTCGGCGTCGGCCAGGGACTGGATTTTGATCCGCTGTTAAAGGTGCTTGGCGAAGTTTCCGCGGAGGTCCGCAAGCGCATTCCCGGCGAGCCGGCCCCTGTCCCGGAAGACGGACAGGCCGCCGGCCCATCAACCGGCGCCGGGCCAAGGCCCGGCGGCGCGATCCTTGGAAACATACAAAGCCCTGACGATGTGAAAAAAGCGATCGATGTGATCTGTCAGTATTACGAACGATTTGAGCCTTCGAGTCCGATTCCGTTGTTCCTGCGACGCGCTCAGCATCTGGTCGGAAAGAGCTTCATCGAGATTATGAAGAACCTGTCGCCGGAGGCAGTGAAACAGCTCGAAGCGTTGGGCAACACCACCGACGGGTCGTAACAATGAGATGTCCAATAAGTTAATTCTTGCAGTCGTTCGCAAGGGTCAATACGATAACCGCGTGTTTGGGGTCCATGTCCCTCGCGCTTTCGGGAATTGTTGGTTCGAACAACTCAACAGGAGTCGCAATGGCCAAGCAAAGCAGCCAAAAGTTCATTCAGCGGAATCGTGCGCCGCGCGTGCAGATCGAGTATGATCTTGAAGTGTATGGTGCGCAGAAGAAGATCAACTTGCCTTTCGTCATGGGCGTGATGGCGGACCTCTCGGGGAATCCCGCCGAGCCGCTGGCCGCGGTGAAGGACCGTAAGTTTCTGGAGATCGATGTCGACAATTTTGACGACCGATTGAAAGCGACCAAGCCGCGCGTCGCGTTTCAAGTGCCCAACACGCTGACCGGCCAGGGAAATGTCAACGTGGACCTTACCTTCGAGAGCATGGACGATTTCTCGCCCGCGGCGGTCGCCCGAAAAGTCGATTCGCTGAATCAACTTCTCACCGCACGCACTCAACTGTCCAACCTGCTCACATACATGGACGGCAAGGGCAGTGCCGAGGAACTGGTCGGTAAAGTGTTGAATGACCCGGCGCTGTTGCAGGCGCTGGCGTCGGCTCCAAAGGCTGTGGAATCCAAGGGAGGCGCCACCAATGGCTGAAACTAACCCACAAACCGAAACGACCGCGGCCCCGGCGGCAGCGACCGAGACGCTCAACGAATTTGGAAGCCTCCTTAAAAAGAGCTTCAAGCCCCAGAACGATGCCCGCGCCGAAGCGATCAACAGCGCGGTGCAGACTCTGGCGGCCCAGGCGCTGGCCAACACTGCGATCATCTCCGATGACGTCGTGCGGACCATCGGCTCGATGATTGCCGAGATCGACAAGCGGCTCACCCAGCAGGTAAACGCGATCATGCACCACGAAGACTTCCGCACGCTCGAAGGCGCGTGGCGCGGGCTTCATCACCTGGTCAACAACACCGAAACCGATGAGACGCTGAAGATCCGCGTCATGAACATCTCCAAGAAGGATCTCGGCAAGACACTAAAGACGTTTAAGGGGACGGCCTGGGACCAGAGTCCGCTCTTCAAGAAAATCTACGCGGAAGAATACAGCCAGCTCGGCGGCGAGCCGTACGGCTGCCTGGTGGCCGACTACCAGTTCGATCACTCGGCGCCCGATGTCGAAATCCTGAACGGGATGGCACAGATTGCCGCGGCGGCACACGCGCCTTTCATCGCCAACGGAAGCCCGAAGGTCCTTGGCATGGATACCTGGCAGCAGCTGGGGGATCCCCGGGATCTGACCAAGATTTTCGGAACGCCGGAATATGCCGCGTGGAAGTCGCTCCGCGACAGCGAGGACGCCCGGTATCTCGGACTGTGTATGCCGCGAACGCTTTCCCGGCTTCCCTACGGCGCCAAGAACAATCCGGTGGAAGAGTTCGATTTTGAAGAGGATGTCGCCGGCGCGGATCACAACAAATTCGTCTGGTCCAATGCCTCATACGCAATGGCGGTGAACATCAACCGTTCGTTCAAGCAATACGGCTGGTGCAGTTGCATCCGGGGCGTGGAGAGCGGCGGGGCGGTGGAGGGCCTGCCGGTACATACTTTCCCCAGCGATGACGGCGGCGTGGACATGAAATGCCCGACCGAAATCGCCATTGAGGATCGCCGCGAAGCGGAGCTGGCCAAGGCCGGGTTCATGCCGCTGCTGCATCGAAAGAACACCGACGTCGCGGCTTTCATGGGCGCGCAGTCGCTGCAGAAGCCGCAGGAATACCAGGACCCGGACGCGACGGCCAACGCCAACCTGTCGGCGCGGCTTCCGTATCTGTTCGCCACCTGCCGATTCGCGCATTACCTCAAGTGTATCGTGCGCGACAAGATCGGAGGGTTCAGCACCCGTGAATCGATGGAGAAATTTCTCAAGAACTGGCTCTACCAATATGTCGACGGCGACCCCGCCAACTCCAGCGAGGCCGAGAAGGCTCGTAAGCCGCTGTCGGATGCCGAGGTGGTGGTATCGGATGTCGAGGGCAATCCCGGA
>JANYJA010000115.1 GCA_025358575.1 Terriglobia bacterium
CGGGCCCCGGAGCGCGCCCCGCGGGGGCTCAGTCACGCTTGACTCGGGGCTCAGTCACGGCTTGACCGGGCCCCGAGCTCGGGGGCTCGGGGCTTAGCCGGGGCCCGGGGAAAACCAGCTCCGGGGCCCGGGAAATGACCGGGGCCCGTGGAAAAGAGAGCGTCGGGGCCCGGGAATTCCGACCAGGGCCCGGGGTTGCCGGTAACGGGGCCTATGGCCGCGGGACCGGGGCTCGGGGCTAAGTGCTTGAAATCATTGGGTTTTTAGGTATTTTCCGGGAACGGTTGTTACCGGGTTGAATACAAAATAACTACTACCGTCGGATATGGGCCTAGGATAGTCCTAGGCAGGGCCCCGATAGTGGGACCCACGGGCCCCGAACGCGGGGAGCACGGGCCCCGAACGCGGGGCCGAAGGAGAGAGCAATATGAACGCGCTCAGAGAGTGGGCCCGCACCGCGGAGCCCGGCGCGTACCTGCGGGGGTACGTGGATCACCAGGATAGCGAGAATTCGCGCTGTGAGCTGAGCGATCTCGAACTGGACTATGTCCGGCAGATCCTGCGTGCGCGCGATCTGCACCTGCGAGCAGACGATCGGGGCCTAGTGTGCTCCCAGGAGTGACGTCCCGTCGCTCCATGCCAGGACGATAGATCCTCCGGGATTATCGGGTGACCACGCGAAATAATTTCGCGCTCGCTTGCAACCTTAGCGCGGCGCGCGCCTATCAGGCGCTCGCAATCCTCCGGAGCCCGGATAGAGGGCGATCATATAGGCGGGCCCAGGGGTAAGGGACGCGACGATCTAGCGCGTTGGGGCGCGGATTGTCTACGGATGTAAACGCGTGCGTGCGCGTCGGGCATCTTGAATCGGACTACACGTGTTCGGGAGGGTGAGAGCTTTCCGAATTGAAAATTCGAAAATTCGAATTTTCACGTATCGGGCCCGCAAGATGGGGCCCGATACGTGATCACTCGAATCGAGAGATCACGAATGGTCCGCACGTAGCGGATCGGGAGGCTTGAAAATGGAACATTGGATCACTTCAATCGCGGCAATCGCGAAACACGCGTGGACAGGGCAAACTGGCATGTGGGCAATCCCCGCACTGCTACCGCACGCGCCAAAGGCGCGCGAAAAGGCGCTTTTCCGAAATGAAATTGCGCACGCGAAATTGAAACTACAGCGTCGGGAGCAAGCGATCGCGCGCCAGACAATCGAAGCCAAAAGCGCGAAAATCGACACGAAAGCGGCTCGGCTCGATAGGATGCGCGCGAGTCTGGAACGGACGCGCGAGCAAGACGCGCGACGGGACGCTGAACGAGTCGCGCGCGAAACGCAGGCTCACGAAAAAGAAATTCGACTTCGAGCTGAAATCCTACTCCGCAATGGCAGTGCGTCGGGGCGAGCGACAGTGATCGGGCGCTATCTGGGAGCCATTAAGCGCTAGTCGGGAGATCTGAGAGATGGCCTGCACGGAAACGTGGGGGCTGTTTGTCGTTTAATTGAGGGTTGAACCCCCGAAAGGATTGCTATGGCTTTGCGCCAATTCGTACAGTGTTTACCGTTGCGTCTGTCCTCGGGATGGCACACCGATCTCACCGAGGATCAGGATCCGTGGGGGTATGGGGGAGATCCTGGGGCCTGGCCACAATTTCGGTTCAAACAGCATGTCCAGTGTGCCATGCCGGGCCAGATCGTAATCGGGCAGATCGTGGATTATGGACACGATCTAGAGTGGCTCACAGTGCGATTGGGTGCCAAACGTCTGGAGTTGCATGTAAGCCGCATGGCCTACTTGGCTCACACTTGCCAACAACGGCGCTAGCGCAGCTAGCTACTCCGGTTTTGAGCTAAAGGGCCCGCACGGAAACGTGCGGGCCCTTTGCATTTAAGGGCCCGACATTTTCGGTCCCTGGGAGGCACGGCCATGGCAAGAGAACGATTTAGAGTGGTTGCAAAGGACGCCCACTTCAACGATGAACTTTGCAGGATGCCCTATCCGGCGGATTCCGAGGATCGCTTGCGCGAGCTTATCGGGGAGAAAGCTCCGAACCTGACGATCGTCAGGATCGATCCGATCAAAATGGCGATGTATCGAGACCGGTCAGCGCGAAGCGCCCTTCGACGTTCAGATCGAACCGACGAAGAACCTCTGAAAGGTTCTCCTGTGCGTCTAGGCCGATTCTTTCAGCCAGTGCGCAGCACGACTTGAGCCGCTCTTCGACCAGTTCACGTCGCGCGAAGGCGCGCTCGCGTTCGATCTGCGGTAGATCAAAAAGACCCGCAGTGTCGGGGAAGATCCGAACGTTCGATCGCGCTTCATGGAGCTCTCGATACATCGCCATTTTGATCGGATCGATCCTGACG
>JANYJA010000100.1 GCA_025358575.1 Terriglobia bacterium
CCGCGGCGAGAGGCGTATTCTGTTTGCGCTGCAATTCATCAGTGAGCCGCTTGCGAACGACCGTCCAGTCGCCCAAATTCTCGGTGATGCTCCAAAGAAGCTTCACGCGGCCGCCGGTTACAGCGCGAATCTGTTGCGAGGCCGTCTGTAGGAACAATTCGGCCGCTTCGCGCACCGTTCCAGGAAGAATCACGAGGAACTGGCCGCCGCCGCTCGAACCCAGAAGCAGCTTCGCCAGTTCCAGCTCGGCGAGTAAAGCTCGCGGAAGCACTTCGCTCAGTAACGTGAACCACAACGAGCGCGCCGCCAGACGCTCGTCGGTCACGGCACCCGCAAGGTTTGCTTTCGGTTCGTGGATGAGGAAATCATCTATCCCCAGCAGTTTTCCCTGCAGGAGGATCTGTTCAGACATGCGGTTTTATTGGGACCCTTGCATAGCCTAACACGGCAAGGCCGCTGAATTGGCTATAACAGAAGCTTCCCATGGCCCGTCTCCTACTTGTAATTGCGTGTCTGTTGCAGACTGCGAGCGCTCAGAACTTCGCGCCCTCGGCACCGCTTGAAAGTGCGGTCGCCAAGGTTGTGCGAGAGGCCCTCGCGAAGTTCGGACCGGGCCTGACTTCAGACCAGATCGCCGTAACCGCGATCGATATGAACAACCGCGCGCGTCCTGAATCGGCGGGCTATCACGGCACGGAATCGTTCTATCCGGCGAGCGTCGTGAAGCTGTTTTATCTGGCAGCCGCGCACGCTCAGTTGCAGGCCGGAACGCTGGCGCAGACGCCGGAATTCGAGCGCACCCTGCATGACATGATCGTGACTTCTTCGAACGATGCAACCGGAATGGTGCTTGACGCTCTTACCGGGACCACGGGCGGCCCGGAACTCGAACCCGCGGCGTTACGCGATTGGCTCGACAAACGCAATGCCGTAAACCGCTATTATGCCGGCCTCGGCTACACCGGCATCAACGTGAACCAGAAGGCGTTTGCAGAAGGGCCGTACGGGCGCGAGCGCCAATCGCGTGGAGCGAATTTCGAGAATAACAATCGGTTGACCACGGAGGCTGTGGCGCGGCTATTTTACTCGATTGCGACGCAACAAGCCGTCTCGCGCGAGCGCAGTATGGCCATGTTAAACCTGCTTCATCGCGATCCGTGGGTGCCGACCGACGATCCCGACGATCAAGGCCACGCATTCTCCGGTACTGGACTTCCGCGCGGCTCCCAATACTATTCCAAAGCGGGCTGGACCAGCGCGACGCGGCATGACGCAGCCTATATTCGACTGCCGAACGGCGCCGAATTCATCCTGGTTGTTTTCACGAAAGACAACAGCAAGAAGGCCGAAATCATTCCGTTCGTCGCGAAGGGAATCGTCGAGTATTTTCTGGCACGGACCCCGCCCGCGGACTTGCTCCTGACGAATGGAAATTTCTGGACCGGCGATGCATCGCGACCGCGCGCGCAAGCTGTTGCGGTTCGCGGCGATCGGATCATCGCGGTCGGTACGAATGAAGATATCGCTCGGCTCAAAGACACGAACACGCGCGTTGTGGATCTCGCGGGCAAACTCGCGCTGCCGGGTTTCATCGACGACCACACGCATTTCGTCGCCGGCGGATTCCGGTTGCTCTCGGTGGATCTGCGTGACGCCAAGACGCAGGCTGAGTTTGCGCGCCGCATCGGCGAGCAGGCAAAAAAAGTGGGACCACATCGCTGGATCACCGGCGGCGATTGGGATCACGAGTTATGGCCTGGCGCCCCGCTTCCGACTAAAGAATCGATCGATTCCGTCACGCCGAATAATCCTCTCTTCGTTTCGCGGCTCGACGGTCACATGGTGCTGGTAAACAGTTTGGTGCTGCGCAAAGCCGGAATCACCCGCGCGACGCCCGATCCGCCGGGCGGCACTATCGTACGCGACCCTCGCACGGGCGAACCGACCGGCGTGTTGAAAGATGCCGCAATGCCATTGGCGGAGCGGTTGATTCCCGACCCTTCGCCGTCTGAGTACGATGAAGCCTTAAATGCGGCTCTCGCCGAGGCCGCGCGTGTGGGCGTCACGTCGATTGACGACATCACGCTGTGGCCTCATTATCCCGTCTACCAGCGCTTTCACGATGCCGGAAAATTAACCGTGCACATATATTCGCGCACGCCGTTATCC
>JANYJA010000105.1 GCA_025358575.1 Terriglobia bacterium
CAGATCGCGCCACCACGGCATCCAGCATTCCATGTTTGAGCAGAAATTCGCTGCGCTGGAAACCTTCAGGAAGCTTCTGGCGGATGGTCTGCTCGATCACGCGCGGTCCGGCGAAACCAATGAGCGCGCCGGGCTCGGCAATATTCAGATCGCCCAGCATGGCGAGACTTGCGGTCACGCCGCCCGTGGTGGGGTCGGTGAGCACGCTGATATAGGGAATACCGGCCTCATCCAAACGCATCAAAGCGGACGAAATTTTGGCCATCTGCATCAAGCTGATGGCGCCTTCCTGCATGCGCGCGCCGCCGGAAGCGGAAACCACAATCATGGGGCAGTTGCACTCGATGGAACGCTCGATGGCGCGCGTGATGCGTTCACCCATTACAGAGCCCATGCTGCCGCCGATGAACTTCGGTTCCATGGCGCAGATGTTCACACGCCGTCCGGCCAAAGTGCCGCTGCCGGAGACCAGAGCGTCGGTAAGCGACGTGGCAGCCTGCATGGACAGCAGGCGCTCGCGATAGGGCTTGTGGTCGACGAACTTGAGTGGATCGGAGGACATCAGCTCCATGTCGTGCTGTTCGAAGACGCCATTGTCGAAGAGCATTTCAAGCCGCGCCATAGCGCCCATGCGAAAGTGCGCGCCGCATTTGGTGCAGACCTGGTTACTGGTTTCCAGATCCTTCTTCCAAATAATTTCCCGGCAGCTTTCGCATTTATGCCAGAGGCCTTCGGTGCGAACCGTGCGCTCGCCTTCCACCGGCTTCGGCTTCTTGTCCGGGCCGTCTGTATCTCGTTTAAACCATGACATGTAGGATTCGTTTTTTGGGGACGTTCAGAGCATGCAATCGGGCAACATCTCAACACTAACGCGGGTAGGGATGCCCCCGCAATATGGCGAAGGCGCGGTAGATCTGCTCGGCCAGCATGGCGCGCGCGAGCTCATGCGGAAAAGTCATGGGGGAAAGCGAAAGCAGCAGGTCGGCCCGTTCGCGCCAGCGCGCCGGAAGACCGTCCGCGCCGCTCACCAGAAACACCAGATCGCGGCCGGACATCTCGGCCTGGGCGAAGAGGCGCGAGAAGGCTTCGGAATCCATTTGCCTGCCGCCGGGATCGAGAAGAATTTTCTGCGCCGCGGAGTGCTTGCTCCACCATTCGTCGCCGGTTTTCTCGGGCCGAATTTCGCACATTCGGGTGGGAGAGTAGCGGGAGGCACGCGTCACAAAGTCTTCAGCCATGCTGTTCGCGTGAGGGTCGCGCGGCTTGCCAATGTAATATAGAAAAACTTTCACTCCGGCGGAATTTCGACCACTTTGGCTCCGCGCCACAAGCGCTCCAGATCGTAAAACTCACGCGACTTTGGAGAGAAAATGTGAATCAGGAAATCGCTGTAGTCAGCAAGAATCCATTCGGCTTGGTTGTAGCCTTCGAGAGTCACCGGCAGCTCACCTAGTTGTTTGAGCTGAAAATTGACTTCGTCGCTGATCGCCTGCACTTGGCGAGAGTTCGCGCCGGTGCAGATGACGAAATAGTCCGTGAAGGATGTGATTCCGGTGAGGTCGAGCACCCGGATGTCGGAAGCCTGCTTCTCTTGCGCGGCCCGCACCGCCGCAAGCCATCCCGGCTGGCTGAGTTCTTCCACTGCCTGATTTAATTGGACGTTTGGAGCTTCCTTCAGAAACCTTCTCCCAGGTTTCATCGTACTATAGAGTATCCCGTGCAGATAAAACTGGTTGTCACCACTATGCTTTGCGCGGCCGCTTTGTGCGCCCAGGAAGACCCGGCTGTGATGAAGGCCGAAGCGCAAGTTGAAAAAATCGCCGATCTGGTTGACAGAGGTGCGCTGCCCAAGATCCGGCTGGAGAAAGCGCACGAAGCTGTACTTGATGCGAAAGATGAGTCTTTGTTGCGCAAAACGCTGTACGGTAAAGACTTAACGCTGGCACAGTGCGACGCGATGATAGAAGCGGCAGTTCGCCGCCTTGAGCGGCGCACCAAAGCCGCTGAAGGGCAGGACTCGCTGGTAGCCGCAGGGGTGATCTCGCGCAGCGAAATGACGACTTCGGCTGACGAGGTGGACCGTGCCAAGAAGGAGCGGGATTGGGCCGTATCGCGAGCCAAACTGGTGGAGCAATTGGCCGAGACTGCCAGGCTGGAACAGGCTTTGAGCACCACCCTTCAGAATGCTCCTGGCGAGGCGCATAAAATCGCGGAACGGTACGATGGCAACGGGATCTTCACGCCGCGCGATTTCCAGCGAGTGGAGCATGCTTTTGAAAGCAAGTTCGCCAAGCCGATGCCGATTAGTGCCATCGGCGAAACGGCGCTGCATCGCTCGCTCGGGTTCGATCACCGAAATCGCGTGGACGTGGCGGTGACGCCGGATGAGCCCGAAGGCATCTGGCTCCGGCAGTATTTGACTGCGAATCGCATTCCTTATTTCGCGTTTCGCGCCGCGGTCGCCCACAGAGCCACCGGCGCGCACATTCACATCGGGCCGCAAAGCACGCGCATCGCGAACGGCGGCTGATTCCGATTTAGAATAGCGGGATGCCCGCGTCGCTGCGCCCGCTTCTTTCCGAAGCTCAGATACAATCCCGCATCCTGGAGTTGGGCAACCAGATCTCCGCCGACTACCCCGACGGCACTCTCTATCTCATCTGCATCCTGAAAGGCGCGTGCTTCTTTCTGGCCGATCTGGCGCGTGCGATCCACCGCGACGCCTTCATCGACTTCATGGGGATTTCGAGCTACGGCAGGGGCAAGAGCACTTCGGGCGAAGTGCGGGTCACCAAGGATTTGGATATTTCGATTGAAGGCGCGGATGTGCTGATCATCGAGGACATTGTGGATAGCGGCGTGACGCTTAATTACCTCACGCATCTGCTGAAGCAGCGGCACCCCAAGACGATTCGCGTGGTGGCGCTGCTCGATAAGCCCGAGCGCCGACTGCGACCGGTGGATGTGGCGTACGTCGGCTTCGAAATTCCCGATGAATTCGTGGTGGGCTACGGGTTAGATTACGCCGAGAAATATCGTAATTTGCGGGACGTTTGCGTGCTGGAAGAGAGTTAGCGCGCCGCTCGGCCGCGCGTGGCAAGGGGGGGGCCATATCCGTTGCGGGCACCGTTGTCAGGCAGCTCGGCGGCGGTGTCGGGTTTCTTGGGGCGGGCATCCAAGCGGCGCGTGACGAACTCTTCGCGGACCTTCTGGTATTTCGGCGTTAAGGGAGTTACGCCGATTTCTTCGTCCGTGATCTCCTGCGCCATGGGCAGGTATTTCTCCAGATAATTCCGAATGCGGTCCTGCACAATACGCTGCTGCGATTCGTAGAGGATTAACAGAATCTCGTCGGATGCGGCGGCGTTCAGAAGCTTGAAAATATGCGATGGCTTGCGCAAGGTGGGCGACCGCAGCTCGGTTTCCAGCTTGGCGGCATGGGACTCCAGTTTGCGCAGACGGTCGGCATCCTCGCGCGGCATGGTGAGAGAACTTAAAAGGTCGCTGCGCTCGCGCGGGGACAGCTTTTCGGTGAGCACGTGCAGGAAGCTGCGCCATCCATCGGACCAACCGCCGGTGCCGTGGGGCACGCTGCGCTTCAATTTCTCGAGCTTGCCCAAACCCGCGAAATTCAGTTTCGCGGCGACGGCGGGCTTCATGAACAGCGCGAGAAGTCCGTTGCTCTTGAGCTCATCCAGCACCTCGGAAGGCGCGGACTCGTCGCCCAATTGCCGCAGTTCTTCAAGCAATTTCGAGGACGGAATCAGGCGCTGCAGGTTCTCGGTGAGCGCGTTCTCGAACTGACGGGCGGTACGCTCTTCCACCGTGAAACCAAGCCGATGGCGCAGGCGGACCAGGCGCAGGAGACGCGATGGATCGTCGTATAGGGCGTTGGAATAGGCCGAGCGAATCTGGCGATTGAGCAGGTCGGCTTGGCCGTTAGTGGGGTCGATGAGCAACCCGCGGGAGCCGCGATTGAGCGAGAGCGCCATGGCATTGACGGTGAAATCGCGACGCTTGAGATCTTCATAGACGGTGGCGGGGGTAACGTGGGGCTTGCCGCCGGGCTTGGCGTAACGCTCTTCACGCGCCATGGCAATCTGAGCGGTCACGCCGCCAGGGAACGACAGCTCGATGTAGCGGCGGTTATCTTCTTCGAAGAGCATCGAACCGGGAAGACGTCCGAGAATGGTTTTCACGACCTTCGCGGGATTGGTTTCCAAAGTAAAATCAAGATCGCGAATGGGGTGGCCGCCCAGCATATCGCGCAGAGCGCCACCGCTCAGAAAAACATTGACGCTGGCGCCCGTGGCCGCGGCGTTGACTTCGGCCACCACGCGGTTTTGATCCGCGTTCAGATGGCTTTCGAGCAGATACATGTAATCGCTCATGGCTAGGCTCGTGGGTGATGCGCGTCTACAGTCAGCCGAAGCTTGGACCGCATAACGTGGGTATAGATCTGGGTGGTGGAGATATCGGCGTGGCCGAGCATGGATTGGACGCTGCGCAAATCGGCGCCGCCTTCGAGCAGGTGAGTGGCGAAGGTGTGACGCATGACGTGAGGGCTCAGATGGTGAAAGATACCGGCGGCTCTGCCGTGCTGGGCGAGGAGATGCCAGAAAGCCTGACGCGTCATGGAGGAGCCTCGATTGGTGACGAACAGATGCGGACTTTTTCGGGACTTCAGCAAGGCGGGGCGAGCGTTATGCAAGTAGAGATCGATGGCCGCGAGGGCGCATTTTCCGACTGGCACAAGACGCTGCTTGTTGCCTTTGCCGGTTACCCGGATGAAGCCCATCTCGGCGTTGAGGTCGGTCAAGCGGACGCCGCACAGTTCGGAAACACGCAGTCCGGCGGCATAGAGCAGCTCGATCATGGCGCGGTCGCGCAGACCGGTGGGCTTGGCAGCGTCAGGCGCGGCAAGAATCCTGTCCACTTGTTCGAGATTGAGAAAGTGCGGGATGTTGTGCCACTGACGCGGCGACTGAATGTGCTCGGTGGGGTCGGCGGAGATGCGTCTTTCGGATAGCAGGAAAGTGTACAGGCCGCGAAGCGTGGTTAGATGGCGCGCAATGGAGCGGCTGCCGAGGCCGGACCGGTATAGAGAGTTGAGATAAAGGAGCAGGATTGGCTGTCCGGGAATCTCGCCGGGAGACGAGCTGGCGGCGAAGTCCGCGAAGCGGTCGAGGTCGCTGGAATAAGCCTCTAAAGAGTTGATGGCTAAGCCCTTTTCGAGGCGGCAAAAATTCAGAAAATCGGAAATGGCTAGGGCGAGGGGGCTGAAGGGTTGGGGCGCGGCTTCCGGCACTGCCTCATCTAGCATCCAGCCAATGATACAATATTCGCGGAAATGTTTGAAACAAATAACGCTTAAAGGTGTTTCTTGGCAGGTTCAACGACCAAGAAAGTGGTAGTGCGCCGGTTCGACCGGGATCCGGTGGCCGGTTTCGTGAATCCCCACAGCTACTTGCAGCCGTCTGGGGTGGAGGTTTTGACGCCGGAAGGTACTGTGGCATTGCTGAGTTTCCGCGAAGTGAAGACGGTGTGCTTTGTAAGGGATTTTTCGGATGCAGAATCGCCAAGCGCCGCCCGAGTCTTCAATACAAGGCCGAAGATGGATGGCCTGTGGGTCCGGATGACTCTGCGGGATTCCGAGATGCTCGACGGAATTCTATCTAACGATCTGTTAGCGATTGAGCCCTATGGGTTTACCGTGACGCCTCCTGAGCCATATTCCAACAACCAGAAGCTGTTCGTGCCCCGCGAGGCGCTGCGAAGCATGGTGGTGCTGGGCGTGGTGGGGAGTCCGCTAACGCGCGGCACACAAAAGAAGCCGCCGGTGAAAGAGCAGCCGGGGTTGTTCGACTAAGGGTTTGCGACAATATAAACGTGATGAAAATGCTGGGCGCAGTTTTTCTTTTGGGAACACTATGGCTGCAGGCGCAGGAATGGGACAAGGCCACGGTGCTTCCGGCGGTGGATCTGAACGGGCTCTCGCCGACGCAAAAGACGCTCGCGCTTAAACTTCTGCGTAATGAAGGCTGCACGTGCGGGTGCAGCATGAAAGTCGCAGAGTGCCGGGTGAAAGACCCGACATGCGCGTATAGCAAGGCGCTGGCCGCGGTAGTAGTTCAGGGAGTGAAGGCCGGGAAGAATGAGGCGGAGGTGCGCGCGGCGGTGCTGGCATCGCCGATGGGAAAGACGAAATCGGCGGAAACACGGCTGCTGAGCGACAAGGTAAAAATCAACGTAACCGGCGCCCCGGTGATCGGTCCGGCCGATGCGCGGATTACGCTAGTTGAGTTCTCGGATTTTCAATGTCCATTCTGCGTAGGTGCAGTGTCTGAATTGCAAGCGGTGCTGAAGGCTTATCCCACGCAGGTGAAGCTGATCTTTAAAGAGTTCCCCCTCGATATCCATTCGCAAGCGGCGCTGGCGGCGACGGCGGCGCTTGGGGCGCAAAAGCAGGGGAAGTTTTGGCCCATGCATGATGCAATTTTTGCTTTGCGCGGACACATCACGCGCGAGGGTTTAATGAATCTCGCGCGCCTGATTCAATTGGACACTAAGCGTTTTGAAGGCGACTTGAATTCGCCGGATCTGCAGCAGGTTATCGCGAAAGATGTGGCGGAGGGAACAACGGCGGGTGTGGAAGGCACGCCGACATTGTTTGTGGACGGCCAGAAATTCAACAGCACCATCACCCTTAGCGCGTTGAAGCCGGTGCTCGATGCGAAGTTGAAATGAACATCAACAAAAACGCGTGGCCTGCTTTGGAGTGGAACGACTGGCGCGACACGGCGACCACGCTGCATATGTGGACGCAGATTGTCGGGAAGGTGCGGCTGGCGCGTACGCCGCTTCAAAATCACTGGTGGAATGTGCCGCTCTATGTAAGCTCTCGCGGACTCACTACGTCGCTGATACCGTATGGCTTAGAAGCATTTGAGATTGAGTTTGACTTCAACGAACATGTGCTCGAAATTCGCACGATTTGGGCCGCGCCGGTGCGTTTGAAACTGCGGCCACAATCGGTGGCGGCGTTCCATGCGGAATTTCTTGACGCTTTGGCGGCCTTGAAGATCGATGTCACGCTTAACGACAAGCCCGTTGAAGTCAGCGCGCCAATTCCCTTCCCCGAAGATTATACGCACGCCAGCTACAATGCGGATGCGGCGCACCGCTTCTGGCGGATTCTTGTGAGCGTAGACGCTGTGCTTAAGAAGTTCCGCGCTCAGTTCATCGGCAAGTCGAGCCCGGTGCATTTCTTCTGGGGCAGTTTCGATTTGGCGGCAAGCCGCTTCTCCGGACGGGTAGCGCCGCAGCAGCCGAGCGCCGATTCGATAACTCGTGAAGCTTACTCGCACGAAGTGATCAGCGCGGGATTTTGGCCTGGCACCGATGCGTTCCCGAATCCCTCTTTCTATTGCTACGCGGTGCCAAAGCCCGAGGGTCTGGACAAAGAATCGGTCGGTCCGGCGGCCGCGTATTGGGACAAGAATTTGGGCGAATTCATTCTGAAATACGGTGACATCCGAACGGCTGAATCGCCTGAATCGCTGCTGATGGAGTTTTTGAACAGCACCTATGAGGCGGCGGCACGCTTGGGCAAGTGGGATCGCGTAGCGCTAGAGCGGCATCCGCAGCTTTAGGTAGATAGCGCGAGCTTCGGCTATCTTCTGCAGCGCTTCGGATTTGTTTTGCGGAGTGGGAAAGTTGGCCTGCTCTTCGGCCCATTTCTGAAGGTACGAAAGCTGATCGAGGAACAGGCAGGCCGATTCGCGCGCGTCCGCAGGCCTTCCAGGCATATCCAGATAAATGGGGGAGCTGTGCGCGAACACGGGCATTTTCCACCAGGTCGCGCCGTACTGGAGCATCTTCGGCCCATGAGCGCGGGCCGCGATCCAGCCTCCGCGATCAATCTCGATAGATTCGTCTAAGGCGGCGGTGAAGTGTTCGCCCGCTGGTTTCACGGTGCGGATCACGGAGCCGTTGTGGACGATCTCGAGCTGCTCATACGGTTCAAGCGATTGCGCCCGCGCCTTCACATGCAGCCGCACTTTTCCAGGCGCGAGACGAAGCGTTTCGCCGGCTTCTTTGCCATCGACCGAGAATTCGATCAGAGGGTAGTCGCTGGCGAATGTGTGGCCTTTGCGAATGCCTTCGATCCAGGAGTTGTAGGTCAGCGGGCCTTCGGTCTTGACATAAACGCGGGCGCTTCCCATAGGCGGATTGAGCGCCATTTTGTCCGACCCGGAGGACGCGGCGAGGTGGAAACCGCAATTCAGATAGTGATAGTAGACGTCGATGGGAGCTTTGGAATAAACTTCGGGGCCGCGCATTTTGTAGACGTCGACCAGGATCGGATGGTGCGCGAAGGGGTTGCCGGTGGTAAGCAGATCGATGGAATCGATGCGGCCGAGCGCGATGTCGAGCGGCGCTTCCAGCGACGGATAGGGCCAGTGCGCCCAGGTAACGAGGCCGCCTTGCGCGTGCGCATCGTCGGCGGCGTGAAGCATTAGAGGCCAATCATAACCGCCGACGCCGGACTCGCGCAGGCCACCGGTAGACACCGGCCAGACGATGGTCTTCAGATTCTGAAAGATCAAGTGCGCCAGCAGACCATGGCGGAACTCTTCGCCGACTTGCACGAAATAATTGGCGTCGGAAACGGGCGACAGCTTGCCGGTGAAGTGTTCGACGTTTTCGAAATGGCCGTCGCCAGGGCGACCAGTTTTGTAGCCGCTCTTCAGCAGCAACAGACTGCACACGCGCAGCCCTTCGCACTCCATCTCATAGCGGATGCCGCTCGGGTCGGGAAAGTGCATGTGAATATCGCCGGGATACCATCCGCGGGCTTCGAAGTCCGCGAATTTGCGCAGCGGCAGCTTCACGATTGAAGTTTTATCGGGCGTCACGTCGACCGATTCATCGATCGTCTGGTATTCGTAGCCTTTAGATGCGTGGAAGTTGTAGTGTCCGGCGGGCAGATCGATCTGCGCGGAATCGTAGACGAGCGCATGAACTTCGAGCGGGTTCTCCGCTTCGTCGCCAAGAATCACATCGCCCGCGCTGTGTTTGGTGACATCGGGATTAGGCAGGTGACCCAGCGGCGCGAAGTAATCGCCCGCCGAATTGGTGACGCGCAGCCTTAGGCCGGTGGGTTTTCCGGACTCATCGAGAATGCGGATCGTGAGCCGCGACATGCCCGGAAAGGGGCGACGCGTGGCGTGATCGGCGTAGATGAGAAGAGCGCCGAACAGAAGAAAGGTGAGTGTCCGCTTCAAGGCTGGCAAGGGTCCAAGCCACGCCTAGTTCTTAAGCGCCTTCTCGACCGCGGCGGTGACTTCCGGGGATTCGGGGGTCACGCTGGAATCGAAGCGCGCGACGACTTTGCCAGTCTTATCGACCAGGAATTTGGTGAAGTTCCATTTGACTTCAGGGCCGGTGCCAGTGAGGTACTTGTAGAGCGGCGCTTTGTCGTCACCGAGCACGGAAATTTTGGAGAACATGGGGAAATCGACAGCGAACTTCCGAGTGCAGAAGGTTTTGATTTCTTCGTTGGAGCCGGGCTCTTGCGAGCCGAAGTTGTTGGCTGGAAAACCGAGGATGACGAAGCCCTGGTCTTTGTATTTTTTGTAGAGAGATTCAAGGCCGGCGTACTGCGGCGTGAAACCGCATTGGCTGGCGACGTTGACGACCAAGGCCACTTTTCCTTTGTAACTGGCAAGCGGTGTGGGCGTGCCATCGATGGATTTCTCAGTGAAGTCGTAGACGCTTGAAGCGGCGGAGGCGGTCATGGCAATGGTTCCGAAAACAAGAGCGGTTGCGAAAATCTTTGTGCGCATAGCTTATCCTAACTAACAAATGACCCGGATCTCCGTGTGGCTCACAGCCTTGATCCTTTGCGCGTCCGCGCTGCTGCTGCTTTTCGGCGCTACACCGAACGCGGACCTGGATAAACTGTGGCACTTTCGCAATCTAGGTAAGGCTTTTTTTGAGAATCCCACGACGCAAAAAGAGGCGGTGGAAGAGTTCCGCAAGGCTCTGGCGCTAAATCCAAAATCGGTACGCGAGCGGATCAATTACGGGCTCGCGCTGCTGAAAGCGGGGGGGACAGCGCAAGGAATCGTTGAGCTTCAGAAGGCGCAGAAGCAGGACCCATCCATTCCGCACACTTGGTTCGCGCTCGGAATCGCGGCGAAGAAGGATGGCAACAACGATGTCGCCATGGCGCAGTTGGAACAGATGATCAAGCTGGTTCCGGACGATGCGATTTCGCATTACAACCTGGCAGTGTTATACCGCCTTACGGGAAGTCTGGATCGTGCGCGCGCCGAGTTTTTGAGATCGATTGCGTTGAATCCGAATTTGGCCGCACCGCACTACCAGCTATCGAGCCTATACCGGCAGGCGTCGAATACGGCGGATGCGGGGCGGGAGATGACAGCGTTTTTGGAGCTGAAGAAGCGCGCGGGCGGCACGGCTTCGGAGGACCTGGAATCGAACAATTATTCGGAAATCTACGAAACGATTGAACCCGTGGCCGCACCGGCCGCACCCGCGGTGCTGAAGTTCGCCGATCACAAGCTGGGGACGCTCGAGGGGGCAAATGCAGGCCTGGTGGCGATTGATACGACGGGGCAACACAAGGCGGAGCTGTTGGCGTGGTCGTCATCGGGAATCGTACTGTCGCGAAATGGAGGGGCGACGGCGAAGATTCTGGCTGACATTCGCGATATTGTTGCGGTGATTCCGGGCGACTATGACAACGACGGGCTGCCGGATTTATGCGTGCTTACGCGAACGGGCGCGGCGCTGTATCACAACCAGAAGGGCACGTTTACGAAAACCAATATCGCGCTTCCGGATGGCGCCTATACGACGGCGATCTGGATGGATTACGATCACGACAACGATCTGGATCTGTTTCTACTTGGGGCGTCGCCGAAGCTGCTGCGGAACAACGGCGACGGCACTTTCACAGACCAAACCACGGCCTTTCCGTTTGCGAAGGGGAACGCGCTCGCGGCAACACTGTTTGCGCGGCAGCTTGAGACGGCCGCGCGTGATTTGGTGGTTAGCTATGCCGACCACACCGGCATTCTTTATTTGGACAAGCTGAACGGAGCGTTCGAAGCGCTACCGATCGAGGTGCTGCCGGCGGGCGCGACTTCGCTATTGGCGGCCGATTTCAATCACGACGCGTATCTCGATTTGATCGCGTCGTCATCCACCGGGATGACCTTGATTGAGAATCATCAAGGGGTCTTGCGGGTGGCGGAAAACGCCCCTGCTGGGAAGGGGCCGATTGCGGTTGCGGATTTGGACAACAGAACGGCGGACGATCTAATTGCGGGTTCCGCGATTTTTCATAACAACGTCACGGGTGCGTGGACGGCTGCGAATACGCCGCTTCCCGCGTTCGTCGCCGTAGCCGCCGGAGACTTCCGGAATGCGGGGCGCGACGATATCGCGTTTATCGCGGGTGACGGCGTGCTGCATCTTTTCGAGAATGAGACAGCGACGCACAACCAGTTTCTGCGAATAGGAATCACTGGAATCAAAACGGTCAAGCTGGGGATGGGCGCGACGGTGGAGGTGAAGGCGGGAGCCAGTTATCAGAAGAAACTTTACGCCGGTGTGCCGCTGGTATTTGGTTTAGCTTCGTATGCCGAGGCCGACACGGTTCGCATCGAGTGGTCCAACGGGATGATTCAGAATGAGCCGAAACAGCTCGCGGCGAAGAGTTTGAATTTTCCGGAAGCGCAGCGGATGTCGGGATCGTGCCCGATGATCTTCACTTGGAATGGGCATCACTTCGAGTTCGTAACCGACGTTCTGGGCGTTGCGCCGCTGGGGGCAAGTTCCGGCGATAGGCAATATTTCCCGGTGGATCACGATGAATATGTTCAAATTCGCGGCGATCAACTGCGCGCGGCCGTTCGCAAGGCATTGGAAGTTGCCGCATTACGAACGGAAAATCGTCATCTGCGCGCCGTCGTCGCCGAGCGGTTCTCGTTCGCCTCGATGATCGCGGGCTCGAGGGCCATGCGGTCGGTCACCGACCTTGC
>JANYJA010000148.1 GCA_025358575.1 Terriglobia bacterium
GCAATGGTGAGCCCAGGGTTCCGGTGGTTAAAGAAATGCACGCCGCCTGCAATGCCGCGTTGCTTGATACGGCGGCTGAAAGCGACGTCAAGGCGGCATCCGCGGTGGAAGCCCCGGCGCCGGCGCTGAGCGTCAGATCGACTGGCGCGGTAAGACTACCGCCTTGCAACCGGACCACGATATTGCTGTTGGCGGCCCACGCCGTACCGGTGCTGGCCACGTTACCACCACCCGTTACGCTATAGGCAAGGTCGACTCCGGTGGTGCCGGCGGAGAAGTTTCCCAGCAGGGCATTTGACACCCGGTCTCCCGCCGAAGCCTGGAAAGCGGTGGTCGAACTGGTGAAAGCCAGGCGCTGTTTGCCGGTCGCGATGTCGGTGACAACCGAACCAGTGATTCCGGCCGCTTTGAATGCTGTCGCCGCAGGGGACGATCCGTTTCCGGCCGAAGCGATCGAACTGTTGATGGCCGATACTAGAGTTACCGGATCGGTGACGCCCGCCAGGTTGACCGACACTTTTACTCTGCTGCCATCCGAGAATCCGGGACCGCGGAAATAGAAGTCGGTGAATCCACTCACCGCTTCCGAGGTCGTATTGGTGTTGTTGTTGACGATGTTGGCTATGCTGGTTGTACTGGCGTTGCCGATGTCTGTTGTGCCAGCCGTCCCGCCCGCCACTTGCAGCCCCTTCAAACCCAGACTCTTGGCGTCCACCGTGGACGTGCTCAAATCCACGCCTACGCTGCCGTTGGAAATGCCGGAGATTCCATTGTTGTCGCGGCCGCCGCCGATGAATACCGAGAGCGATTTTGCGAACACCCCGTTCTGGTCGAGGCCGATGGCCTGCGCCTGGCGGTCGATTTCGTTGATCACGCTCTGGAATTCGCTATTGAGCACGGTGCGCGTGTTGGCGCCGGTCAAGGTCCCCGAAGCGGATTGAGCGGCGAGCGTTCTGGCGCGGTCGATCAATTGCGAGATGTTGTTGATGCCGCCATCGATGGTTTGCAGCGTAGACAAGCCGTCATTGGCGTTGCGGACGCCCTGCGTCAGCACAGCCCGGTCGCTGCGGAAGCCATTTGCAATCGCCAAACCTGCCGCGTCGTCGCCGGAGTTGATTATGCGCAAGCCGCTGGTGACGCGGCTGATGGTTTTTTGCTGGAATTCGGTTGTGATTCGCAAATAGTCCTGCGCCTGCAGGCCTGCGATATTCGTGTTAATTGTATATGCCATACGATTCTCCTCAAAGTTGACTTGCAGCCGGGAATCATTCCCGGCCAGGCATCTTGCCTAGGTCTCATATCGGAGTACGCTGGGGAGTATTAGGGGTGACAAAATCTTGGCGGCGCGCAAAGCGTCGGAAGGCCCTTAGGGCTTTGCCGGCAGCGGCTGCCAGAGCTCAATCTTATTCCCATCCAGGTCATAGATCCAGGCAAAGCGACCGTAGGATTCATCCATCCTTTTATCGTCAATCTTTACTCCCTCTAGTTTTAAGCGGTCGAGCAAAGCATCCATATCATCCACGATGTAGTTGATCATGAACGGCGCGGGGCTGGGATCGAGATATTTACTGGAGGCGGGAAAAACAGACCAAACTGTAACGTGTTCCTTTTTCGGGTCGTCGTGTTCGCGCCACGGAAGCATCACTCCTTGGCCTTTGTCGGCGAGTCCAAGATGCTTGGAATACCATTCGCGCATCTGATCGCAATTAGCGGATTTGAAGAAGACGCCGCCGATTCCAAGGATGCGCCCGCGCTGCTCCATTTTGACAGGCGGCTTCGACTTTTCAGGTTGCGGAGATTCCACTTTCTGTCCTCCTTTTAAGCAGGCCGAGATGAGCAACAGCGAGCCGAGCGCAACTGTGCTCCAGGGTATTCCTTGCATTTACGGATGGAGGAATTCGCGAGTCCAATGCCCGCCACCGTAGTAATGATCCCGCCGGGCGAGACCTGGCGGATGCGGCCATTGGCGGCATCGGCGATGAAGAGGTTGCCCGCGCCGTCCACTGCCACTGCGAAAGCGTTAGACAATTTCGCATTCGTGGCTGGACCGCCGTCGCCGGAGAAACCACCCGCAGTCTGATTCCCCGCGACAATTGTTGCTGTGCCGCTTGGGGAGATCTTGAGGATATAGCCAAGTGATGCGGCAAATACGTTGCCCGCGCTATCCACTGCCACGCCTCCAAGCCAGCGCGGCGAAATATCGCTGCCCGGCATGGTGCTGATGATTCCGCTGGGCGAAATCCGGCGAATACGTTGAGAGTCTGACACCAAGACGTTTCCGGCAGGGTCAATTGCCAGGCTGACTGTGACCACTGCGGCATCCGTTGCCAACCCACCGTCCCCCGAAAAGCAGCACTGACCGTTGCCGGCGACGCTCGTGATGATTCCGCTAGTTGAGACCTTACGAATCCGGTAGTTCGCGGAGTCGGCGATGAACAGGTTGCCCGACGCGTCCAGCGTCACACTCGTAGGAAAGTTGAGTTGCGCGTTAACGGCAGGCCCACCATCGCTGCTGAAGCCGCGGGTCCCGTTGCCGGCGACCGTCACGATAAGGCCGCTTGGCGACACTCTGCGGATCCGATGGTTGCCGGCGTCCGCGATGATCAGGTTGCCCGCTCGATCCGCCGCCAAACCGGCAGGCCGCGGTCCTCCGGCCG
>JANYJA010000168.1 GCA_025358575.1 Terriglobia bacterium
TCCACAACGAGAATCCCAAGCCGTTTGTCTGGACCAGAACCGCCGACCAAATCCTCGCTAGCATTGCTCGCTTTGCCCAACGCACCCTCTCGGCTCACGCTTCGGGAATTACCGTGCGAACCACTGGGACAGGAGACTAGCGATAGAGGCGACAATTTCACGAATCTGGGTTCTCTGGGTGCGTCGGTTTCATCCATGAGTTACGGCGGAACCCTCAACGGCACAAGCTACCCGGATGTGTTCTACGTGGGAGCAGGCTCGAAAATTTACCACCGGGTCCACCTCGCAAATCCGCCGACGGTCCTGAACCTCTACCCAGGCTCCAATCCGGTCTCGCTGGCGATGGATCCTCTGGACTACACCAATATCTACGTACTCGATAGCAACGGCAGCGTTTGGAGTTCGATCGACGAAGGAGCAACCTGGACCGATCATACGGGAGATCTCCGCAAGAAGGTGGACCAGCCCCAAACACTTGAAATCTACAATCCTCCGTCAACCAAGAAGAATTCCCAGGATAAAAACGCGCACCTGCTTGTGGGCGGAATCGGCGATGTCGTGACGCTCGATCCGTTCCATACGAATGCCAAGAATTGGACGAAGGTAGGCCGTGGACTGCCGCATGCGTTTTTCTACGACCTGCATTACAACGCTGTTTGCGACGTGCTGGTGGTGGGCTCGCTGGGCCGTGGAGCCTGGACGCTTGACGCCCCATTCCAAGGTGGAAGCACAGCGGAGTGCCCGCCTGTCGTTGCCTCCGCCAACACCGGGGCAGCGGCGTCAGCATTAGCTGCGGCTGCGACGAAGCGGCATTCGCCGGCGGCGAAGGGGCCGAAGGATAAGTAAGCTCTATATATGCGTGGGGCGGGCTTTAAACACCCGCTCCGCAGGTTAACACCGGCGGAACAACGGGCAGAAATACGACGACTATCTGAAGGATTTAGCGCAAGCGGCGGGGATCGAGGACCCCACGCGCGAGCAACGGGCGCAGAGGATGCGATGATTTCCTAGTCGCCAGAGGTCACCAGCACGGCTGACTGGCGTCTCGGGCAACGGGGGAACCGCGGGTTCTGAATTGTGTCTGCTGGATCTGGCCCACGCCGCTCTCGGAGACCGGGACGTCCAAGGGTGTAAAAGCGCTTGAACTCCCTTGTGGCCGCATCTATTCTTTTCTTTGCGAAAAAATCGGCCCCCACAAAGGGATTTCAGGTGTTCCATGAGCCCTACCTCTGCTTCGCCGGAGATGATCTTCTGAATCCGTTCCAGAGAGAACCTTCCTCCGTGGCGCATCCAGATGTGGGTCAAGTCGGACAGGCCGAACAAGTCCAAATGGTCGCCAGTAATCTGCAAACGGTCGATGTCGAAAGAAGGAGTACGCGGACCGGGCAGCGCCATCCACTCGGTGGGTTCGCCGGTGAAGTTGAGTACCGTGGCGAGCTTTCGCAATTAATTCCATTCATAAGAGCAGGAGAATGGACAGGCGTCGGCAGGCAGACGGTTTGGGGGAAAGGGCAATTTTCGGCAGCCTTCGCTGTGGCGACAATGTTATAGCATCAAGTTCACCAAGCTAGAGTGCCTAGCCGAGTGAATTACGCCGGTGACCCGTTCGTGGACGCCGGGGTAGCAGTGCTGGAGCACCGCATCCACAAACCCTGTTCCGATTTCACGGACGCCGATTTGGAGCGCCAAGCCGGTGAGTTGGAGAAGCTGTACGCACAAAAGGCTTGGGCTGGGTACTTGAGCGTTCACTTGCCGAACAGTTGTTGGTGCAATCCGACGATGGGCGCTGCGAACCGGCGGGACCGTCAAAACGGGCTGTTGCGATCATTCTCGAAAGAACCAATGGTTGGGCGAAGCTGCGCGTATTGCCGCAGTCCGGCGCAGCACGTTGCTGATCGGAGCTCAATACCACTTCTGACCGACGAAAAGACCAGCCTCTTGTCCGTTAACTCCTATTATCGTCAGTCCCCAGCGGGGTCGTCGGAATAGACAACTTTCGCAGAGCGGAAGATCCAGCTCCGCTTCCGAAAAGCTGGCTTCACGCCCGCGAATCCATTCGAGCTTTGTACGAGTCGCGCGTCATCCGCTCGGGACAGTCTTTAAAGCCACTTGTCCAGCTCTTCACGGATTTCTTCGGCGGCATGAGCAATGCCGCGGCTGATATCAATATACACAACCCCGTGCAAATCCGACGGAAGTTCAATCTCGCCCTTGCAGAGTACCTGTACTTACGCAGTCAGGCTATCGCTGGAATCGCCGACGCTAAAGTAATTGCAATCGGGGTGGCTGAAGACGAGGGCGCTGACGCTGGCTTCCGGGTCCATCATCATGCCTTCGGTGAGTTCGACGCCGATATCTTCGGGGTGAAGTAGTTTCCAGATGCCGAGTTGGTCGTCGAGATTGGGGCAGGCGGGATAGCCGAAGCTATAGCGTTTGCCTCGGTATTTTGAGACAAAGCGGTCTTTCATGACGAGTGACTGGGGATCGGGGAAGCCCCATTGTTCGCGGAGACCGCGATGGAGCCACTCGGCACAGGCCTCGGCGGATTCAATGGCGAGAGCCTGGATGCCGTGCGCCTTGACATATTCACCAGCGCGTTTCCATGTTTCGGCGCGCTCGCGAATCCCTTTACCAGCGGTCACGACAAAGAGCGCGATGTGATCGCGGCCGTTAGAGGTAGGCGGTGAGACATAGTCACTCAAGCACAAGCCATCGGCCTGTCTTTGGCGCGAGAGGTGGAATGAGTGCAAAGGAGTGCTTGCCGAGGGCGCGAACAGGTGAATGGTGTTGCCGTCAGCCTCGGCCTCAAAAAACTGCCAGACTGCGTTGACGCGAAGGAATGATGCGGCTTCGGCTTTCAGATCCTCCATTTGTTGGAAGAGTGCCTGGGCCTTGGGATCGAGCTCTTTCAAATGCTGCTCGAAGTTGCCTTTGTAGCCAAGGTGCCGGCCGTAGAGCATGAAGGGGTTAATGTAGCTCCAGACATCTTTGAGGTTCTCGATGCGGCGAACCTTGCGGTCGAGATAGGGCGGAGGAAGGATGGGAGCGGTGTGAACTTTGCTGCTGCGTGTGGTCGAGATGGCAACAAGGGTTGTCGGAGCGGCGGATTCTCGCTCAGCAACTGCGGTGTTTACTGGAACGGCGTCAAGTTGCTCATCTGAGGCCATCAGCCTCTGCAGTAGGGAGAGGCCGGACATTGCGTCTTTTGCGTAGCGCACTTTGCCGGAATAGACGGGCGCGATTTTGGTGGAAGTAAACTTTTCAGACAGTGCCGCGCCGCCGACCAAAACGGGGACCTTGATTCCGGCGTTCTGAAAGTCGGTGACTGTCGCGACCATTTGCTGAGTGCTCTTCACGAGAAGACCGGAGAGGCCAATAGCATCGGGCTGGTGTTGGTGATAAGCGTCAATTAGTGTTTGGGGCGGAACTTTGATGCCGAGGTTGACGACGGAGTAGCCGTTGTTCGCAAGAATGATTTCGACGAGATTCTTGCCGATGTCATGCACGTCGCCCTTTACGGTGGCGAGAAGGACTTTGCCGCGAGCAGCGGTATCGGCCTTTTCCATGAATTGTTCGAGATGAGTGACTGAGGCCTTCATGGCCTCGGCGGACTGCAGGACCTCGGCGACGATGAGTTCGTTGTTATTGAAGAGGCGGCCAACTTCAGCCATGCCGGTCATGAGAGGGCCGTTGATGATATCGAGAGGAATGGCGCCTTCGGCGCGCTTGAGGTCGAGATCGGCAACTAAGCCGTCGCGATTGCCGTCGATAATGTATTGGGCAAGGCGCTGGTCGAGGGGCAGGTCCGCGGCCTTTGTCTTTTGACGCGCGCCAGTCTGGCGGAAATGCTCGGTGATGGCGGCGATGTGGAACTGGTTGATGGCGATCTTTTGATCTGGGGTTTGCTGGCGCCAGTCACTCGGGTCTGCGGCCTGGTCAGTGGGTGTATTGAAAAGGAGATTTTCGGCGAGACGGCGTTCTGCTTCGGGGATGGAAGCGAAACGTTCGAGCTTTTCCGCGTTGACGATTGCGAGGTCGAGACCGGCCTTGGTGCAGTGATAAAGAAAAACGGAATTGATGATCTCGCGGGCGGCGGCGGGAAGGCCGAAGGAGATATTGGAGATGCCGAGGACGGTCTTCACATTGGGAAGCTCGTGCTTAATTAAGCGGACGGCTTCGATGGTTTCAACGGCTCCGCCGACGTAGTTGGCGTCTCCTGTGGCACAAGGAAACACGAGTGGATCAATGATGATGTCTTCGACGGGAATTTCGTACTTACTGGTAAGTAAGTCAACGGAGCGGCGGGCGACGGCGAGTTTACGTTCGCGGGTGAAGGCTTGGGCCTGGATGGGATCTTCGTCAATACAACCTACGACCAGAGAGACACCGTAGCGGCGGGCCAGAGGGCAAATTCTTTCAAACTTTTCTTCGCCGTCTTCGAGATTGATGGAGTTGATGATGCTCTTACCCTGGCAATAAGTGAGCGCGAGTTCAATGGCAACCGGATCGGTGGTATCGATCATCAACGGCGCTTTGATCTTGGCGATCAGCTTTTCATAGAAGGGTGGGACGTCGCGCAGTTCATCGCGGTCAGCGTTTTGCAGGCAGATGTCGATGACATGAGCACCGTTTTTCACCTGGCGGCGGGCAATATCGGTGGCTTCTTCCCATTTTTCCTCGGATACGAGGTTTTTGAACAGACGGGAGCCGACGACGTTGGTGCGCTCGCCCACGATTAAGGGGCGCGTGGATGGCTCGGCTTCGACAAGATCAATGCCGGAATAATAGGAACGCAGCGGCCGGTTGCCGCGAGGGCGGGGAAGTTTGCTGTGCGTAACCTCAGAGAGGACGCGAATGTGTTCTTCAGTGGTGCCGCAGCAGCCGCCGACGAGATTGAGCCATCCGTATTCGATGAATCTGCCCAATTGGCGAGCCAGGGCCTCGGACGTTTCAGTATAGTGGCCGTCTTCATTGGGCAGGCCGGCGTTTGGGTAGCAGCAAACAGCGAAAGGCGACATCTGATGGATACTGCGCAGATGGTCGGTCATGAACTCGGGTCCCGTTGCGCAATTCAGACCGATGGCGAGTAACTTGGCGTGAGTGAGTGAGGCACAGAAAGCTTCGGCAGTCTGGCCGGCGAGCATGGTGCCCGTGGTCTCGATGGTTCCGGAGACCATGACAGGAACGCGTTCGCCGCGTTCGGCGCTCAGGTCATCAATGGCGCACAATGCGGCTTTGACGTTGCGATTATCCTGGCAGGTTTCGATCAGCAGGAAATCGGCGCCGCCATCGATGAGTCCTTTGGCTTGTTCGGAGAAATTGCGAACCAGCTCCGGGAAAGTGATGCCGCCGGTGACACTGATGGCCTTGGTGGTGGGGCCGATGGCGCCGGCGACAAAGCGTGGATGGGCGGCAGTGGCGAACTCGCTTGCGGCCTGGCGGGCCAGTTGGGCGGCCGTGAGGTTGATTTCATAGGTCTTATCGGCGAGACCATACTCTGCCAGGACGATAGGCGTACCACCGAAGGAATTGGTCTCGACGATATCGGAACCGGCCTTGAAATAGGCGCGGTGAATGTCGAGAACGACATCAGGCCGGGTGCGGACCAGGTTTTCATTGCAGCCTTCGAGCGTAGGTCCGCCGAAGTCTTCGGCAGTGAGGTTGCGAGCCTGCAGCATGGTCCCCATGGCTCCGTCGAGTACGAGGATGCGTTCTGCCATCAGGCCTTCGAGTTCGGCGGTGCGATGTGCGAGTGTGGTCATGGCGGATCTCCTTTAAACAATGGCCGCGGCGGTGTTATTCGATTGCTTGCGCAACATCGAGAGCCATCTGATAGCGTCCGAACGGCGCGCTTAATTGAACGCCCTGCACCATAGGCTGGGCCTGTTGAACCATTTCACGGGCGATTGCGATGCCGATATTGCGCGCCTCGTCGGCAGTTTCAGCCGTGCGTATACGAGTCATGTAATCGATTGGAACGGGAGCGCGGAGTTCGTTGACCATGAATTCCGCATTGCGATAACTGGTCAAGGGCCAGATGCCGCAAATTACGGGAATCCGGAAGTCCGAGATACGGGCCAGAAAGCGTTCCAGGAGAGTCAGATCGAAAACAGGTTGGGTGACGATGTATTCGGCGCCGGAATCTACTTTTTGACGCAAGCGGTGGATCTCCTCATCCAAGTTCAGGGCGCCGGGATTGGCTCCCACACCGATGACGAGAGAGGTTTGTGAACCCAAGGCGCTACCGCCGATATCGAGTCCTTTATTCAAGCCGTGAGCGATTTTGACCAGGCCGATGGAATCGACATCGAAGACCGCAGTAGCTTCGGGGTAAATGCCCATGCGCGGAGGGTCACCTGTGATGCAGATCAAGTTGTTCACGCCGAGAGAATGAGATCCCAGGAGTTCGGATTGAATGCCGAGTATATTGCGATCGCGGCAGCAGAAGTGATTGACGGTCTCGATGCCGACTTCCCTTTGAATGAGATGACAGGTGACGACGGCGCTGAGGCGGGCGCTGGCGCGCGGACCATCAGGTACGTTAATGCAATCGATTCCATAGTCAAAGCACAGCTTGGCGCCCGCGATTTCGCGCGAGGCATCCGTGCCGCGGGGTGGCAGGATTTCGACAAACGTAACGAAGGTTCCGGCGGCAAGCTTGGCGCCTAGTTTAGACTTGGCGGCTAGCGGAATGGGATCGAGAGTCTGAACGCTACTATTTTCGGGAGTCTTTACGAAGACACTCGCTGAACGTTGCGGCTGCAAAGAACGGGTCTCAGACACCATCAGTTTGATGTGCTCCGGAGTGGTTCCACAGCAGCCGCCGATGATACGGGCGCCAGCCTGCAGCATGCGGCGCGCATACTGCGCCATGTATTCGGGAGAACTGAGATAGATGTGGCGGCCTTCAACTAAAGCGGGCAATCCTGCATTTGGGATCGCACTCAGCGGCTTCTTTGAGTATGCGGCAACAGCCTCCAAAGCTTCAAGGGTGGTTTTGGGACCAACGGAGCAGTTGAAGCCGACAACGTCCACAGGCCAAAGGTTAGCCTGGCGTATGAATTCAATGACGGGCGTACCGCCGATGACATCACCGGTATCACTCAAGGCGACTTGGGCGATGATGGCCATATCCGGGCCAGCGGCTTGGCGAGCGGCTAGAACGGCTTCATGTAATTCGGCGAGATCCGTGAATGTTTCGAGGATCAGCAGGTCGACGCCCGCCGAACAGAGGGACTCGGCTTGTTCGCGGAAAATCTCGTGGGCCTGTTGGCGGGAGATTGATCCGATGGGCTCGAGGCGATGGCCGAGAGGGCCCATGGCGCCGGCTACGAATGGCGGTTCGCCACTCGCAGCGTCGCTTGCCTGGCGGGCGAGGGCGACGCCGACGCGGTTAATGGCGTCTACTTTTTCGGCGAGCCCGAAGCTCTGCAGTCGTGCCCGGTTCGCACCAAAAGTATTGCTTTCAAGAATCGCGGCACCGGCTACGGCGTATTCGCGATGGACGTCCGCGATCATCTGCGGCGCAGTCAAATTCAGTTCGTCAAAACAGCGATTGATGAAAACGCCGCGCGAATACAGCATGGTGCCCATGGCTCCATCGGCGACGAAGGCGCGTTGGGCGATGGAGGTCTTGAAATCAAGAATGCGGCTGCTGGCCAAATTAGTCATATCAACCTATCTAGATATGATGATATGAATAAAGCCCCCTTGGAGTCAATACTGAAGTTTCATGGGAATTTGTGGCAGTGGCGCGATGGAGGCCTGTCGTAAGTGGGCAGCAGCACCTTCCGGTGCCGGGTCCGCCTCCTCATGATCATGGCCCGGGTTCATTTTATGACTGGAACACTACGCTGGCGCAGAGATACTTGGGGCTGGCGGAGACAGGGCTGGTGGCTTGGACCACGGCTTTGGTGAACGGCCGTGACCAAAGGGTTTACCTGCCACTCTCGGTGGCGTCTGCGAGTGTGACGAAAGGTCCGTATCGTTTGGCCGTAGTGCCGCCCGTGGATTTAAGCGAAGTATTCCTGACCGTGGTCAGTACTACACCTGGTGCAATCCCCATTCAGAATGAGGTTCCGCTTCGCTATGGTTCGTACCCCAAGGATCAAAAAATCGATGTGGATTTGCCCGCGCTGCCCGCGGCTGGGCTGTATCGCGTGATCCTGAAGGGCAACCGCAGGGACCAGGGCAGCGTGCAAACGCCTCCGTTTTTGATCAGCGTGCCGTAATGAGCTTTAACCCGCGCTTCAAAGAGCTTGAAAAAATCGTCCAAGCCGAGCGGCAGAAGCTGTTGGACACCGCCCTGGCCGGCGGCGCGCCAGAGAAAGCCGCAAAAGACACAACAGACGAGAAAGACGCTTATGACCGCGTGGACCGTCTTTCGAAACTCGCCACTGACATGAAGCCGAGCCGCCGATGGGTTCCGGTGGGATTGGCATTTACCGTTCTCGCCGGCGCCGTCACGGCGATTTTGATTGAGCAAAAACAGACGGAAGTGGAAATGGACCTGAGTGTCTCCGAGGTGCATTTTCAGATGGCGCGGAAAGGCCCCCTGACGGGTGACTGGGCAACCAAGTCACTGAATGCTACGGGTCTGAAGGCCGTGACAGTGAACGGCTCGGATTGGCCGGTGATGAAAGATCGCACATGTTTCCTGGATGCGCGGTTGAAGAGCAACGCAGTAAAAGCTGACGCGATTTCCATTCCTGCCATCGTACGAAGCAAGGGGTGGGAGATTGGCCTAAGCCGAACTGGCGCAGAGGTCACAGTTGAGCTGACTGCCCCGTCATCCAACACCTCGGGCACAGACGAAGCCATTTCCGCAACCCTCCGCGGCGCAGTGGAAGCCACAACGGACTGCACTGCGGACGGGAAAAGAGCCGGGATTCCCGCGAATGCATCCATAGAAATATATTTGAGCCCTTCGGCCACCATACGCGGGGAGAGTCTCGCTGCGATCGCTTTCGCCAGACAAATCGAATTTGCAGGGCTGAGGCTATATGCGATCGATCGCATACAAGCAGATGGACCGGCGCTCGAGCGGCGGCGCTCGTCTGTGCTTTCGGGGAAGATTTACCTGGACGCGTTGAACGCCAAAGAGGTCGCATTGCGCCCGTTCGAGGACTTGAAGTTCGCCTCCTCAAAAGGCTACATTCGATCGCTTATGGCCCCGGCTTCCAGCGCCGATGACTTTCATTTGCAAGCCCACGCGACCGTTGAGCGAATGACCGTAGGCGCAGGCGACAATGAGCGCAGCCAGATGCCGAATTATCTCGAGGTAATCACGGCAAAGAATGGCTTCACGTTGGTGTGGAGTTCTGTGGTTGCCCTGTTCGGCATTCTCTATGGTCTGGCCCGCTGGCTAGAGTGGACGAGTTGAAGTTCGCACTTCGCGTGCCATAGCGCGCCAATGACTTGCTTTGGTTGTTATTCGTCATTATCGTCAGCGCCCATTCTCGTGATCTCCGAGTAGCCGACCGTACGTCCGAAACGCCCGCATAAGATACGGGCGTTCTTTGCCGCCGGATCACCAATATCCGTTCCAGAGGCGGGTACTCGAATCCCAACCGCTCGAAGACGAGCCTGCTTCCATACAACTATTTGCGTCCAGCAAGATCGGCCAATGGATTGTCGCTACACGGAAGTAAATCCACTGGGACGTGTAATCCTACGTTTGCCGCAACGGTCTCGCCTCACCAGGGCGTATAGTCATCCCGGCTCTGCACGCGGCCGTTATCCAACATTATCGTCATGTTTCAGGCGGCCCATCGGCGAAAGCGCGTAAGATATTTGTCGCGCAGAATTTCCCTACCGCTTGCCCAAGTGTTCCATATCTTTTTCGTTTTCCGTGCACACGAACTCAATGATGTCCGAATCGGGAATCAGGTTCAGTGCGGTCTTGTTTGTAAAAGGCCGCGTGTAATACTTTGGATCGTCATAGCGGATTTCCAGGTCGATATGGCCGAAATCTCGGCGATGCAAACGCTCGGTGATCAGCATCGACTGGCCGCGCGGGTGGCCAGCATTATCCAGCCAGCCCTCCTCTTTGAAGCCGGTCGTTTGAACAACAAGCGTGTCACCCTCCCAGCGTCCGACTGAGTATCCCATCCATGTAGGCTCTGGATCTTTGGGTAATGTCCGTCCGTCCAAGTAAATCTGCCGCGGCGGCTCCTGGCTTTCGGGAATCATGATGAGTACGCGTGGTGTTTGAACAATCTTAAATGCGTAAGCCATCATCACGCCGGGGACACCCTGGGGCAGGCATCGTACCGCGGGCGGCTGCTCGTACTGGCGTTTCGACAATACGGCGACCGCCTCCGGCTTCAGTGGCTCCTCTTGGCGGTTCATTCCGAAAAAAACACTTCGCCGGATATCTGAAGCGTCTGTCTGATCGATCTGTAAGTTGTCTGGATCGGCGGTGGCCCGACCGGTGTACGACCTGTGGGAGTCGAAAGTTGGCCTCGCGGCCTCCCACACTCCGGAAAAGTCCGGCTTGCCATTCAGCCGCGGAGCAGGCGCGGTGAGGACCGGCTTACCGTCGCGAGTCCGAGGCGTGCTTGGGTCCCGAGGGAACCATTGGCCATAAGCCGGCGCAAGAGCCCCAGCAAGTGTAATGACGCCGGCAAACCTGATGATGTACATTTTCATGTCAAGAATTAGAATTAGGGCGTATCGCATAAGATCACAATTACCAAAGCAGCTATCCCTGATTGGGTCATTCCAAACCCTGACAAGCTGGGGTTAAACCTACGGATGGATCTCCCGCCATCCGAAACCAGACGGCCCAGGCGCTCTGCCAGTAAGCCAACGGGCTATTTTCGTGCCTCATCGGCCAGCGGAGCGCGTTGCACAATCTCGATGCGTGTACCCCAGGGGTCCGTCACGTACGCGACGATGTTGCCTCCGGCGGCCTCGCGCGGTGGCTCGTCGAGTTTGATCCCCTCCGCTTGGATCTTCTTCACAAAAGCCTTGTGATCCTTCACGTCGAAACCAATATGATCCAGCACGCGCCCCAGCGTGGCCGCTTGCTTGTTGTCTACCTTGGCGAAACGGATCTGCACGCCAGGAAGGTTCACAACCGGCGCGTTATTACGCGTGCTGGTCGTTCCACCGAACGTCTTCGCATACCAAGCCTGTGCCGTGGGGATTTCGGCCTCCGGAAGCCAGAGATGGATGTGTTCATTGCGAATCGGTATGGCTTGCGCCTTGTCCTCCAAGATCTCCATGCGCAAACCGTCGGACGTTTCGACGAACGCCTGGTCCAGCCGGCCATTGCCCCCAGGAAGCACTTTTACCCCCGCAGCTTTCCATTCCTCGACGCGCCGCTGCACGTTGTCCACAATGAAGCCGACATGATTTACCACCGAGCCTTGGCTGCCACCATCTCCGGGCTTCTCGGTCCGCAGCAATAGATTGATCAAAAGCCCAGGGAACACGATCTGCGGGTTGCCATTGGACATGAGCAGCTTCCCGCCCATGCCGACAAAGAGTTTCTTGTTCGCTTCGACATCTTTCGAAGCGAGGTGCCAGTGACCCATCGTGACGCCTTCTGCATTAAACGGCGCTGGCTGCGCCGCCAAAGCGCCTGCCGTCAACGCGAACGCGATCGATACAGCTACAAAGGTGTATGTCTTCACGGATACCTCCCTATTGCACCGAATTCTGATTTTGCTTGAACAACGCACGAATGTCCAACCGGAATTCAAAATATCACGCTTGCCGCCAGCATTGTTGATATTCCATTTCCGTTAGTCCCGGTTCTGACGCGCTACTCGTACGGAGCCTTGATCTGCACGCGGCTAGGGGCTAGCCTTTGTCCGTTAATTCCTATTATCGTGGACCCAACGCGGAATCCCGTCATCAGCAACCTCTGCTTTGTACGAGTCGCGAGTCAATCCGAACCGGCCCGGCCCGGAACTAATCCATCGCGTCGGCCTGATGTGCCGGGCCGCTTCCGATTGAGTCCTAGCGTCATCCGGACACAAGCCGCTCTTGATCGGCTAAACTGTAGTGATTCACTCACATGCCGCTCCATGCAGGCGAAAAACTCGGCCCTTACGAAATTCTTGCACCGATCGGTGCGGGAGGCATGGGAGAGGTCTGGAAGGCGCTCGATCCGCGTCTGAATCGGATCGTCGCCATCAAGAAGTTGAAGGACCAGCATACGGCGCGTTTTCAGCAAGAAGCTCAAGCAATCGCCGCGCTGAATCATCAGCATATTTGCCAGGTCTACGACATCGGCCCGGATTATCTGGTGATGGAGTTCATCGAAGGTAAGCCTCTAAGCGGTCCGCTGCCAATCGAGGACACAGTGCGGCTAGCTCGGCAGATCGCGGAAGCTCTGGAGGCGGCGCATGCGAAGGGCATTCTGCATCGCGATCTCAAGCCGGACAACATCCTGGTCACCTTAGCGGGCGTGAAACTCCTCGATTTCGGATTGGCGAAGTTCACGGCCCCCGCCGACGCGGATGCCACGAAGACCATCGACGGCACGGTGATGGGTACGCCCGCCTATATGTCGCCCGAGCAGGCGCAGCGGAAATCGCTCGACGCGCGCTCCGACGTGTTCAGCTTCGGCGCGGTGTTGTATGAAATGATCTCGGGCAAGCGCGCCTTCACCGGAAATTCCATGGTGGATGTGCTCAGCGCGGTGCTGCGGGACGAGCCAACTCCGCTTGGTCCGATCAATGCGTCGCACGAGATGGCGGACGTGGTCGCTCGCTGCCTGAAGAAGTCGGCAACCGACCGGTATCAAACGATTACTGAAGTGAAAGCGGCATTGGATCGGACAAAGATGCCCGCCCCATTCCGCTCGCAACCCTCTATCGCCGTCCTCCCGTTCGCCGACATGAGCGCTGGCAAAGACCACGAATGGTTCAGCGACGGCATCGCCGAGGAAATCATCAATCTGCTAGCGCACATTCCGGGATTGAAAGTGATTGCGCGCACGTCGGCGTTTGCGTTTAAGGGTAAGAACGAAGATATTCGCAAAATCGCCGAAACGCTGGGCGTGAGTAATGTTTTGGAGGGCAGCGTGCGGCGGGCGGGTTCTCGTTTACGGATTACGGGCCAGTTGATTCATGCGGCGGATGGAACGCATCTGTGGTCCGAGCGTTTCGACCGCGAGATGACGGATGTATTTGCGATCCAGGATGAGATTGCGCAGGCAATTACGGCGGCTCTGAAGGTGACGCTGTCGGTGGCTACGGTGCGCGAGCGGTATCAACCGAAACTGCCAGCGTACGAAGCGTATTTGAAGGCTCGGCATCACTGGGCGAAGTTTACACCGGAATCGCTGGCGCGCGCTAAGGAAAGCTTTGAACAAACAATCGTACTTGATCCGCAATTCGCCCTCGCGCAGGTGGGCCTCGCCGACTACTTCTTATTTCTGACAGCGGGCGCCGGTTTATTGCCTGCGCGCGAGGCCATGCCGCGAGTGCGGGCTTTGGCGCAAAAAGCGCTCGACCTAGATCCTTCGTTGCCGGAAGCGCACGCCATGCTGGGCGTTGTGGCCGGCGTTTACGACTACAACTGGAGAGATGCCGAACGGCTTTTTACTCTAGCTTTAGCTAGCGATCCCGTTCCGCCTCAGGTGCGCACTTGGCACGGATTTTTCTATCTGTATTCGATGAGCTATACAGAGGCCGTGTTCGAAGAATTCCAGATGGGGCTCCGGGGAGATCCGCTCAACCTCATCTTCCGTGTGATGTTAGCCTTCCCTCTCATGGCGGCCGGCAGGCTTGGGGACGCGTGCACGGAATGGCGCCGCATACTGGAACTCGATGAGAATTATTGGTACGGCTACTTTGGGCTTGCATGGAATCATATGCTACAAGGGACCTTCATCGAAGCGCTCCCTCTGGCGGAAAAGGCGTTCTCTCTTGCACCCTGGAATTCACAGGTTGTTGGGGCTTTCGCGGCGGTTTTGCGAAGAACAGGGGACGCGAGCCGGGCCGAAGAAGTGCTGCGCAATCTGCGCAACTCCCCCGAGGATTACGGGGCCCCACGCGGGCTCCTTCTTTTCCATTTATTGTGCGGCGAAATGGACCAAGCGGCGGACTGGTTCGAAAGATGCATTGAACAGCGGGACAGTCTGGCGCCTTGTCACCGTTGGTACTTCGAAGCATGCGCCAGCCCGCGCTGGCCCACGCTGGCGAAAATGATGAATCTGCCGGAGACAAAGGAAACACCGCTCTGAGCATCGTCGAACTTTGATCCCTACCGCGCCGCCCCGTGCTTCCAGTCCCTCAAGAAAATGACTTGGGCGCGAAATACTGCGAATGTTTTACGCAGCCTTTGAGGTGGATGGAAGCGAAAGAGAATGTATGGTCGGCTACTCGGAGATTGGTGGGAAAGGGCGTCATGAGAGGTTACACTGCATCGACGTCCGTTAAGACGTATTATCGTCACTCCAAAAAGGATCTAGCGGCGCTACTTGCGTCCGAAACGTCTCCGCCGGACTATCTCGGCCAACGTGCGGCCGCTGCGCGTGCGCGGTTCGAATGCGCGCGGCTCGAATTGAATTCCGAGCCGAGTTGATCTCGATTTGCGTATTTGTTCCAACATTTCATGCGCGTGGAGGGCGGCAGCTGACGGGGTAACTCCCAAGCTGAGTTCCAGCTTTTGCACACGCCTACCTAGAGTTTTCATGACTCACCTGAGAATTTGCTATAGGCATTGGCCGTTCCAGCCGTTTCAACCTGGCGGCGTAATTCATCTGCGTCCCCC
>JANYJA010000123.1 GCA_025358575.1 Terriglobia bacterium
GCTGCGCGCCGGTGCGAAAGTGGAAGCGAATCTTGCCGCGATTTTCTACCAGGAAACCGAAGGCGTTCTCTCGGCCCTTGGCACCGACGGCAAGGCCAAATTTCGCCGCTAACGCCTCGCCGCGCAATCGTCAAAGGAAAGCGGAACAAGTACCGCAACTCGTGCCAACGGACCGGCCGTATAGCTCGCGACCCTGCTCAAGCCGACACCGCTTTGCATTATTAACCGTCGGTCGGACGTTGGCACGTTTGCATTCGGCGAGAATGCTGGCGACACCGGCGGACATGAGCGTCCCGGGCGATAGGGTCTTTTCTGGTCCGATGCAGCTAATCCGGAGCGGATCGCCGCACCTCGCCGATGGAGTGATCCACCGCTCGGTACACTGCCATCAATTTGGGTTCGTGGCGTCCCCAGAGCACATGGGAAGTCTGATCGATCGAGGAAAAATAACAGAATCGGCATGCCGAAGATCATCGATAACGATCTTTTTGGCACTGACCATACGCCCGGCTACGCGTCGGCGGCGCGTTTATTTAATTCACGCTTTCAAGTTCATCGGCGCCGATAAGCGTGCCCTTCCCGGTGTCACCGATGTCGAGGGTCGGCCAAATCCCAGTGAGTAGTGCCCGCCGCGAGATCAAATAAATAGCACCTGGGTGTGCTGCAAAACCTACGCTTTCTTAAAATCCAGCGATGCCGAATTCATGCAGTACCGCAGACCCGTCGGCTTCGGTCCATCGTTGAAAACGTGTCCCAGATGCGCATCGCACTGCTTGCATTTCACTTCGGTGCGGCTCATCCCGAACGTGGAGTCGGTCTTCGACTCAACATTTTCCTTGGCGATGGGCTGATAAAAACTGGGCCAACCGGTGCCGGATTCGAACTTCGTGTCCGAATCGAACAGAGCATTCCCGCAACAAACGCAGCGGTACAGCCCCTTATCGTGATTCTTGGCGTATTTGCCGGTAAATGGCCGCTCCGTGCCCGCCTTGCGCGCGACTTCAAACTGCTCCGGTGTAAGCTGCTTCTTCCATTCTTCGTCGCTCTTAACCACTTTGTCTGCCATAATCACTCCCTCGCGCACCCCCGTATCGCTAAATTTCACCAGCTTTACCTGACCCGGAGCCCCTTTGTCCGACGATTTCGCCGCCCCGTACGCCGCCGCCCCCGCCGAGGCGAATGCCGCCAAAAACCAGCGGCGGTTCATTCCTGTTGACTGGCTCATTTTCAAAACTCCTTCTCTCTATGTAGACGCATTCCACTTCACCATGGATTTCGTTTTTGCGCCCGCTTTAGTTACGCGGCCCGATATTCTCCGTTCGGCCCGCCAACGGCTGCACCAGCGGCCCGCCGCACACCGCGACCCCCGTCTTCATCAGCGCCACCAGAAAATTCTGGAATAATGCGTAAAATACCTGCTCGGTAATGGGCTGCTTTCCTGGCAGGCGGAAGCTCGCTGGAAGCTCTTTGGAAATTCGCAGCCGCACCGAATTTGCCTGGCTTTTCCCGGATCGATCGCGCTTATTAGCCACGGACAGCGGCGTCTGCATCACGCCCCCCGTGCGCCCGTCCACATAGAACTGGCACCGCGAGAACCATCCCAAATTCGCCGGATCGGCCGCATCGAACAGCAGCAGCGATTGCCGGTTCAGTGCCGTCAGATCCAGTTGTATGCTGCGCGGGCTGTCTTTCACGCGGCTCTCGAAGCCAGCCTGTTTGGCCACGCTGTTTACCGTGTCGAGTTCGAGTTCCAGAAGAATGAACTTGTGTGGGCCGGCCTGAAGTACCTGCATTGAGCACTAGTGTAGCGCCGCGATCTGCGTGTTGGGGAGGTCTTCGGGTTGGACTCGTTCCACCCCGTCTGTCATCCAGCAGTCTTTGTACGGCTCCAGCGTCTGCCGCGAAAGCGTGAAAACGAAAATTGCGGGGCCTCCGCTTGCGTCGATCAGCTTGACCCGTTGCGCCGCGCGGTCCGCGCTAATCTGAATGGGCCGAACGTCCGTGGATCGATGATTCAGCAGCGGGCGATACAGCGCATTCTTCACTAGACGGATGAATCGCTCTTCCGGCCCCGTCATCAGGCGGTTGCCCGGCGATGCGAATCGGAAAGCCGTGCGGATGCCATCGTCGACATTCGGCGAATCGTTGTGCTTCAGCGCGGCCAGCAGGATTTGTATCACCTGGGCCGGAGCCAGCGCGGGCGATGGTTCGACCGGCTTGCCCGAGCCTGCCATGAGCGCCACCGACAAAAGCAACCCAGAGAAGCCTCGCATCATGCTCTCACCTCAACGATTCCACCTCTACGGAATCGCCTTCCCCCGGAGCCAGAAACAAATTTGATTCTACTCCGTGTTGCTTAGTGTAAAGATCGTAATATCGTCCTCTCTGACTGTAGAGCGTGGCATGTGTGCCGCGTTCCACAATTCGCCCGCCTTCCACCACCAGAATCTGGTCCGCCCGGCGAATCGTGGAAAGCCGGTGCGCAATCACGAAAGTGGTTCGCCCGCGCATCAGGTAGGAAAGCCCCTGCTGGATAATGGCCTCCGATTCGGAGTCGAGGCTGGACGTGGCTTCGTCCAAAATCAGAATGCGCGGGTCCGCCAGTATCGCGCGCGCGATCGAGACGCGCTGGCGCTGTCCGCCGGAAAGCTTGACGCCGCGCTCGCCCACGATCGTGTCATATCCCATCGGAAAATTTTCGGCGAATTCGTCCACGCGCGCAATCCGGCAGGCTTCCAGAACCTGGGCCTCGGTCGCGTCGGGGCGCGCGAACGCCACATTTTCGGCGATGCTTCCATCGAATAGAAACGATTCCTGAAGCACCACGCCCAACTGCCCGCGATAGGAGTCAAGCCGCACGCTCGAAAGGTCCACGGCGTCAATCGAGACCCGTCCTTCCACGGGTTTATAAAAGGCGGTGACCAGCCCGATCATCGTCGATTTGCCCGATCCCGAAGGCCCCACCAGCGCGGTCACCGTGCCCGGCCGCGCCGTCAAATTAATGTCATGCAGCACCGTCTTGCCCGCTTCATACGCGAAAGTCACGCCCTCAAATTCCACGTTCCCCACGATTGGCCCGAGCGATACCGTGCGGTTCGGGTCCTGATCTTCCGGCCGCTCCCGCATCACCTCGCGTGTCCGCTCCAAACCCGCGAGCGCTTCGCTAATCTGCGTCCCGATTCCGACAACTTGAAACACCGGCGCAATGAGAAACGCCAAGAACGCCGTATAGGTAACAAACCCGCCGAGTGTCAGTGTCCCCGCAAAGATCTGGCTCGCTCCGATATACATCACGACCGCGCCCACGATGCCTAGCAGCACAGTCGCCGAAAGCGTCATGATCGACATCGCGGTCAGCGACTTAAGAACGTTGTCCAGCAGCCGTTGCACCCCGGCGCCGAATGTCGATTCTTCCCGAGCCTCCGCGTGATATCCCTTCACCACCCGCACCCCGCCCAGCGATTCCGTTAACCGCCCGGTCACGTCCGCGTTGATCTTGCCCCGCTCCCGAAAGATCGGCCGGATGGAGCCGAAGGCTTTCCAAAGTACCCCGCTGAACGCCAGCAGCACCACGATTGCGACCACCGTCATCTTGACGCTGATGAAAAAAAGCCAGACCATCACGACAACGGCGGCCAGCAATCCCCCCGCGAACTCCACCAACCCGGTGCCGATCAAGTTGCGAATGCCCTCCACGTCACTCATGATGCGCGAGACCAGCACGCCCGTTTTGTGCGAATCGTGAAACGTGACCGGAAGTCGGCCGATGTGCGCCTGCACCTGTTTCCGCAAATCCGTGATGAGCCGCTGCGCTGCTTTCGACAGCAATTGCGTGAGCGAAAACGACGTGACGCCTTGCAAGGCGGTGGCACCGACCACCGCAAGAACGAGGGGCAGCAAAAGATCGTGCCGGTGTTTGGCGATCACGTCGTCAATCAGGTACTTGGTGGACGCCGGCAGCACCAGCCCCGCGAGCCGATTGATCACCATGAGGAAAAACCCAATCAGCAGCAGCCCGCGCCGGGGCCGCATCAGCGCCCAGACGTCAGGCAGCAGCGCCCGCAGCCGTTCAGATTTCATCATCGACTACTATGATGCCTGGAACTTCAGGTTCGGCTCAGCTGTGTCTAGTTGGCAGCCGCCAACAAATACCCCCGCCCGCCCAAAAACTGCCGCGCCGTCGCCGTCGCCGAATCCACCTTGAGCGTGCAGCTCTCGTTCCAGGACAGCCCTTCCACCCGCACCTGCGCCCCATCCCTGCGCACGCAATACGCAGTCCGCGCCCCGTGAACCGCTTGCAACGAATACAAAGGCCAATCCGACCCCATCACCATGTGAATCCCGCCTTCGGGTCGAATCAGAATCGAGCAATCTTCGGCACCCGACGTAGAGACGGCGGCTTCCAGTATCCTGCCCGCGTCCTCCAGAAATCGGCTCACAATTTCATATCGGGCGCGCCCCAAAGCCTTTGAATTTTTCTTACGCCGTCGGATTCCAAATGTACTTGCCGGACCGATTGATGTATCCCAGCCGGTTACCGATCGACACCTGTGCCAGCCCGTTGCGGAATTCTCCGGCCTGGTCGAACTGGGGATTGATCGCGTATTTCCCGGTTTTGTCGATATATCCGAAACGCTGACCGATTTGCACCGGCGCCAGGCCGTCCGCGAAACGTCCCGCCCAATCGAACTGCGGATTGATCGCCAGCTTGCCCGTCTTATCGATAAATCCAGTTCGCCCGCCCATTCGCACCAGCGCCAACCCATCGGAAAACTCGCCCATGGAATCGAACTGCTGCTGAATCGCCAGCTTGCCATTGCTGCCGATATAGCCGAACGCACCCCCCGTGCGCACCAGCGCCAGCCCGTCGGAAAAATTGCCCGCCTGATCGTACTGGGGATTGATGATCAGCTTGCCGTTCTTGTCGATATATCCCCACCGCCCATTCATCATGACGGGCGCAAGCCCGCTCGAAAATCGGCCGGCGCCGTCAAATTGGGGATTGATCTTGAAAGTGCCCGAGTGATCGATATAGCCGAACCGGTCGCCCATTCGCACCGAAGCCAGCCCGTCGGAAAATCGGTCGGCCTCTTCGAATTGCGGGTTAATCGTCAGCTTGCCGCTCGAGTTAACGTAACCCCAGCGTCCGCCTACCTGGACCGGCGCATAGCCGTCCACAAACGTCCCGGCAGCTTCGAATTGCGCGGGAATGGCGACTTTGCCCGAGCTGTCGATAAAGCCATAGCGTCCGTTGACTTGAACCGGATACCGTCCACGAGTGTCGCTACACCCAACCGCCAGCAACGAGAAGGCGAAAATTAACGAAAGCTTGCGCATCATACCCGGCACAGCGCACGTTCAGTGCCAATGTGCCGGGTATAAAGCAGGCCTTACTTCACCACCACGGTATACCCAGCCTGACTGGATGCTGAACCAATCTTAATCACAACAGCCTCCGGTCCAGGACCCACGCTGGAGGGGATCAGCACATTGAACTGAAGCACTCCTGAGACCAGGTTGGGCGAAGATCCAGCGTACAATACCGTCGCGTTCACTCCACCCACCGTCGCACTCACCGGAAGCACCGGCATAAAGAGCACCGAACCGGGAATGATCCCGTCGATGCTCGGCGGGTTGGTCTGCCCCCCTCCCGTCCCGAACAGGACGATCACGGAGCCCGCCGCCGCCGGATTGGTCACCGAGTTTACCGACGTATCCTGGTTCAGGATCGCGCCCTCACCCATACCGGAAGCGTTGAATGTAGCTAAACCCGGAGCCGATGGCGCAATGGGCACCGTGAGCGCGTTTGACGGAACGCCCTGATATTCCACCTGCACCACGGTGTTGGCGTTTCCAGCAACCGCGTTGGGAACCACCGCGTTCACCTGTTTATCCGACACCATGGTCAGCACCGCCGGAATTCCGTCGAACAGCACCCGGACATTTCCGATATTCGAACTGACTAGGTGTGCGGGCGTCAACTCGATACCAGCCGAGGCAACCGGGCCCAGGCCCGTCCCCCAAAGGTTGACGATCTCGCCAGGGGCCACCGCGCCCGTGGCGTAGCTCAACGCATTCGTCACCGCCTTGAGGTTCGGAACCGCCGCTGAGTTCACATTGAATTCAACTGGCAGTGTGATCGGAGTGCCGCCACCAGTTGGAGTGACGGTAATGGTTCCTGTGTAGGAGCCCGTAACGAGGCTGGCGGGATCGGCCGTCACCGTCAATGTTCCGGGTGCCGTACTGCCCGCCGGTGACACAATGGTCAGCCAGGGAGAATTTGAGGCCGCGGTGAATGCCAGGGGACCCGCGCTGCTGGCCAGAGCTACTGTCTCCGGCGCCGGATTCAAGCCGCCCGATTTGAAGTTGAACGTGAGCAACGCGGGGCTGGCCGAAATTCCGGGACCGCTCCCGACCGTGAGCACCACCGGCACATTCACCGGCGAATTCGTTGCCGCCCCTGTAAACGTTACCGAACCGTTGTAGACACCGGGTAAAAGGCCCGCCGGGTTTGCCGCCACACTGAATGTGCCTGGCGTGTCAGCCGACGGCGGGGTAACCGAAAGCCACGGACCCGTCACCGCAGCGGCGGCGGTAAACGCCACCCCGCTGCTTACTACGGTTACGGTTTGTGGCGCTGGTAAGCTGCCGCCGTTTTGGAACGCGAACGCCAGAGATGTCGGCGTCGCTGTCAGGGCGGGTGCCGGTGTAATGGAAAGGAATACCGGGATCACCAGCGGCGCGTAACCGGCCGTTGATACGCTGACACTGGCCGCATACGAACCGGGTGCCAAAGCACCGGGCGTCGCTGTAATTGTGATCGAACCAGGAGTGGTTCCGCTCGACGGCATAACCGCCAGCCAGCTTGCCGTGCTGGCCGTAACCGTGTAGCCAACCGGAGTCGCGCTCGCTAACGACACCGTCTTCGGTCCCGGAATGGTGCTCCCCACCAGATAATTGAAAATCACCGGGTTCGCGGAGGCACTGATCGGCGACGTGGCGGATGAAGAGACCACCAACGTGACTGGAATTACGGAAGGTGCCGCGCTGGTCCCGGTGGCTATCGTAATGGTGCCGCCATAGTTCCCGGCTGCCAACCCCGCTGGATTCACGGTAGCTGTCAGAGCCGTGCTGCCGGTTGTTCCCGTGGTTGGCGTCACCGTCAGCCACGGCAAGTTGGTTAGCGACACGCTGAACCCTAGCGGCGAACCCGTGCTTCCGACCGAAATCGTTTGCGGAGCGGGCGCGCCGCCGGAAAGCTGGAAGTTGAACGTAAGCGATGTGGGTGAAGGCGCAAGTGTCGCGGAAGAAACTACGTTGAGTGTCACCGGAACTAAGACTGCGCTGGCTCCTCCGCCGGGGGTCAACGTCACCGTGGCGTTGTAGGTGCCGGCCGTGAGTCCGGCTGGGTTGGCGCTGACCGTAACGGCACTCGGCGTCGTCCCGCCGCCCGACACTGAAAGCCAGCCTGCTCCGCTTCCCGATGTCGTGAAACTCAGCGTCGCACCGCTGCTGGCGACTGAAATAATCTGAGCCGCTGGAGTAGCGCCTCCAGTCGTGAAATTGAACGTCAGCCCCGAAGGTGACGCGCTGAGCACCGGCGATGACGTCACGGTCAGCGTGATCGGCACGTTTACAGGCGAGTTGGAAACACCCGCTGAAGTCACGCTCAGAGAAGCCGTATAGGTCCCCGGTGCCAGGCTTCCCGGAGTAGCCGTAAGCAGCACGCTTCCCGGCGTTGTGCCGGAAATGGGGAAGAGTGTCAGCCAGCTTCCGCCTGAGAAAATAGTTACCGCGGCGTTATAACTCACCGGGGTCCCGCTGCTTGTGATGGTCACCGCCTGACCGGCCGGAAGAGTCGAACTGCCAGCCTGGTATGTAAAGGTGATTGGATTAGGAGCGACCGTAAGTGTGGGCGTGGCGGTAGAGGTGACCGTGAGTGTTACCGGAATCGTTGTAACTGGCAATCCGCCGCCCGGCGTGACCGTCACCGATCCGGAATAGGTGCCCGCCGCCAGCGCGCCGGGCGTTACCGAAACCGTCAAAGTTCCCGGCGTTGTTCCGCCCGAGGGCGATACCGCGAGCCAGCCTCCGCCTGAAACCGTGGCGGCCGCGGCGGTAAAGCTGATGGGCGATCCGCTGCTGCTGACCGTTAGACTCTGATTGGCGGGAAGCGTGGAACTTCCGGCTGCATAATTGAACGAAAGACTGCCCGGCGATACCGAGAACGTGGACGCCGCGCCCACCGTCAGAGTCACGGGAACGGTGATTGGCGCGCTCCCGCCGGTCGGAGTGAAAGTAATGGTCCCGCTATAAGTGCCCGCGGCCAGCGCTGACGGAGTTACCGAAACCGCAACAGTTCCCGGCGTTGTTCCGCCCGAGGGCGATACCGCAAGCCAGCTTCCGCCCGATGCGGTAGTTGCCCCAGTGGTAAACGTGATGGGCGATCCGCTGCTCGTCAGTGTAATCGCCTGGCTCGGTGGAATGGTTGAACTTCCAGCCGTATAACTGAACGAAAGCGATGCGGGTGCCGCCGTAAGGGTCGGAGAAGACGTCACGGTCAGCGTGACCGTCACTGTTTGCGGACCGTTGGTCGCGCCCGTCGGCGTCACCGTCACCGTTCCCGTATAAGTTCCCGGCGTCAGGGACCCGGGCGTCACCGTAACGGTGAGCGTTGCCGGAGTCGCGCCTGATGTGGGAGCCACGGCCAGCCAGCTTCCGCCTGAAGTCGTCGCCGCCGCCGCCGTGAAGTTGATCGGTGTTCCGCTGCTTGAGAGCGCCACGGATTGCGTGGCTGGAAGAGTCGAACTCCCCGCCTGATAGCTGAAGGAGAGGGATGTGGGGGCTACCGTCAGAGTCGGCGTCGCCGCTGTCACGGTAAGCGTGACCGCAACTGTTTGCGGGCCGTTGCCTGCGCCGGTCGAGGTGAGTGTAACCGTCCCCGAGTAAGTTCCGGCCGCCAGGCTTGACGGTGTAACCGAAACCGTGACGGAACCGGGAGTCGTGCCGCTTGCGGGGAACGCCGCAAGCCAGCTTCCGCCTGATGTTGTGGAAGCGGCTGCGGTGAAGTTCAGCGGCGTGCCGCTGCTCGTCAGTGTCACCGACTGTCCCGGCGGTAGGGTCGAGCTTCCAGCCGTGTAGCTGAAGCTCAATGTGGTCGGGGCAACCGTAAGAATCGGAGCTGAAGTCACCGTCAACGTCACCGGCGTCATGATCGATGCCGCACCCGGTGCCGAAGTCGTGATTGTCCCGCTATAGGTGCCAACGGTCAGGCTGCCGGGCGTGACCGCTACGGTAACCGTTCCCGGCGTCGTTCCTGTCGGATTGGTGAGCGTAAGCCAGCTGCCGCCAGAGGTTGTGCTGGCACTGGCCGTATAGTTTAGCCCCGCGGTGCCGCCGATGTTGAGCGCCTGATTGGCCGGCGCGGGTCCACCCTGCTGGAACGTGAACGTCAGCGGGCTCGGCGTAGCCGTTAGTGTCGGCGCGGCATTCACTGTGTATGTCACCGGGATCACCAAAGGCGAATTGGAAGTGCCCGCGGCAGTGATGGTAACCGTGCCGTTGTAAGTTCCGGCTGCCAGGCTTCCTGGAGCCACGCTGGCGCTGAAGCTGCCGGGGGTAGTCCCGGAAGTTGGGCTTACGCTCAACCACGCCCCGCCCGTCGTCGTCGTCGCCGCCAATGTGTATGCGATCGCGCCGCTGGTCGTTGCGACTGCCACGCTCTGAGCCGCCGGTGTGCTTCCTCCGATCGTCGATGTGAAACTCAATACCGAAGGATTCGCCGACAGCGTGGGCTGGCTGGAAACAGTCAACGTCACCGGAACCGTCACCGACCCGTTTGTTGAGCCCGCCGCCGTGATCGTGATGGAGCCGTTATATGTCTGGGCCGTTAGTCCTGTCGTGTTGACGTCTACATTCACCGTGCCGGGCGTCGATCCCGAGCCGGTCACGACAAGCCACGGAGTCGCCGTGCTTGAGGTGAAGGTCAGCGGCGTGCCGCTGCTGGTGATATTCAGCATCTGCGTCGCGGGCTGGCTTCCGCCCAACTGGAACGCGAAGCTAAGGGCCGAAGGCGAAGCTTGAATATTCGGGGCTGGCGTCACCGTCGTGGTAACCGTGATCACCTGCGGGGAATTCGAAGTGCCCGATGCCGAAACCGTCACGTGCCCCGTAAACGTTCCGGGCGTCGTGAGAGATGCGGTGCTGAGCGAAAGTGAAACCGAGCCCGGCGTGGTTCCGCCTGCTGGTGTCACTACCAACCACGGCATATCCGATACCGCGCTAAACGTGAGTCCGGGATTGCTGGTGGTGACGGTGACCGCTTGCGCTGCCGGAGCCGCCGAGCCAATCTGGTAATTGAAACTGGCCGTGTTCGTTGAAAGAGTCAGCGTGGGTGCTGCCGTCACTGTGATGGAAACGTTGATGGGAGGCGGCACGCCGGCACTCCCCGACGCGATGATCACCGTGCCGGAAAATGTTCCGGGCGTCGTCAATGTCGCTGGATTCACCGCGAACGTCAGCGTGGATGGCGTCGCTCCGCTGGCTGGCGTGACCATCAGCCACGGAGCGCCGGAAACGGAATCCGTGAAAGCCAGGCTGGGAGCATTTCCCGTCAGAGTTACCGTCTGGTTCGCGGGCGTGGCCCCGCCGATCTGATAGGTGAACGATACGGAACTCGCGCTCGCGCTAATCACCGGAGCCGCCGTTACGGTCAGTGTCACTCCGACAGTTTGCGGCCCATTCGCCGCGCCGGTCGGCGTGAATATAACGGTGCCTGTATAAGTCCCTGGTGCCAGGGACGCGGGTGCCACCGAAACCGTAGCACTTGCCGGTGTCGTTCCACCGCTGGGTGAAACCGCGAGCCATGCCCCACCGGAGGTGGTCGACGCGGAATCGGTAAAGCTGATCGCCGATCCGCTGCTGCTCAATGCGACGCTTTGTCCGGGAGGCACCGCCCCTCCGGATTGGTAGTTGAATGTCAGACTGCTAGGTGATGCCGAAAACGTCGGTGCCGCCGTCACCACCAGCGTGACGTTCACCGTTTGCAGTCCATTCGCCGATCCTGTCGGAGTAAATGTAACGGTACCCGTATAAGTCCCTGGGGCCAAGGACGCGGGTGCCACCGAAACCGTAGCGCTTGTCGGCGTCGTTCCACCGCTGGGCGAAACCGAAAGCCATGCGCCACCCGAAGTGGTCGATGCGGAATCCGTGAAGCTGAGCGCCGATCCGCTGCTGCTCAATGCCACGCTCTGCCCCGAGGGTACAGCCCCTCCGGTTTGGTAATTGAACGACAGCGTGCCGGGCGATGCCGTGAAAGTAGGCCCCGCCGTTATCACCAGCGTGACGCCGACCATCTGAGGCCCGTTAGCCGCTCCGGTCGGCGTGAACGTCACCGTCCCCGTATATGTGCCAGGGGTCAACGAACCTGGAGTCACTGAAACCGTGACGCTGCCCGGTGTGCTTCCCGCGCTTGGCGACGCCGAGAGCCACGAGCCGCCCGTCACCGTCGCAACCGAATCGGTAAAGCTAATCGCGGCCCCGCTGCTGCTGAGCGCTACCGCTTGGCTCGGCGGAAACGTCCCGCTGCCAGCCTGATAGTTGAACGTCAATGAAGAAGGCGCGGCCGTGAACGTGGGGGCGGGAGCCGTGACATTCAATGTGACCGTGACAAATTGCGGACCGTTCGCGGCACCCGTGGGAGTGAAGGTTACCGTGCCTGTATACGTGCCCACCGCGAGAGCCCCCGGCGAAACCGACACGCCCACGCTCCCCGGGGTGGCCCCGCTGGCGGAGCTAACCGCTAACCAGGAGCCGCCCGATGTCGTGGAAGTCGAATCCGTAAACGTGATCTGCGCCCCGCTGCTGCTGAGCGAAACCAACTGGCTCGCGGGAGTCGAACCACCGCTTTGGAAGTTGAATGTTAGTGATGGCGGAGACACCGTGAACGTCGGCAGCACGGGGCTTGTGACTGTCAACGTCACCGGCACCAGCACTGTATTCGGCGCCCCGGTTGACGTCACCGTGATTTGCCCGTTGTAGGTCCCCGCCGTTAGTCCGGCGGGATTTACCGCAACCGCGACTGTGCCCGGCGTGGTGCCGCTGGCGCCACTCGCGATGGAAAGGAAGGAACCCCCTGTGACCGAGGCCGTGTAAGGCACTGCGGTTGCATTCAACACCTGGAAGCTCTGATTTGGCGGATTTGAGTTCCCCGTCTGGTAGCTATAGCTCAACGACGTGGGGTTAGCCGAAATATTGGTCGCCGTGGTGGTGCCCCCCACGGTTCCAGTAGCGGAAAGAGTGGTTGACGAGCCAAACACATAGGTCACGGAGCCGTTCGAAAATGTCGTGGTGGGAAACGGTCCGGGATTTGATCCAACAACGCTAGATGGCACCGTCGCCGAAGCGGAAAACGTCCCCAACGCCATCACATTGTTCAGGGCCAGAGTGGTACTCCCCCCGCTTACCGAAAGCGTCGCCGTTCCCCCGCTTCCTGCCAAATGGGTTTCCGACGGGGTTCCTTGTTTCAAAATAATGGTGGAAGATCCCAGCGGATATGTCGGACCTGTTGTTGTGTTGATACTCGTCGTGACAGAGAAGTTTGTACCGGCGAGGCCCAGCGGGTCTGATCCTGAGGTCGGGGGAGATCCAAAAGTCCCGTTTATGGACAGCGTGATGGTGTAAGCTTGCAACCCCGTGGCGCCAAACGCGAAAGCCAACAGAGTAACAAGCGCGAAGGGAAGACATACGCGCCTGAAAAATGCGGAAAAAGAGGGTAAGAGAGCAACTGAGGTGTACATGGATCTCCCGATGCCAGCGATGAATGAATGAATAACAGTAGTAAGGTAAGACCTTCAGGATAATCTAACTGCCATTCCGAAGCAAACTACGGTGACGCCACATCGCCGCCGCTGAAATGAGCGCGCACAGCATCGCGAACCAATCCCCCCAGCGCGCGTAGAAAGTGGTCTCGCGCACGTACCCGTAATTCAGGCGCGCCGTGATCTCCGCGTACGAAGGCACCGCTTGCGCGACGCGACCCGCCGGGTCGATCGCGGCGGTAATCCCGTTATTCGTGGAACGAACGATCCACCGCCTGTTCTCCGCCGCCCGCATCCGCACGATGCGCAGGTGCTGGTCGCGAGCCGCGCTCTTGCCGAACCAACTGTCGTTTGAGAGATTGAACAGAACTTCCGCGCCATCGCGCGCGAAACCGCGAATAAAGTTCGGGAACACCGATTCGTAACAGATAAACGTGCCGATCTTGTGCTCCCCCGCCTGCGACACCACTACCCGGTTGCCCGCCTGGAAATCCCCGGCTTCAGTCGAGATTTTCTTGGTGATCGCGCCCAGTGGCCAAGGAACAAATTCTCCGAAAGGCACCAGGTTCACTTTGTCGTAGCGGCTAACGTAGCCGCCCGTGGGCGAGAGCAGCATCGCCGAGTTGAGCACCCCCCGGTCCTGGGCGTGCCCGACCACGCCAAGCAGGAAACTGGCCTTCGATTCCCGCGCCAGGTTCCCGGCCAACTGGCGCAGCGCGGGGTCATCGTCGTAAAGCGGCGCGGGCACTTCGGGCCATACCAGGATATCGGCCGCCCCCTGCCGATTCAGGATCGGACCGAGCGTCAGAATCGCCAGACGCCGCTCCGTCTGCTCGAAAGTTCCAGCCGTCCATTCCGTGTCTTCCGCAATGTTCGGCTGCACCACGATAGCCGTCGCTTCGCCGCGCCGCTCCGGCGGAAGCGCGGGTAGAAAATACAGCAGCGGCAGTACCAGAATCCACCCCAGTTGCACCCGCGGACGGCGCAGCACGGCCAGTGCCACCGTCGCTGCCATCACCACGAAGACAAAAGACAGGCCATAAACGCCCGTGAACGGAGCCAGCCGCATCGGAATTTGCATGTCGCTCGCGGCATTGCCCAGGTCCAGCCAGGCGAAGCCCAGCGGTCCGTGCGTCCATTCGATCGCTACCCAGAGCGCCGCCACCGCCGGCACGGCCCAACTGCGGCGCATGGCCCGCCCCGCCAGCACGGCGAACACCCCCATCTGTATGGCTTTCGCCAGGCAGAATAGCGTGAACACCAGCCAGCCCACGGTCTCCCCCATGCCTCCATGCACCGCCAGGACAAACTGAATCCAGTAGCACACGCCGAACCAATACATTACGCCGCAGGCGTAACCCAGCCAGAACCGCATCCGCGCGCTGCTCTCCCGGCAGACCGCGATAAGGAGCGGCGTCAGCGCGATCGGCGCGAACCAGATGACGTCGAATTTCGGAAACGTGAAAATGAGCAGCGCCGCCGTCAGAACCGCCAGCAGCCAATTCAGCACGTGCGCGCGGCGTCGCTCACCATGTCCGCCATGTAGGAGCTGCGCACCAGCGGACCGCTGAACACCATTCGGAATCCGAGCGACAACCCGAATTCACGATATTCTTCGAACCGCGCGGGCTCCACATATTCCGCCACGGCCAGGTTTCTGCGTGTTGGCTGAAGATATTGGCCAATCGTCGCCACATCGGTATCCACGCTGCGCAGATCGCGCAACAGTTGATGCACTTCATCGCGCGACTCGCCCAGGCCCACCATGAATCCCGACTTCGTCAGCACTCCCGCGCGAAGCGCGCGCGCCGCCGCCAAAACGTCGAGTGACTGCCGGTAGTCCGCTTGTGGACGCACCTTTCGATACAGCCGCGGAATCGTCTCCATGTTGTGATTGAAAACGTCCGGGGCCGCATCCAGCACGCGCGCAACCGCCTCGCGATCGCCGCAAAAATCCGGCGTGAGCACTTCAATCCTCGCCAGCGGTAGCGCGCTCTTGACTTGGCGAACCGTTTCGGCGAAGTGCGTGGAGCCGCCATCTGAAAGATCGTCGCGGTTCACGCTCGTGATCACCACATAGCGCAGATTCATCGCGGCGGCCATGCGCGCCACGTTGGCCGGTTCCGCCGGGTCCAGCCGCATATCCTGCTTGGCCGGGTGGCCCTTCGGCACCGAGCAGAAGCCGCAGCCCCGCGTGCAAAGGTTGCCCAGGATCATGAATGTGGCCGCGCGCCGGTTAAAGCATTCGTGAATGTTCGGACAGCGCGCCGATTCGCAGACCGTATGAAGGTTGAGTCGGCGCAGGTCGCTCTTTAGCTCGTGCAGCGCTTCAAAGTGCGTCGGACTCTTCCGCGCCCACTCGGGCAACCGGGGGCTGCGAGCAACCGCTCCCGATGGCACCGCGATTTGCACGAATTCCGTCATGCTTTTCTATTTTTGGACAATTGAATCGAAGCCCGCGCTTTTCAGTTCGCTCTTAGTTCGCGCCAGCGATTGCATGTCCTTGAACGGCCCCACCAGCACGCGAAAAAAGCCTTCCTTGGGGCTCTCGCCTATCAGCGCCGGGAACTTATGATCGCGCAGAATTTTGACTTCTATTTCCGCTTCCGGTCGCTTGAGCGCCGCCACTTGAAGGTACGTCGTACCCGCGCCGGGTGCCGCCGCGACAGTGGCCCCTTCGTCATGGCGCGCGGGCGCGGTTTCCGTCGCGTCGGTAACAGGGCGGCCATACGGGCGTGCCGCCTGCGTCGTCGGCGTCGCGCTGG
>JANYJA010000126.1 GCA_025358575.1 Terriglobia bacterium
TTGAGACAGTATATCAAATTTGCATGATGGGTTAAGTGCTTGCTTTTGAGTGTGCTGTGCGGTGACTCACCGGCGTATCGCCGCAAAACAATTTCTTTCCTGTGGCAGCGTCTCTATGATGTGAAACCATACAGGGTTCGCGCCTTCCAGCCCTTCCGCGGGACAGAACCGCAAGGCGGCGCGCTCGCAGGAGAATTGAGGAGCTATGGCGATTACCGCTCAAGCAATCGTAGAACGGATTCAGCAGAAGCTGGGATCTGGCTGGAAGGACCCGTCGGGGGATACCATCCTCGCGGGGAACCGGGACACTGAAGTGAAAGGCATTGCGACCACGTTCGCGCCCAGCTTGGAGGTTTTGCATAAGGCGGTCGCAAGCGGGAAGAATATGGTCATTAGCCGCGAATCGCCTTTTTGGGCGCGCCCAGGTGCCGGCGGCCGTGGGCGGGGTCAGACTTCGCTGGACAGCGATCCCATCTATCGTATAAAGCGCGACTACATCGCTTCAAACAATCTCATCGTATACCGGTTGTTCGACAACTGGAACGCACGCCAGCCGGACCCTCAACTGCAGGGTTTGGCCAAGGCGCTGGGCTGGGAGAAGTTCTACAAGCCTTCCGGCGGTGTGCCGTGGTCCACGAACAACGGTTTCTTCACAATTCTGCCCGCAACTCTCAAGGAGACCGCGCAGCGCATAAAGAAGACCCTGAAGATGAAAAGCATACGGGTGGGTGGTGACCCCGACATACGCGTCACCAAAGCGGCTCTGTCGCACGGCATGTATTTCCTTCCGGACCTGCGAAAGCTCCTGACGGAACCGGGTGTCGACCTGGTGGTTCTGGGCGAACCGCAGTGGGAGAACGAACTCAGCCTTTACAATTTCGACCTTAATGCTGCCGGGATCAAGAAGGGAATGATTGTCCTCGGCCAGGAGGTTTCCGAAGAACCCGGCTGCGGCGAAATGGCGGTCTGGCTCAAATCGTTTATCACTGATCTTCCCGTAGAGTGGATCCCCACTGGGGAACCCAGCTGGATGCCCTACTAAGTGGCAAGGACCGATACCATGAACAAGCTATCGAGAAGACAGTTCGCGCTGATGGCCGGAGCGGGTTTCGCGGCCGGGAATGTCGCGCAAGGGCAGAAGGGCAAACTCACCGCCGGCGAAGTCGTAGACCGCATCAAGAAGAACATCGGGCTGCCCTGGCCCGCGGATGATCCCAGCTATCGCGATACGTTCAAGATCGGTGGGCCCGACGCGGTGGTGACCGGGATCGCCACCTCCTTTGGAGGCAACCTCCGCGTGCTTCAGCTCGCACAGAAGGCCAGCCTGAACATGATCATCGTCCACGAGCCCACGTTCTATAGCGACGCGGACGTGCGCACACCGGGCACAGGGGCGGGAGGGACGGACTGTGACGCAGCCTGCCAGGCCGACCCTTTCTACAAATTTAAGCTCGACTGGGCCCTGCGCAACAATCTTGTAGTGTGGCGCATTCACGACAAGTGGCACGCCCACAAGCCCGATGGAATCGCGGTCGGTTTCAGCAAGGCTCTGGGTTGGGTTCCGTACCAGGTCGATGGCAGTCTCTCGCGCTGGAACATCCCGCCTACCACGCTGGGCGAGCTCGCGAAGAATGTGGCAAAGACCCTGGAGACGCGCAGCGTACGCGTCATAGGCGACCCGAACCTCCCGGTTGCAAAAATCGCAAAGGGCGCCCATGGGCTCGCGCAGAACATGGATTCGCTCCCGCTGGTGGATTGCATCATCGTGAGCGAGGCGAGGGAGTACGACAGCTTCGAATATGTTCGCGACACCGTTCTCTCGGGAGCCAAAAGAGGAGCAATCTTCATCTCGCATGAATCCGGCGAAGACGCGGGCATGGAGGAGTTCGCCCGCTGGCTGAAGCCGTTCGTCCCCGAAGTACCCGTGCGGCTCATTTCGACCACCGATGAATTCTGGACGGTGTAGCGGATTGCCAATGTAGTTACGTTTCCCTGCCATCCAGCCAGGTTTGCTTCACGGCGCCATGGGGG
>JANYJA010000184.1 GCA_025358575.1 Terriglobia bacterium
CGAAAGCGTTGACGGCCTATGCCAAGTTGAACCCGGCATTCACCTTTAAGGCGGGGATAGTTGAGGGTCGGGTGATCGACATCAAGGCGATCAACGACCTGGCGACAATGCCGTCGAAAGAAGAGATATACGCCAAAATGCTATTCCTGATCAACGCTCCGGCCCAACGGCTGGTCACGGCGATGAACGCCGTTGGACGCAACTTGGCGGTCGTAATCGATCAGGGTGTGAAGGAAAACAAGTTTCAGTCGTAAGCGAATTTAGGGAAGACGGATTTCATTAGAAGGAGTTTGGGGAAAATGGCGGACATTAACGCAATTGCGGATTCGATTCAGGGCTTGACGCTGCTTGAAGCGTCGCAGCTCGTAAAGATGCTGGAAGAAAAGCTGGGCGTGTCGGCGGCAGCGGCAGCACCGATGATGGCAGCGGGCGGCGCGGCTGCGGCGGCACCGGTAGTGGAAGAAAAGACCGAGTTCACCGTGGTTCTCACCGCGGCGGGCGCAAATAAGATCAACGTTATCAAAGCGGTTCGTGAAGTGACGAGCCTGGGCCTGAAAGAGGCCAAGGATCTGGTCGACGGCGCTCCGAAAGCTGTGAAGGAAGGCGTTAGCAAGGAAGAAGCGGAGACCATCAAGAAGAAGTTTGTGGACGCCGGCGCTTCCGTCGAAGTTAAATAGCGTTGAGAATTAAGCGGGTGTCTGCCCTTCCCTTTCGGGTGGGCGGGTGCACCGTGCAATATTGGGTGGAACTCGGGGTGGCGTGCAGACCATGGCGGTTGTGCTACACTCAAGACTTGGGATTCAATCGTCCTCGGCTTTTAGCCGGATTGGTGACTGTGGGTTTGAAATCCTGGCATTCGAATTGCAGTTTCGTTGAAACTGTGCGTGGGGGACTCCTGCGCCAATTTTCCTCTGCGATCCGTGTACCGGATAGGTGCGTCCAATCGATTGAATCTTCAGCGCGGCTAGCTTCTGTCCAGATGTTTTGGCAATTTTCTTGTAATTGGATGGCGGGTCTCCAGGGCGCAACCCTGCGAGGCCCGTCAATTTTTTTGTTTTTCCCGTTTTCATAAGCCCGTCGCCGGGCTTGGCTGTCGAGGCCCTCAGGAGTTTCAAATATGAATGAACAACCAGTTGGTGTGGCCACCGAGCGAGTTGACTTCTCGAAGATCAAGACGTCGATTCCCATTCCGAACTTGATTGAGGTTCAGAAGAAGTCATATGAACGCTTTCTGCAAATGGATCTTCTGCCCAATGAGCGCGAAGATGCCGGCTTGCAGACCGTTTTCAATTCCGTATTCCCAATCACCGATTTCCGCGGCGTGAGCCAGATCGAATTCGTGGATTATTCGATCGGCAACTGGGAGTGCAAGTGCGGCAACTTGAAAGGACTGCACCATCTTCGATCGACCTGCCGCAATCCAGCGTGCGGCGCCACGATCAAGACCGATCCGTTTCACCCGGGTGACGTGCTCTGTCATCACTGCGGGACATTTAACAAAAATATTGTAACGTTTTGCAATAAGTGCGGCGACCCTGTCGGCCTCCAACTAAAGTACGACATGGTGGAGTGCCAGGAGCGCGGCATGACCTACGCGGCGCCGCTCAAAGTCACCATCCGCCTCACGGTTTACTCGAAAGACCCCGAGACTGGTGTCAAGAGCGTCCGTGACATCAAAGAGCAAGAAGTGTTCTACGGCGAAATTCCGCTGATGACCGAGAACGGAACGTTTATCATCAACGGCACCGAGCGCGTCATTGTTTCGCAGCTTCATCGGTCTCCAGGCGTGTTTTTCGAACGCGTTCCGGCGCAGGGGTACTTCCTCGGCAAGATCATCCCTTATCGCGGGAGCTGGGTTGAATTCGAATACGACATAAAGAATCTGCTCTACGTCCGTATCGACCGAAAACGCAAATTTTACGGTTCTGTTTTTCTGCGGGCTTTAGGCCTGAAGACGGACGAACAGATTTTGCGCGCGTTTTACCGTGTTTCGAAGATTGAGATCGCTGAAAAGAAGATCCATTGGAACGTAGACGACAGCCTGATAGGACTGAAGCTTTCGCACGCCATCAACAACAAGGCGGGCGACACAGTTGTCGGTCAAGGCAAGAAGATCACTGCATCAGTGATGAAGGAGATCATCAAATCCAAAATCACGCAAGTGGAAGTGGCGGCTAACGATCTGGAAGGCGCCTACATTGCGGCGGACGTAGTCGATATGGACACGGGCGAAGTGATCGTCGATGCCAATCACGAGCTGACCCCGACTCTGGCGGGCAAGATCATCGAAGCGGGCGTGGGCAGTTTCGAAATCTTCTTCCCGGAGCGGGACGAAGTGGGAACGGTCATCTCCTCGACCATTCGCAAGGATCCGGTTAAGACCGAAAAAGACGCGCTAATCGAGATTTATCGCAAACTGCGTCCAGGCGATCCGCCGACGGTGGACACGGCCACGCAGCTATTCCAGGGCATGTTCTTCGACCACCGCAAGTACGATTTTTCGCGCGTGGGCCGGATGAAGTTCAGCATCAAGCTGCACGACAACCCGGAGAGCCCGAAGCGCATGACCGCGGAAGGCAAGGTCTACAATCCGCGAATTTTGCATCCCGACGATTTCACCGATACGATTCGCTACCTGCTGAAACTGCGGCGCGGCATCGGCGCGGTGGACGATATCGATCACCTCGGCAACCGGCGTGTGCGAGCAGTGGGCGAACTCCTCGAGAACCAGTTCCGCATCGGTCTCGTCCGTATGGAACGAGCCATCAAAGAAAAAATGTCGGTATACCAGGAGATGTCGACGGCTATGCCGCACGACCTGGTTAACGCCAAGCCGGTAATGGCGGCGATTCGCGAATTCTTCGGATCGAGCCAGTTGTCGCAGTTCATGGATCAGACCAACCCGCTTTCCGAGATCACGCACAAACGGCGTCTCTCGGCTCTTGGACCGGGCGGTTTGTCGCGGGAACGCGCGGGCTTCGAGGTTCGCGATGTGCATCCGACTCACTACGGACGCATCTGCCCGATCGAGACTCCGGAAGGCCCCAACATCGGGCTGATTTCGTCACTATCCTGTTTCGCGCAGATCAACGATTACGGGTTTATCGAGAGCCCCTATAAACGAGTGGTTAAGGGTACCGTCACGGACGAAATTAAGATTTCGAATCCGGGCGATACGCCTTATAAAGTCGGCGACGTGGTTCGCCGGGCTGATATCGAGAAAGCCAATCGTGAACTGACGGCGAAGAAGCAGGCGGCGGAGTATGTGCCGTATTGCGAATATCTTTCCGCGTGGGAAGAAGACAAATACATCATCGCCCAAGCCAACGTTCCACTGGATGAGAAGGGCCGCATTGTCCCCGATCTGGCAAATGCGCGGCAGGCGGGCAATTTCGTTCTGAAACATCGCGACGAGATCGAATACATTGATGTCAGCCCGAAACAGTTAGTCTCGGTGGCGGCGAGCCTGATTCCGTTTCTTGAGAACGACGATGCGAATCGCGCTCTCATGGGATCGAATATGCAGCGCCAGGCGGTTCCACTGCTGCGCGCCGATGCGCCGTACGTCGGAACCGGCATGGAGCGGGTGACGGCACGCGATTCCGGTGCCGTGGTGCTTTGCAAGCGCCCAGGAATTGTCGACTCTGTAGATTCCGAGCGCATCATCGTGCGCGTGGAAGGCGCTCCGCATGAGGGGCAACTTTCGCGTGAAGTGGGCGCGGATATCTACACCCTGACCAAATTCAAACGCTCGAACCAGAATACTTGCATCAACCAAAAGCCGATCGTGAAGCAAGGTCAGCGCGTCCAGAAGATGGAAGTCCTGGCGGATGGTCCATGTACGGATTTAGGCGAGCTGGCGCTGGGACGGAATGTCCTGGTGGCGTTCATGCCATGGCGCGGTTACAACTTCGAAGACGCCATCCTGGTCAGCGAAAAGCTGGTCAAGGAAGACTATTACACTTCGATTCACATTGAAGAGTTCGAGATTGAATCCCGCGACACCAAGCTAGGCCCGGAAGAGATCACGCGCGACATTCCGAACATTGCCGATTCGTTCCTGCGCAATCTGGACGAGAGCGGCGTCATCCGCATCGGTGCCACGGTAAAACCGGGCGACATCCTGGTCGGCAAGGTCACGCCGAAGGGCGAGACACAGTTGACGCCGGAAGAAAAACTGCTCCGTGCCATCTTCGGCGAAAAGGCCGGCGACGTTAAGGACGCTTCGCTCTATTGCCCGCCTGGCATCGAAGGCACGGTGGTGGATTGCAAGATCTTCTCTCGCAAGGGCCAAGAGAAGGACGAGCGAGCGCGGCACATTGAAGAACAGGAGATCGCCAGCCTGCAGCGCAATCTGCAGGACGAAATCCGGATTCTGACCGATGAGCGCGCCAAGCGCATGGGCGTTCTGCTGGAAGGCAAGGAACTGCTGGCGGACCTGCACGACGAAAAGACCAATAAGAAACTGCTGAGCAAGGGCACGCCGATTACGCGGGATCTGATCGAGAAGGTTCGATCGCGCGATCTCAAACGCATGCGTCTGAAAGACAAAGACGTCCGGGTGAACGAGCAGATCGACGACATCGAAGAGATGACGGGCCGCCAGATCGCGGTGCTTGAGAAGATCACCGACGAGAAGATTGCCAAGCTGCGCAAGGGCGACGAACTGCCGCCCGGCGTGATCAAGCTGGTGAAGTGCTACATCGCCATGAAGCGCAAGCTTTCGGTGGGCGACAAGATGGCCGGACGCCACGGTAACAAAGGCGTGATCGCGCGTATTCTTCCGGAAGAAGACATGCCGTATCTGCCCGATGGAACGCCGGTGGAGATTGTTCTGAATCCGCTGGGCGTGCCTTCGCGCATGAACGTGGGGCAGATTCTGGAAACGCACCTCGGTTGGGCGGCGCAAGCGCTGGGAGTGCATTTCGCGACCCCGGTGTTCGACGGAGCGACCGAGAAAGAGATTAAGGAGCAGCTTACCAAGGCGGGACTGCCGACCTCGGGCAAGACCAAGCTCTTCGACGGGATGACGGGTCAGGAATTTGAGCAGCCGGTGACGGTAGGCTACATTTACATGCTCAAGCTTTCGCATCTGGTTGACGACAAGATTCACGCACGGTCGATTGGACCGTATTCGCTGATCACGCAGCAGCCGCTCGGCGGCAAGGCACAGTTCGGTGGACAGCGGTTTGGTGAGATGGAAGTCTGGGCGCTTGAAGCTTATGGCGCGGCTTACATTCTGCAGGAGCTGTTGACGGCAAAGTCGGACGACGTGTATGGCCGCGCCAAGATTTACGAGGCCATTGTAAAGGGCGAGGCGGCGATAGAGCCGGGCGTCCCCGAGTCGTTCAACGTGCTAATCCGCGAGCTGCAAAGTTTGTGTCTCGACGTCGAGTTGATGAAGAAGCCGACTGAAGTGCTCGATATGGCACCGGCGGCGGATTAAGACAAATGGGCTCGCAAGGGCGCTTTGCGCCTTTGCGGGAAAAGCTTTTTAGGTTCTCTTTAAACTGGAGGCAATTTTGCGATCCTCACCTTACGACAGAGCTAATTTGATCGCGGATTTCGATTCAATCCGCATTTCGCTGGCCTCTCCGGAAAAAATCCGGAGCTGGTCTCATGGCGAAGTTACCAAGCCCGAAACTATCAATTACCGCACCTTCAAGCCGGAGCGCGACGGGTTATTCTGCGCCCGTATTTTTGGCCCGGTGACCGACTGGGAGTGTCTGTGCGGCAAATACAAGCGCATGAAGCATCGCGGAGTGATCTGCGATAAGTGCGGCGTCGAAGTGACGCTGGCGCGTGTGCGCCGCGAGCGTCTGGGCCACGTTGAACTGGCGAGCCCCTGCTCTCATGTATGGTTTTTTAAAGGTTTGCCATCGCGTATTGGCCACTTGCTCGATATCACGCTGCGCGAGCTGGAACGCGTGCTGTACTTCGAAGCTTTCGTAGTGGTGGATCCGGGCGAAGTGCCGGACCTCAGCCGCGGCGAAGTGATTTCGGACGAGCGCAAGCGGCAGCTCGACATAGAAAACCCCGGTAAGTTCGTCGCCATGATGGGCGCCGAAGGCATCAAGGAACTGCTCAAAAAGATCGACGTCGAATTCTTAAGCGAAGACATCCGCGAACGGATGAAGGTCGAGACATCGCAGCAGAAGAAGCTGAAGTTTGCCAAGCGCCTGCGCGTGGTGGAATCTTTCCGCAAATCCGGTAATAAGCCGGAATGGATGATTTTGGATGTCATCCCGGTAATCCCTCCGGAACTGCGCCCGCTGGTGCCGCTCGATGGCGGCCGCTTCGCCACGTCAGACCTCAACGATTTGTATCGCCGCGTGATCAATCGCAATAATCGGTTGAAAAAGCTGATGGAGCTGCATGCTCCCGACGTGATCGTGCGCAATGAAAAGCGCATGCTGCAGGAAGCCGTGGACGCTCTGTTCGACAACGGACGCCGCGGTCGTGTGCTGCGAGGCGCGAACAATCGGCCGCTCAAATCGCTCTCCGACACCCTAAAAGGCAAACAGGGCCGTTTCCGCCAGAACCTGCTCGGCAAGCGCGTCGATTATTCAGGCCGTTCCGTAATCGTCGTCGGGCCCGAGCTGAAGCTGCACCAGTGCGGTCTTCCCAAGAAGATGGCGCTCGAGCTCTTCAAACCGTTCATCTATCACCGCCTGGAACAGCGCGGTCATTGCACTACCATCAAGCAGGCGAAAGAACTGGTGGAGCAGCAGGATCCGGTGGTGTGGGACATTCTCGAAGAGGTGATTAAGGATCATCCGATTCTTTTGAACCGCGCCCCAACTCTTCACCGTTTAGGTATTCAGGCCTTCGAACCGGTCCTGGTAGAGGGCAAGGCGATCAAGATTCATCCGCTGGTCTGCACCGCCTTCAACGCCGATTTCGATGGCGATCAGATGGCCGTTCACATTCCGCTATCGCCCGAAGCGCAGATTGAGGCTTCCACGCTGATGCTGGCGTCGAACAATATTCTCTCGCCCGCGCATGGCGCCCCGATCACCATTCCGACTCAGGACATGGTGCTGGGCTGCTACTACCTGACCAAAGTCCGGCCGGGCAGCAAGGGCGAAGGCCGCACATTCGCTTCCACCGATGACGTGCTGATCGCGCTCGAAATGGGCGAAGTCGCCACGCTCACGCCGATCAAATTGCGCTACACCGGTAAGGTGATCGATCTCAACAAGGCGTTCGATAACCAGAATATTCTGCATACCGAGCCGATTGAGTTCGTGAAGCAGTATATGGACACCACCGTCGGCCGCGTGATCTT
>JANYJA010000199.1 GCA_025358575.1 Terriglobia bacterium
CGCTCTTTGGCATCGCCCGGTAACCGGGAATGTGTCCGTCCGGGGTAGTGATTTCAATCTCGTCCGCGACCAGCCCTTTGGTGTCGGTCGCGATCGTCGCCGCGCCAATGGGAAGCACCGCCGCCGCGAATCCGGTCGAGAGCTTTCGGGTCAGAAAATCTCTTCGGTTTGTCGCCATGTTGATCCGAGTTTAGCAATCGGGGTGCGCACCGTTCAGGCTCAATTACCTGGCCGAATTCACTGGTCGAGGATTAGCTTCTCCCTGCACCCCTAATTCGCCAGCCAGCATCTAAGCTGAGATATGGCGAAACCCGCAATTTTGACCGTGGATGACGACCCGGAAGTGCTCCGCGCCATCGAGCGCGACCTCAGGCAGCGCTATGCGGATCGCTATCGCGTGCTCCGCGCCAACTCGGGCCAAGCCGCCATGGCCACGCTCAGAGAGTTGAAGTTACGCAACGATCCGGTCGCGCTTATGCTGGTCGACCAGCGCATGCCCCAGATGAACGGTGTAGTATTCCTCACTGAGGCGATGACACTTTATCCCGACTCCAAACGCGCCCTGCTCACCGCTTACGCCGACACGGACGCCGCCATCAAAGCGATCAACGAAGCAAAGATCCAGCATTATCTGCTGAAGCCTTGGGATCCGCCCGAACGCAATCTTTATCCGGTCCTCGACGATCTTCTTGAAGACTGGCAAGCTGGTTATCAGCCCGCCTTCACAGGGTTGCGCGTGCTCGGCAACCGCTGGTCCCCGAAATCTTACGAAGTCCGCGATTTTCTGGCTCGCAGCCAAGTTCCTTATCAATGGCTCGACGTCGAAACCACCGATCGCGATCCCGAAATCCGGCGCGTGGTCGAGCTTATCGGCGATGACGTGCATCATCTGCCGGTGGTACTGTTTGCGGATGGCACGCGCCTCGTCGAACCTGCAAACTCCGCACTGGCAGAGAAGGTCGGGTTGAGCATCCACGCCCAGACGAACTTCTACGATGTGGTGATTATCGGCGGGGGTCCCGCCGGTCTCGCGGCAGCGGTATACGGCGCGTCGGAAGGACTGAAAACTGTAATCGTCGAACGTGAAGCTCCCGGCGGCCAGGCCGGATTGAGTTCAAAGATCGAAAACTACCTTGGCTTCCCCTCGGGCCTAAGCGGCGGCGATCTCGCGCGACGCGCGGTGACGCAGGCGCGCCGCTTCGGCGTCGAAATTCTGGCTCCGCTGGAAGCCGCGGGCGTGCGAATCGACGGTCCTTATCGCGTCGTTAAATTCAAAGACGGTTCCGAAATTTCTTGCCATGCCCTCCTGATCGCGACGGGCGTGCAGTGGCGCAAGCTTAATGTTCCCGGCGTCGATCGCCTCCAAGGCGCGGGCGTTTACTACGGCGCGGGAACCACCGAAGCCATGTCGTGTCGCGACGAGGATGTGTACGTCGTTGGGGGCGCGAATTCTGCCGGCCAAGCCGCCATGTATTTCTCCAAATTCGCACGCCGCGTCGTCATGCTGGTGCGTGGAAGTTCGCTGGCTCAAACTATGTCGCAGTACCTCATCGATCAGATTGCCAAGACCGAGACCATACACGTGGAATTTAATTCAAGCGTAGTTGAGGCGCATGGCGACCAGCGTCTGGAAACTCTCTCCATCTTCTGCTCCGAGAGCGGTGAAACCGCGCGTGCGCCAGCGAATTCGCTCTTCATCTTCATCGGAGCTCTGCCCAATACAGACTGGCTCGAAGGTGTGGTGGAGCGCGATTCCAAAGGCTTCATTCTCTCCGGCGCGGATTTAAAGCGCGATGGCAAGCGTCCCAAGGGCTGGAATCTGGATCGCGATCCGGGCCTGCTGGAGACCAGCGTACCGGGTATCTTTGTGGTCGGCGATGTGCGTCAAGGTTCGGTGAAGCGCGTGGCTTCGGGCGTGGGCGAAGGCTCGGTCGCCATTCAGTTCGTTCATCAGTATTTGGCAAAAGTATGATAGCGGTCTCGGATTTTCTTCCAATTAAGGTGTTTTCCGACCTTCCTGAAGTGGACCTCGCGTGGCTGGCGGCGCAGGGCGAGGACGTGCGCCTTGAGCCCGGGGGCACGCTCTTTGTTACGGGCGAGTCGGCCGATTATATGTATGTATTATTCGAAGGTGAAATCGAGATGCGCAGTGAGGGCACCGGCGTGGAATCGTTCATATTCCGCGCCCAAAGCGGTCAGGTTACCGGTGCGCTGCCGTATTCCCGCCTGGCCCGGCTGATGGGCACGGGCCGCGCCGTAATACCGTCCCGGATTGGCAAATTTCCGAAAAGTATCTTTCCCGAAATGCTGCGGCGCATGCCCGTGCTTGCCGAGCGCTTGGTCGGCGTAATGATGGATCGCGTGCGCGAGTCCACTAAGAGTGATCAGCAGCGGGACAAGTTGATGGCTCTTGGAAAACTGTCGGCCGGCTTGGCCCACGAATTAAACAATCCCGCGTCCGCGGCTCAGCGTGCCGCCGGCTCCCTGCGCGCCGTGCGGGACCAGTTGCGTGCCGCGTACTTGCTGCTCGACAGGCGTGACCTGAGTTTGCCGCAGCGCGAATACATCGGCGAATTCGAGCGCTGTGCTCTGGAAGCCGCTAGCGCCTGCTCGGCGGTTCCGCAAAGTTCGCTGGAGCAGAGCGATAAAGAAGACCAGCTAACCACATGGCTCGATCGGCACTCGGTGCCCGACAGCTGGAAGATCTCGCAAATTTTAGTGGAGGCTGGAATCGATCCTGCAAAGCTGAAGGAAATCCAGCAGAAGATCGGGAGCGAAGCCATGTCCGACGCGCTAAATCGTGTGTCATTAGCGCTTCTCGGCATGCGGTTGATTTCGGAAATCGAGCAAAGCACTGCGCGCATTATGGATCTGGTCAAGGCTGTCAAAGAATATACCTACATGGATCAGGCACCCGAACAGGAGATCGACATCCACGACGGGATTGAAGGAACGTTGACCATCATGGCGTATAAGATCCGGCATAAGTCCATCGATGTTGTGCGTGAATATGACCGCACGCTGCCCAAGATTTGCGCGTGGGGAAGTGAACTGAATCAGGTATGGACTAACCTGATTGACAACGCCATCGATGCCATGAACGAGGGTGGCACGCTGAAAATCCGCACTTCGAAGGCCGGTTCCCATGCCCAAGTGGAGGTCCGCGATTCCGGTGCTGGAATTCCGCCCGAGGTGGTGCCTCGTATCTTCGAGCCTTTCTTCACCACCAAGGGAGTGGGGGAGGGCACCGGCCTGGGCCTCGACACCGCCCGGCGCATCGTGTTGAAGCACCGGGGCGACATCCGGGTGGAATCCAAGCCCGGTGACACTTGTTTCCGCATCTCTTTGCCGCTGCAAAAGGAGAATTCACTATGAGCGAATGCACACACGTAGAACAAATTCAAGATGTGAAACCGAAGACGCACGGTTGCGAGGAGTGCCTCAAAATGGGCGATTCGTGGGTGCACTTGCGCCTATGCCGCTCGTGCGGCCATGTGGGCTGCTGCGATTCTTCAAAGAATACGCACGCCACCAAACATTTCCACCACACAAAACATCCGATTATTCAATCTATTGAGCCCGGCGAACATTGGGGATGGTGTTATGTGGATGAGGTCGAATTTGAGGAGTTGTAGTGGCGATGTTCGACGAAATCACGGACGGCCGAACCGACTTAGTATTCGACTATGTATCCCAAGGCCACCCGGCTGCTTCCGCCGATGACGACGGCGTCGCCCTGATCCAATGGTGTGCCTACTACGGCGATGTGAGCGCCATCAGGTTTCTTCTATCTAATGGTGAAACGGTGGATAAGCTCGGCGAAAACCTGGGCTTAAACGCAGCTTGTTTTCACGGCCATTGGCGCTTGTGCAAATTTTTGATCGAGAGTGGCGCGAAGGTGAATGAACCCCAACGGGACACCTTGGAAACTTCTTTGCATTCCGCCTTGTGCAAAGCTCACAGCCCTGAACACAACTTGGTCGTCAAAGTCTTGCTCGCTCACGGCGCAAACCCGAATTGCGCCACCAACCATTCCGTGGAAACAGAAGCCTTCATGCGCGACTGCCGCACCAAAGGCGAAACCCCCCTGCATCGCGCCGCGGCCTTCGGCGACGAAGAAGTCATTCAGTTTTTGCTCGACGCCGGCGCGGTCCTCGACGCCAAGGATATGAATGGAGATTTGCCCCTCACCTGGGCGAGTTGGTACCTGCGCCCTGCCCCGGTTCTCCGGAAGCTATGCTATGGACCGTTCCGGATTCGCGCCGATTACGGAGCCGGGATGGCGGCTAACTTGCGTGGCAAGCCGCATCTGCCCGGCAAAGTCAAATAGAGCGCGGTCGCTGCGATATGATTGTTCTGCTTGCCGAAACCCGCACCCACGCGTCGCCAAATCATCGCGGGCTCCGCGTCCATTCTGCTTGCCCCAGCTTTACGGTCAAGCCCTTCACCACACACTCCGTTCATCGGCCTAACCGGCGCGCCGAACGCACGGCTGTCCTTCGTCTCCATCTTCGGTGGCAGCTTACCCCTCCCGCTGATCTCGCCTACCTCGGTGACCAATGGGAGCGCTCCTACGGCGATCTGGCTTGGCGGACCATCGACCCGGAACGCGTCATGCCTGGTACTTCCTCACCTCGGACGGACGCTCGACCTTCGCGTGCGGAGTTAAGACCGCCCCCGCTGCCTTCTGCTTCTGGCAGGTCGATCCCGGCGGCGTGTCTCTCTGGCTCGACGTCCGCGATGGGGGGCGCGGCTTGAAACTCGGAACCCGAGAGCTCACCCTCGCTACCGTCATCGCGGTTTTCTATTCAGACACCAAACCCTTCGCCGCGGCTACGCGCTTCTGCCATCGCCTATCCCCCAACCCCCGTATGCCTCCTGCACCAGTCTATGGCGGCAATAACTGGTATTACGCGTATGGTGAAAGTTTCGAGCAAGCCATTCGCGACGATTCCGAGCGTATAGCCTTCCTAGCTGGCTCCAATGCAAACCGCCCATTCATGGTCATTGACGATGGCTGGGAGCCCAACTCCGTCGCCCGCCCATGGTCGCCGAACGAGCGCTTCGGAGACATGGCGCTTCTCGCCTCGCCCAACGCCGCCCGCGAGTATGCCCAGCATCGTGAATACACGCTCGACGCCACCGTCCCCGAAGCAATGGAACGCATGCAGCGCAAAATGCGGACCCTGTAAATTGGGGTTACCCGCTCATTAAGCACGATTTCTCCACTTATGATCTGCTGGGCCGCTGGGGCTTCGCCATGGGCGCCGTACTTACCGACGCCGCATGGAACTTCGCCGATCCAACTTCCACCAACGCCGAAGTAATTCGCGATTTCTATCCCGGGCTGCGGAGCGCCGCGGGCGATGCGCTGCTGCTCGGCTGCAATACGGTCGGCCATCTCGCTGCCGGACTCTTCGAATTGCAACGAATTGGCGACGATACCAGCGGTCGCGACTGGAATCGCACCCGCAAAATGGGGGTCAACACGCTCGCCTTCCGCGCGCCTCAGCACGGCAGCTTCTTCGCCGTGGATGCCGACTGCGTCGGACTCACGAAACAAGTTCCGCGGAATTTCAATCGGCAGTGGCTGGATTTGTTGGCCCGCAGTGGGACGCCGCTGTTTGTGTCCGCCGCTCCAGATGCCGTCGGACCAGGGCAGCGGACGGCCCTACAAAAAGCTTTTGCAGCCGCCTCGAAGCCCGCGCCGTTGGCTGAACCTCTCGACTGGTTCCGCAACCCTGAGCCCCAGAACTGGCTCTTCGGCGGCAAGCCCGCCCGCTACGATTGGTTTGAGACCGAGCGCGCGTCGCCGTTTTCTTCCTAGCCCGAGCCTCAGCCTGTGCTATAAAAACTCTTGCCTCCGCCCCTCATCCTCACCATTGACGTCGGCTCGTCCTCCGTTCGAACTCTGCTCTTTGACGAACACGCCCAGCAGGTGCCGGACTTCGGCGACCAGATTCCGTATCGCATCAATACCACCCCCGATGGCGGCGTTGAAATCGATGCCGGCGAGCTCGCTCAACGCACCGCCGAAAGCATCTCCGGAATTGCCCGCCAACTTCACGAGAAGAATCTCAAGCCCGCCGCCATTGCCTTCGATACGTTCTGGCATAACGTCCTCGGCGTCGATGCCGCTGGCCGCCCCACCACCCCAATCATTCACCTTTTTGACACTCGCAGCGCCGCCGCCGCCAAACAACTCGCCAGCCAAATCGACGGTCGCGCCCTTCACTCCCGCACCGGCTGCGTGCTCCACCCGAGCTACCTGCCGGCCAAGCTGCTGTGGCTTTCGCAGGCCCTTCCCGACAAATTCCGCGCCACCAACCGCTGGATGTCCTTTGGCGAATATTTTTTTCTGAAGTTGTTCGGAAATCCCGTCGCGTCCACATCGATGGTTTCCGGTTCCGGCCTATGGAACCAAAACGCCAACGATTACGACTCAAGTATTCTTAGCATTCTTCCGATTGAGAAGAAACAACTGGCCGATCCAGGGGAAATGGACCAGCCGATGACGGCGTTGCTGCCAGAGTATCGGTCGCAATGGCCAGATCTGGACCAAATTCCCTGGTATCCCGCGCTCGGCGATGGGGCGTGTAACAACATCGGAAGCGGCTGCATTGCGCCCGACCGTTTTGCCTTAATGGTGGGAACCAGCGGCGCTATGCGTGCGGTTATCGAGAGCGACCGCACCATGATTCCCGATGGGCTCTGGTGCTATCGGGTGGATCGAAATCGCTTCGTGCTCGGAGGCGCGCTGTCTAACGGAGGCGAAGTCTTCGCCTGGATGAAGCGCACGCTTGCGCTCGACCCCGACAAGATCGAATCCGAAATTGCGGCCATGACGCCCGGTGCGCACGGTCTCACGGTGCTCCCGCTGTTTGCTGGCGAGCGCTCCCCCAACTGGCGCGCCGACGCTCGCGCCGCCATCATCGGCATGAGTCTCAACACCAGTCCCATGGAGATCCTTCGTGCCTCGCTTGAATCCGTCGCGCTGCGCTTCCGCAATATCTACGACATCATGCTGCAAGTCATCGGCACTCCCAAGGAGGTTATCGGGTCCGGAGGCGCATTGCTGCATTCGCCGGCGTGGACTCAGATGATGGCTGACGCCCTCCACAATCCCATCACCCCGTGCCTCGAAAAGGAGGCGACGAGTCGCGGCGCTGCCATGCTCGCGCTCGAACGACTGGGCGCTATTCCCCATCTGGATGCGCTCCCTCCCGCTCTCGGCGGCCCCATACCTTCAATAGATGCCAATCATCCTATTTATGAACGGGAACTGGCCAATCAGCGCCGGCTCTACACTAAACTTTTTGAGGAGAACTAACGAGTGATCAATCACCTGGCCAGCCGCGTCAAACTGCTGCTGATGGATGTCGATGGCGTCATGACTGACGGGCGTCTCTACAATGTGCCCGATCCTTCCGGCAAAATGGTCGAGACCAAGGGTTTCGATTCGCAGGACGGGATTGCGCTCCAGTGGCTGCAATGGAAAGGTATCAAGACAGGCCTCATTAGCGGTCGCATTTCACCGGCGACCGCCGAGCGCGCCGCGCAGTGCAAGTTTAACTATGTCTACCAGGGCCACATCGAGAAAATCCCGATCCTTCAGGAAATCATGGCCGATTGCGGTCTGCACTCGGACGACGTCGCCTACATCGGCGACGATTTGACCGACATCGTCGTCATGCACAGGGTCGGGTTCCCCATCGCCACCGCCAACGCCCGTCAGGAAGTCAAGAACGAGGCCCAGTACGTTACTCGCGTTCCCGGCGGGAGCGGTGCCGTGCGCGAGGTCATCGAGCTGATTCTGCAAGCCCAAGGGCTGTGGCCGGAAATCATGGCGAAGTACGAAGTGCCAGTGTGAGCTTTACGCGCCCGCCGCTGGAGACTTCCGCGGCGTGTATCAAGAGTTTAGCCCCAAGCCGCATGGTATCTTGAAGGGTTCCGTGACTCCGCCGTTAAACTTCCATCTTGAGCAGTTCGACGGTCCCCTCGACCTCTTGCTTGAGCTGATTCGCAAGCAACAAATCGACATCCGCGATATCCCCATCGCCAAAATCACCGCGCAGTATCTTTATTTCTTGGATCGGGCGCGCGAGAAGGATATCGATGTCGGGGCCGAGTTTGTTTTCATGGCGGCGACGCTAATTCACATCAAGTCGCGGATGCTGCTCCCCACCGATCCGGCTCTCCTTGAGAATGGCGTGGAAGAAGACCCCCGGGAAGAACTCGTGTCGCGCCTTCTGGAACACGAAAAGTTTAAAAATGCAGCCGAAATGCTGCAGCAGAAGCGCATGATCGAGGAGAATGTCTGGTCCAATCCGCAGATCAAAGCTTTCGCCGCGGACGACGAAGATCCCGGCCTTGCAATCAATCTTTTCGACTTGGTCAAAGCCTTTGGCGAGGTGATTGAACGCGCTAAGACGCGCCCCGTTTACGAGGTTACGACCGAAGAAGTCAGCGTGTCGGACATGGTGCTCCATCTGCACGGATTGCTTCAGCGAACACGCCCCGATCGGCCGCTTTTTATTCTGCAAATCCTCGAGCAACAGCGCTCCCTTCGCGCTATGATCTGCTTGTTTCTGGCGGTTCTCGAAATGGTAAAATCGCAGGCCGTCGAGATCGTTCAGAAAGAGTTGTTCGGGGAAATCGCTCTTCGCAAACACGCCAATTTTGAAGCCGTAATCAGCTCGCCCGTCGCGATGACGGCAATTGAAGAAGAATACAAGTAATCGAACGAATGGAAACCACAGAAACCCTGATCCCCGAACCGGAAACCGTTGAAACTCCGCCCGTCGAGCTTGTGGAGACCTCGGATGCCACTCTTAAAGCCGTCATCGAAGCCATCGTTTATCTGACCGATGAGCCGCTCACCATGGAGCAGATCGCGGCCGCGCTGCAGCAGCCCCACCAGCGCATCGCCGGCATACTCGAACAGCTTGTCAATGAATTCGCCGCGCCCGAGCACGGTCTCAGCATTCGCGAAATTGCCGGCGGTTATAAGATGGCAACGAAGGCTGAGCACCACGAAGCGGTGCGCGCTTTCGTCAAGAATCTGCAGCCCCCGGTGAAGCTGTCGTTGGCGGGTCTCGAAACACTCGCCGTGATTGCCTATAAGCAGCCCATCACCGCGCCTGAAATTATGGACATCCGCGGCGTGCAGGGCGCGGGCGTCCTGAAAACGCTGCTAGATCGCAAGTTGATCGCGGCTGCCGGGCGCAAGAACGTCGTCGGTAAGCCGATCCTTTACAAGACAACCCGCGAATTTCTGGTTCAGTTCGGCCTGAAAGATCTAGCTGAACTGCCGTCCATCAAGGAATTCGAAGAGATTCGCAGGCTTTCCGTGCCCGAAGCTGACACCGTTGAAATGCCCGCACCGTCCGCTCCCCCAGAGCCTCAGGACTAAATGGCTCAAGAACGTCTCCAAAAAATCCTGAGCGCCGCGGGAATTGCATCCCGACGCAAGGCTGAGCAGTTGATTGTGGAAGGCCGCGTGACCGTCAACGGCGCCGTGGTCATTGAGCTCGGCACCAAAGCCGACCTCGAAACCGACCACATCAAAGTGGACGGCAAGCTGCTCCATCGCCCCAAACACCTGATCCATATCGCGCTCCACAAGCCCAACAACTGCATGACCACCGTGGATGACCCGCAAGGGCGCCAGACTGTAATGGATCTGCTGCGTGGCCTCAAAGAGCGCGTCTATCCCGTGGGCCGTCTGGATTATCACAGCGAAGGGCTTCTGCTGCTCACCAACGATGGCGATTTTGCCAACGGAATTACTTCCGCCATCCACCATATTCCCAAGACTTACTTGGTCAAAGTGACTGGAACGCTTTCGGACGATCAGGAAGAAGCTTTTCGCAACGGCGTACGGATTGAAGGTCGTGTCACGGCCGCCGCCGGCCTCAAGTTAGTTCACCGCGCGGAAAACCCCTGGTACGAAGTTCGGCTGTTTGAAGGCCGCAAGAACCAGATCCGCATGATGTTTAAGCATTTCGGCCTGCTGGTGGAAAAACTGAAGCGTGTAAAGATCGGCTTCCTTGAGCTGGGGCCTCTGAAACCGGCGGAATTCCGTTATCTGGTGCCGGAAGAAGTCGAACGATTCCGCCGCATTTTCTCCAAAACCGATTCGAAGAAAAAGTCCACCTTTAAGAAGAAAACCGCATGATGACCCCCGCCCAAATTCTCAGGGAGTGCCACACCATCGCCGTGGTGGGGCTTTCGCCTAAGCATTCTCGCCCTAGCTACGGCGTTTCCGAATACATGAAAGATGCGGGTTATCGCATAATTCCCGTCAATCCCGCACACACCGAAATTTTGGGCGAGACCTGCTACGCAACTCTTGACGACGTGCCGGAGGCAGTGGAAATCGTCAATATTTTCCGTCAATCTGAATTCGTTCCAGAAGTTGTGGAAGCGGCTATTCGCAAGGGCGCCAAGGTCATCTGGATGCAGGAGGGCGTGGTCCACGAGGATGCCGCCGTGCGTGCTCGCTCCGCCGGAATGGCTGTCGTCATGGACCGCTGCATCCTTAAAGAGCATCACAAGATTTAGCGGAACTCGAAGCTACCAGCAGCTTTCGGGTCAAGCCCGCGGCTTTCGTGGTGGCTTCGCTAATTTGACGCAACCGCCCCGCGTTTTCGGCGGCCACCAAGGGCTCCGCCAGCATCATTTCGCTGTAACCCAGGATCACAACCAGCAGATTATTGAAATCGTGAGCTACCTGACTAGCCATCTTCCCCACCGCTGCGAACTTGTTGGCTTCAGCCAGTTGATTCTCGCGGTGGTGTCGCCCGGTGTGGTCGTGAATGATGGATACGCGACCCGTCACGCGGCCTGCGGTATGAATCGGTGCCGTGGTTTCGGTTATGTGACACTTGATTCCGTCCCGGCGCACCAGCACGCATGGGCGCGCCAGTTTGAACACGTCTGCCTTACGGCGACTCAGCGCTTCCTCTCCTTTCCATCCCGTCAGTTTTTCCGCGGCGGAATTCATGAACTTGATTTTGTCGTCCTGATCGGTCGCGACTATGGCGTCGGCGGTAACCGCGAGGATGGCTTGCAGCCACTCGCGCTGTTCCAGAAGGGATTCGGCTTCGGCTTGGTGAGTAGAGGGAATCATAACTGATTCACAGTAGCCCACCGCCTGTGCCATTCACGGGTTCTGAGTTGCCTAAATTATAGAAAAATAAACCACATATAACTGCTGGGAACCGAGTGACTCAATTAAGGTCGGGTAGTGCCTGAAAAGTGCAGGCACTACCTAAGGTCGCACCACGTTTCCGCCACCACGCTAAAATGAAACCATGCCGCGCGCCGCATCCGTGAACTCGGTGGAGCGTTTTTTTCAGTTTTCTCTCCTCGGGTTAGTCACCAGCGGATACCTCGCGGTCGCGGGTTCCGGCGCGCTTGACCGGTCCACCATGGTCCTCTCCGCTTGCGCTCTCATCTTGCGCGCGCTGGTCATAACCGGCTTCGTCCGCTTGGAAATTCCCGAGCGCATCCTGAATTGGGTCACCATCCTCTATATCGGCTTCTACTTCTTTGACTATTTCTTCATCTCGCGCAATATGCTCACTGGCACTGTGCACGTCATTTTCTTCCTTGCCATAGTGAAAATTCTCACCGCAAGAACGAATCGCGATTACATGTACACCGCCGCGGTCGCGTTCGTCGAATTGCTCGCGGCCGCGATTCTATCCTCGAACCTCAGCTTTTTCGCGTTTCTTGCCTTATACCTGTTCTTCGCTATCGCCGCCTTCACCAGCGCTGAAATTCGACGGTCGCTGCAGAAATCCGCGCGCGTTTCTCGGGCCACGCGGATGCGCTTCTCGCCGCGCTTGGCCACGCTCTCCCTTTCCGTCACCGCCGGAATTCTGCTGCTCACTGCTGGCTTGTTCTTTGTGCTCCCGCGTACGGCTAACGCGGCGTTGCGCCATCTTGTATCCAGCCGCTATCATCTGACCGGATTTTCAAACGAAGTGCTGCTCGGCGATATAGGCGAAATTCAGGCCGATTCGCGCGCCATCCTGCATGTAAAATCCTACTCGCGCGAATTTCCGCCAAACCTCAAATGGCGGGGTGCCGCGTTAACTCAGTTCGACGGGCATAAGTGGTCCGACGCTTCGCATCAGGGCGAGATGATGACCGTTGAGCATGGCACCATTCCGCTAGCGGACGACTGGCAGCGCCGCCGCATCGGACGCCGCGTCCTCTATCGCGTCGACATGAACACCACCGATTCGGATGCTGTGTTTATGGCGGGCATTCCCGAGTTCGTCAACATTAGCGCTGGCCGCCTTTTGCGCATGCCAACAGGGGGCTACCGGCTCGGCTACGTGCCTACCGATAGGGTGCGCTATGAGGTCTCAAGTTTCATTGGCGCGGGGTCTTCCGCGGACGCCACGCGCCACTGGGAGATCCACTCATCGGAACGCGCCCGCTATCTCCAATTGCCCGCTGTCGACCCTCGTATCCCCGAACTGGCGCGTAATGTCACCATGGGGCAGGGCACCGACTGGCTGAGGGCTCAAGCGCTCCAAAACTATCTGCGCCGATCTTATGCCTACTCCCTTGAATTGAGTTCGATAAGCGCGCCCGATCCGCTGGCGGACTTTCTTTTCGTCCGGCGCAAAGGCCATTGCGAATACTTCGCGTCCGCATTGGCAGTGATGCTTCGAACTCTCGATATTCCCGCGCGCATCGTCAATGGATTCCAAAGCGGTACGTTTAATCCCGTGTCCGAACAGTATGTGATTCGGGCTTCCGATGCCCATAGCTGGGTCGAGGCTTTCTTCCCCGATCGCGGCTGGGTGGCGCTCGACTCCACTCCTTCTGTCGCCGGCGCGCCCCGAAATTTTTTGACTACGATTGGCCTTTATCTAGATGCTGCCGATACTTTTTGGCAAGAGTGGGTTCTGAGCTACGATCTCGGCCACCAAGTCACCCTCGCGGGTCGCCTAGAGGAACGTTCTCGGCGTATTCGCTGGGATTGGGGCGCTCCCCCGGTTAACTGGCGGAATTTGCGGAATACTCTCGGCCGCGCAATCAAAAACTACGGTGGGGTCGCCTTGGCTTCGATTTCCGGCGGGATTCTGGCAGTTATTTTTCGCCGCCGAATCCGCGATTGGGCACGCTTTCGGCGGATTCAGAATGGCGGAGCAGTCTCTTCCGACGGTACGCTTTTATACCATCGCATGCTCGATGTTATGCGGCATCGCGGATTTGAGAAGCCAGTGTGGTTTACGGCCAATGAGTTTGTCTCGACGCTTCCCCCATCGCCTGCGTCCGCGCTCATTGCTCAGTTTACCGAGATCTATGAAGCCGTGAGATTTGGTCGTGACGCCGCGCTTGCCGCCAAACTCGCCCCGCTTTTGAGCCGCATCGAACAGTTGAAGATTAATTACCTCTAACCTGCGGGTTGGACTGCACCGCCGTCGAGCACTCTTGCGTCCTAACCTGTGAGAGGTAAGCTTATGCGCCCATTTCGTGCAGCCACCCTATTGGGTTCCAGTCTTTTGCTCCTGAGCCTCAGCGCCAGCGCTCAATTTTATCCGGATCGCGGTTACCCCGACCGCGGTTATTCGGACCGCGGTTATTCGGACCGGGGTTATTCGGACCGAGGCTATTCGGACCGTGATTATCGAGACGGTTACGGCCGAGGTGGGGGTCGGGAAACAGCGCTCTTCGCCAGAACGGTGTCGGACCTGGACCGGGCAGCGTCCTCGGGATACTATCGCGGCGGCGACCAGCGCCGGATCGACAATGCCCGGAAGGACTTGTGGGATTTTCAAAGCCGCCTTCGTCAAGGACGTTTTGATCGAGGCGAACTTGACGAAGCCATTGGCAGTGTGCAGAAAGTGATTCACATGCGCTCCCTCGATTATCGCGACCGGGACGCGCTTGAGAATGACGTGGAGCGTCTCCGCGAATTTCGCGCCACTCAAAGCGACCGCGGCTACTACGGCCGCCGGTACTAATTCTCACCGTTACTCGCGGGCGGGAGTATTTTCCGCCCGCGAGGCCTTCCCTTTCTACCCCGTTCTAATTCCGCGCGCTCTGAACCTTGGGAGTTGACAGGTAGCCCACGATCTGATCTTTGCTGACCTGGTTCACCACGATCTCATACGGCTGGTGCGCTTTGCTGGTGTAGAACTGCACCGGCTCGTTCAGCGTCTTGTCTTTCTTCTCCGTTAGCTTGTCGTCCGCCACAATATCCAGCGTAAATCGATTGTGCTTCGCATCCGCCTTCTTAAGGGTCAGAGAGACATCGCCCACGCGCTGCGCCTGCTTGCTCTTGGAAAGTTTGAATTCGAAAATATTGCGTTCGCCGAGGGCCTTCAACGCGGCCAGTTCTTTTCCATTTGTAGCCACGTATCCGCTGGTCACACCTAGATCGCCGGTAACCTTTTTCAGGTCGGAAATCGTGCGGTCCAATTCGGATTTCGTGGATTCCACCTGCGATTTCACGTTCGTAACGTCGCCGCTGACATCTGCGATCTTCGCGTTGGCAGTCGTAGCCGATTGCTTGGCTTCCGAGATGTCGGTCGAGAGCTTCGCTGACGACTCCCGCTGCTGCTGCTCAAGCTGCTTGGTTTTCTGCTCGGCGAAAGTCAAAGCTTCCCGCTTGGCTTGGCTGGCCGCGCTGTTCGCTTGGCGGCGGGTAGACTCAATGTCTTCGTTCAACTGTTGTATGTGCTTGCGGCTGGTGGCTGAAACGACAGTATTGTTCTCTTTCAGATCGGCGATTTCCGCCTGCACCGCGTCCCGGCTCTTAACACTGTCCGCCTTCATATCGTGAACCTGCATCAGCAGATAAACATTGGAAACTAAAAGTGCCGCCAGAAGGCCGCCTCCAATGGCTGTTTTCAAATTGGAATTACCGGCGGGGGCGGGGTAAGGTTGCCCCGGGTACGACTGAATCGGCTCGCTCATGAAGTGCTCCTGTTCGTGGATGTCAACACTGTTGGACCGTGTATCAGTATAAACGGTTACGGTATTTTCATGTGAACGCGGATACTAGGGCTAACCTTATTTCACCGTTTTGGTCACTTCAGGTATTTTTTCAAATCGGGATGCAAGAGAGCGTGGATCTCGGGGTTTGCCAGATCGGCTTTCATGATCACATGCGGGGCCAGATCGATTCTTGCTTCCGGCGACTTACCGTTCAGTTTGTCCGCCACGGATTTCACCGCTTCGTAACCCATGCGAAACGGGTCCTGAGCCACCAGAGCGCTGATCACCCCGTTTTGCAGATCATCCACCAAACTGTCCGAGGAATCAAAAGCCACAAACTGAACCTTGCCGACCAAACCGCGCGACTTCAACGCCTGCGAAGCCCCCACCGACCCTGGTTCCGCCGAAGCAAAAAGTCCGTCGAGATCCGGCTGCGCCGTCAGGATGTTTTCTGTTGACGCGAGCGCACGGGCGCGGTCCGACATGCTGAACTGCTGTCCCACGATTTGGATTCCCGGAAACTCCTTCGCGAGCACATCGGCGAATCCGCGCTCGCGGTCCATGGTGGAAACGCTGCCTGGCGCATTCAGAATTTCGCCGACTTTTCCCTTCCCGCGGAGCAGGCGGCCGAGCGAGCGCGCAGCTTCTTGGCCGCCTAGATAATTGTCCGTTGCCACAAACGTCATGTAGTTTTTCGACGAGACCCCGGAATCGAAAACCGTAACCGGAATCTTTTCCTGGGCCGCGCGGTCGAGCGAGTGGTTTAGCGCGTCGCGATCCGTGGCGGCAACCGCGATCCCGTCGACATGCCGAGCGATCATCGAATCCAGAATTTGGATTTGCCGGCTGTAATCGGTTTCCTGGGGCGGACCGTTCCAAATGATTTCAACGTCGAATTTCTCGCCGGCGGCAAGGGCTCCGGCCTGAACTGTTTGCCAGAATACGTGCGCTGTACCCTTCGGAATTACCGCTATCTGACGCTTTTTCGACCCTCCGCAACCGCTTAGGGAGATGCATCCCAGGAGGGCCGCGGCAAAAAAGATTCGTTTATTGCGCACACCAGCCTCCATCGATCAGGATGTCTGTTCCGGTGATGAACCCCGCGGCCTCGGAACATAAATAGAGGGCCAACTCGC
>JANYJA010000003.1 GCA_025358575.1 Terriglobia bacterium
CCTGAAAATTTGCCGCGCCGGCGCAGTTTGCCTTCAACATTCGACGTCCTGACGTCGGCAACCTTAACTTTAAATAATTTCTCAACCGCGGCTTTCACTTCCAGCTTATTGGCGTTCACAGCCACTTCAAAGCACAGCGTGCGCTCGGTTTCCTTCAGGTTGACGCCCTTTTCAGTGACCAGCGGCCGCTTTAAGACTTCGTGGATGTTCATTTAACTTGCGCCTCCTTCACGGCCAGAGTTTCGCTCAACCGGGTGGCCGCGGATTGCGAAAGCAGCACACGGTCGGCACGCAGCAAATGATACACACTGACTTCGCGGCTCGCCATTAAGGTAACTCCGACCAAATTGCGCGCACCCCGCTCCAGATTTTCGTTCTCGCCGTTATCCACTAGCAAAACTTTGCGCTTGCAATCGAGTTTGCCGAGTGCCGCACGCACATTGCGCGTTTTATGATCGTTAAAAGTGAAGGCATTGACGACGGTAATTTGCCCGTCACGGAGCTTGGCGGACAGCGCGGAACGCAGCGCGCCCAGCAGCATTTTCTTTTGCAGCTTATAGCTATAATCGCGCGGCACGGGGCCGTGCGAGGTGCCGCCGTGGCGCCAAATCGGCGACCGAATGGACCCCACGCGGGCGCGGCCGGTTCCCTTCTGCTTCCAGAGTTTCTTGCCGGATCCAGCAACTTCGCGGCGCACTTTGGTCTTGTGCGTGCCAGCGCGCTGGCCTGCCGTATAGTTGCGCACCGCTTCATAAAGCAGCGCTTCATTCACTTCGGCGGCAAACACCCCGTCGGAGAGATCCATCTCGCCGACCTTCTGATTCGTTAAATCGACTACGTCCACTTTGGGCATGTTCTTAAATTTGCTGAAGCGCTAGCGCTTCGCCCTCTGCACGATCACATATCCGCCGTTCGGACCGGGAACCGCGCCCTTGACCACCAGCACATTATCTTCGGCAACCACGTCGATGATTTCGAGATTTCGAACCGTAACGCGCGCGTCACCCATGTGTCCGCCCATGCGCATTCCCGGAACCACGCGGCTGGGGAAACTGGATGCGCCGATCGACCCCGGTGCCCGATGAAACATGGATCCGTGCGAGCCTTCGCCGCCCCTGAAATGATGCCGTTTTACCACACCCGCGAATCCGCGTCCCTTGCTGACGCCGATCACATCGACCATGTCTTTGGGCTTGAACTGATCCACCAGAACCTGATCGCCGGGTTTGAAATCGTCATCGCCCGGGCGAAGAGCGAACTCGCGCAAAAAACGCGCGCCATCAGTTCCGGCTTTCTTCAGGTGGCCGGTCAACGGCTTATTGATGCGCGCCGGCTTGATGAACTCAAGCAGCCCTAACTGCACTGCATTGTAGCCATCCGAGTTCGGTGTCTTGCGCTGCACCACGGTGCATGGCCCCGCTTTTAATAGCGTGACTGGCACTGCCTGACCGTCGGGCCGAAAGACCTGGGTCATTCCGATTTTCTTGCCGAGAATTCCTGGACTCATGTTCTCTTCCAATTAGGCTTCGCCCGCGCCCGCGCGCTGCGGCTGAAGCCCCAAAATTTCTACTTATGATCTTTTCCGAACGCTTTAATTTCGACGTCCACGCCCGCCGGCAGATCCAGCTTCATCAAAGCATCCACCGTTTGCTGTGTCGGCTCCAAAATATCGAGAAGCCGCTTGTGCGTTCGAATTTCAAACTGCTCCCGCGACTTCTTATCCACATGCGGCGACCGCAGCACCGTGGTCCGGCTGATAGAGGTCGGCAGCGGAATGGGACCGGCTACCTGCGCGCCGGTCCGTTTCGCGGTATCCACAATTTCCGTCGTGGACTGATCGAGAATCCGGTGATCGTAAGCCTTCAATCGGATCCGAATACGTTCTCTTAAAGATGCCATTCGCGCCCTAATCCAAAATCTCGGTCACGGTGCCGGCGCCGACAGTGCGTCCGCCTTCGCGAATCGCAAACCGCAGCCCCTTATCCATGGCCACTGGCGTAATCAGCTCAACCACCAGCCCGACGTTGTCGCCCGGCATCACCATCTCGGTGCCTTCAGGCATCTCCGCCACTCCCGTCACATCCGTCGTGCGGAAGTAAAACTGCGGACGATACCCCTTGAAAAACGGCGTATGCCGCCCGCCCTCTTCTTTGCTGAGGACGTACACTTCACCCTTGAACTTCTTGTGCGGCTTGATGGACCCCGGCTTGGCGATAACCTGCCCGCGCTCGACTTCTTCCTTCTCCACCCCGCGCAGCAGCAGCCCGACGTTATCGCCCGCGCGACCTTCGTCCAGCAGCTTCTTGAACATTTCGACGCCGGTCACCACGGTCTTGCGCGTGGCCTTGAATCCCACAATCTCCATTTCCTCGCCGACCTTGCAGATGCCCGTTTCGATACGGCCCGTGACGACGGTGCCGCGGCCTTGGATCGAAAAGATATCTTCAATCGGCATCAGAAACGGACGGTCGATCAGGCGCTCGGGAACCGGGATATAGCGATCCACTTCATTCATCAGCAGCTCAACCGATTTGGCCCACTGCTCTTCGCCGTTCAAGGCTCCAAGAGCGGAGACG
>JANYJA010000049.1 GCA_025358575.1 Terriglobia bacterium
ACCCGGCTAAAATGAAAGGCATTCGCATAGCCCAGGGACTCCGCAACTTGTTGTACCGACAAGGTTGAGTGCGCGAGAAACTGGGCGGCCCGCTGGTAATCGCTGCAAGCGTGCCCGGGACCGGGGTCGATAGCCAGAACGGCGTGGTCGCACTCAATTCCAATGAGATCAAGCAGCGGCCCGCCTTGTTATTGACGGGGGGCACGGTGTATGTCGCTTTTGGCGCGGCGGCTGAAGGAGTAACTCCGTACCACGGATGGATACTCGGCTATAACGCGGCCACGCTCGCGCAGACTTTTGTATACAATCCCTCGGCGAATGGGGACTCGGGCGGTTTGTGGCAATCGGGGCGGGGCTTGGCAGCCGATTCTAATGGCATCTACGCGGTGACTGGAAATGGCAGCTTTGGAAATGCGGGCTATGGGAATAGCGTGCTGCGTCTCGGCGCGATTCCTCTGGACTGGTTTACGCCGGATAATTGGCACTCACTCAACAGTCACGATTGGGATTTGGGGACGACTGGCCCGGTGCTGATGACTGGAACCAATTTGATTCTAACGGCTGGGAAACAGGGGAATGTGTTTGTGCTCCAGCGGACCAACTTGGGACATATGGTTAGCGGTAATACGCAGGTAGTTCAGAGCTTCCAGGTGACGGCCGGCTGCAAGAACAGTGTAACCTCGTGTGCCGAGTTACATCACCCGGTTTACTGGGGCCGCACCTCGACAAACGGAACTCTGTATCTGTGGGGATGGATGGACACGCTGAAGGCATTCCAATTTACCAACGGCCTGTTCGGAACTACGCCATCGTCGCAGAACTTGGCGGTGGGAGCCTATCCAGGAGGAGTACTGGCATTGTCTTCGAACGTGAATACGGCGGGGACGGCAATCCTGTGGGCATCGAGCCCCGCGGGCAATTCGGCGCAGGGAACCGTGGCGGGGACGCTGCACGCCTATGATGCGACGGACGTTTCGCGAGAGCTTTGGAACAGCGATCAGACCCCTGGCGACGCAGTGGGGAACTTCGCCAAGTACTGCCTGCCTACCATTGCGAACGGGAAAGTATATTTGGCAACGTTCTCGGGGCAGCTGGCGGTTTACGGGCTGAAGTAAGGGGCGGCAGGTTGTTGCATTTCTCTTTTTCTTCGCCTACCATAATGCCATGGCTCTTACCCGGCGACAGAAAGAAGTGGTCGATTTTATAGCCGCTTTTATCGATGAAAACGGCTACAGCCCCAGTTATGAAGAAATCGCGAATGCGCTGAAGCTGGCGTCGCTGGCGACGGTGCACAAACACATCAATGCACTCCAGACGAAGAACTACCTGAAGCGGAATCACAACCAGAGCCGCTCGCTGGACGTCGCCCCGAAATATTTGCAGGAGCAGCGGCGCAACCGGCAAGGCCTCGCCATGGAAGTGCCGCTGTTGGGACGGATCGCGGCGGGCGCGCCGGTCGAATCGATGGAGCAGCAAGCCACGCTGAGCTTCGCGGATTTTCTGGGGCACGCGGAGACCTTCGCGCTGGAAGTGCGCGGCGATTCGATGATCGACGATCACATTTGCAGCGGCGACATGATTCTGGTGGAACGAAGCGCCGACGCCAAAGACGGCGACATCGTGGTGGCGCTGATTGGCGGAAATGAAACGACTTTGAAACGTTTCTATCGCGAACCGAACGGAATGATTCGGCTGCAGCCCGCTAATTCAGAGCTGCAACCAATCTATGTGCCGGCACGCGACTTACAAATACAAGGTAAGTTGCTGGCAGTTCTGCGTAAATACAGTTGAATTAAGCCGACGCGATCAGGCTTTTTTGCCCGCGAAATTCGGCTTCGGCGCGAACCCAGTCGGATTCCGGGGAGCCGCCTTGAAATCCGCGCTGTTCCGCATACAGATAAGCCAGTTTCGCAATGGCCTCGCGATCATAAACATCATGCGCCGCAACCGCTGCCAGCACAGGCTCGGGAGCGCTGACTGCGGCCTTATTGTGTTTGGTGGTGCGGGCCCTTGTGGAAGCAGGTTTTTCAATGCGCACGGATGGGGAAGCAGTTTCTTTTTTTGCCATAATTAGTCTCCAAAATATGAGTCTTTTTATTCTAGCAAAACCAGTACCTTTTCATCCACAAAAGTTTCTATTTGCCCTATTGTTGTGGCGGCTCGCGAGGAGTATAGTTGGGGACGTCTTGTCAACACGTCTGGTTATTTGTTTTGCGATCAGCCTGAGCGCCGCATGCGCGTCAAATCGTGTGCTGGTGGTTGACGTGATTAGCGTGGTGCATCCGGTTACCACCGAAATCGTGAGCGCCGCTTTGTCCCAAGCAGACGCTCAAAACGCCGCTTTAGTTGTGCTGCGCCTCAACACACCCGGCGGCTTAATGGATGCCATGCGGGACACTATTCAAAAAATTGTGGCCTCACGAGTTCCCGTTGTCACTTATGTCTCGCCGAGCGGCGGCCGGGCAGCTTCCGCGGGATTCTTTCTGCTTGAAGCGGGCGACGTCGCCGCCATGGCCCCCGGCACCAACACGGGCGCGGCGCATCCGGTCTCGATGGGCTCGCAGATGGACCCAATCATGAAGCAGAAGGTGGAGAATGACGCGGCCGCTGCGTTGCGCAGCCTTACCGGGAAACGCAATCGCAATCCCGAATTGGCCGAAAAGGCGGTGCTCGAGAGCCGGTCCTTCACCGACACGGAAGCGCGCGACGCGCATCTGATTGAAATCATCGCGGCCGATCTGCCGGACCTATTGCGTCAACTGGATGGCCGTGAAATTCAGCGTTTCAACGGCACCCGGCAGACTCTACGATTGACCGGCGCGGCGACTGACAAGTATCAAGAAAGCCTGCGTCAGCGCATCATGAGCGCGCTGGCCGATCCGAATCTGGCGCTCATACTGCTGATTGTGGGCGCATTCGGTATTTATGTTGAATTCACATCGCCGGGCGTAATTTTTCCCGGTGTGGCGGGCGCCATCAGCGTTCTGCTCGGCCTGGCGGCGCTGTCGGTTTTACCGATCAACGGGCTGGGGGCGGCGCTCCTTTTTATATCGTTCGTTCTCTTATTCATGGAAGTGAAGTTTCACGCGCATGGCGCGCTCGCGCTGACGGGCGCGGCGGCGATGGCGTTCGGCGCGGTGCTGCTGGTCGATGGGCCCATTCCGGAACTGCGCGTACGCTGGATCACCGCGATCGGCGTCACTTTGCCGTTCGTCGCGATCACGACGCTGCTGGTAACGCTGGCCGTGCGCGCGCGGGGCAACAAAGCCGTCACCGGGGCAGCGGGCATGATTGGACAGATCGGAACGGCAGTGGAAGATGTCAACCCACTGGGGCGCGTGCTCGTCCGGGGAGAATACTGGAACGCGCAATCTCCGGCGGCGGTCACTGCCGGAATGAAAGTGCGGGTTCGCGCGGTGGACCATCTAACGCTCCTTGTGGAGCCTGTTGCAAACTGAAGTTCTGGAGACTTACATGATAGGTATTGTTCCGGTTCTGCTGGTGGTGCTGGCTTTCTACCTGATTGCATCCATCAAAATACTCACTGAGTACGAACGCGGCGTCATCTTCCGGCTGGGGCGCATGCTGCCGCGCGAGAAGGGCCCGGGCGTCATTCTGGTGTTTGCGCCGCTGGACCGCATCGTGCGCGTGTCGCTGCGGGTGGATACGCTTGAAGTACCGGCGCAGGACGTGGTCACTCGCGACAACGTCTCGGTGAAGGTAAACGCGGTTATATTCTTCCGCGTGCTGGACCCGAAGCTGGCGGTGGTCGAAGTCTCGAACTTTCTTTTCGCCACTTCGCAGCTTGCGCAAACTACGCTGCGAAGCGTGCTGGGCGAAGTGGAACTTGACGAATTGCTGAGCCAGCGCGAGAAATTGAACCTGCGGCTGCAAAGCATTCTGGACCAGCACACGGCACCTTGGGGAGTGAAGGTTACCATGGTGGAAGTGAAGCAAGTGGATTTGCCGGAACAGATGATTCGTGCGCTCGCGAAACAAGCGGAAGCCGAGCGCGACCGCCGCGCCAAGATCATCCACGCGGAGGGTGAATACATGGCTTCGGAGAAGCTGGCGATGGCGGCGGAAGTGATTCAGAAACAGCCAGCGGCGCTGCAGCTGCGCTATCTGCAGACGCTGGTCGAAATTGGCGTCGAAAAGAACACGACGATTGTGTTTCCGCTTCCACTGGATATTCTGGCGTCGCTGAATCGCGCGCTGGAATCGGTGACGAAATCGAACGAAGGCCGACCCTAGAAAATCATGACGAAGACTGACGGCGAACAGGAGCTGGTGCTGGGCAATAAGCAGTTACTGAGCGCATTTTTTATCGTGGTGGTGCTGCTGGGCGTGTTCTTCACCATGGGATACATCATCGGCCGCAACACGGCTTCGCTGACGCCCAAGACGGAACCGAATGCTGCCACGGCGTCCACAGTGGCGCGGCCCGATCCGCCGCCGAACGCCGTGAGTGTCCGGCCCGATCCGCCGGTTGAGACGCCCAAGGAGCTTGATCCGGTGGCAACCAGCGCGACGCCGACGAC
>JANYJA010000061.1 GCA_025358575.1 Terriglobia bacterium
AACGAAATGTTTTCATCGTGGCCGCTTTGAGCTTTGGATGCCGGCGTGAAGATGGGCTCGCGCAGCTTGTCGCTTTCGCGCAGCCCCGGCGGAAGCCGGACCCCACAGACGGCCCCATCGCGTCTATATTCTTTCCAGCCCGAGCCAGCAAGATAGCCGCGCGCGACGCACTCCACTTGAATCATCTCCGCTTTGCGCACCAGCATGGAACGGCCCGCGAGCTGGTCGCAGAAAGGCTGGAGTTCGGCGGGATACTGGGCAAAATCGGCGGTTACGAAATGAGTTGGAAGCACGTCCCGCAGCCAGCCGAACCAAAATACAGACATCTGCGTGAGCACTTCACCCTTCTCGGGAATTCCGTTTGGGAGCACGCAATCGAATGCGGAGATGCGGTCCGACGCGACGATCAGGAGCCGATTGCCGACCTCAAATACATCGCGCACTTTACCGCTTGAAAAGTGCCGGATGCCGGGAAGTTTTATTTCTGTGAGAACTGAATTTTTGGTAAGACTCACGATGCCTACGCAACTTTGAACTCGGGGGTATTGCGATCATACCGCGAGCGAGGCCGCGGTCCAAACGCGATCCTCGTGAACGCGTAATCAGGCTAAAGTTGGCTTGGGCCGCCCTGTTGCACCGTGCTGTGCTTACGTCCGTACGCAAAGTAAATTATCAGTCCGATCCCCAACCAAATGATGAGACGGGCCCAATTCACCCACCCGAGCTTGTACATCATATAACCGTTGAATAAGATTCCGAGGATTGGAACCAAAGGCATGCCCGGCGTTCTGAACGGACGGGGCTGGCTGGGATTGGTCTTCCGCAGAACCAAGATGGAGATGCAAACGATGACGAAGGCCAGCAAGGTTCCGATGTTCACCATCTTGCCAATATCGTCGATGGGCGTGACGCTGCCGACGATCGCGGCGAGCAAGCCGACCAAAATGGTGTTCTTGTACGGCGTGTGGAATTTGGGATGGATGGCGGCGAAGAATTTGCGCGGCAGCAAACCGTCATTCGCCATGGCGTAGAGCACGCGCGTTTGACCCAAGAGCATGACGAGCATGACACTGGTAAGCCCGGCCAGCGCGCCCGTGGTGATGATGTCCGAGGCCCAAGCCAAATTGCGGTCGAGAAAAGCGCGCGCGATAGGCGCTTCGATATTAATTTCACGCCACGGCACCATTCCGGTGAGGACCGCGGCGACGCCTATATACAAGAGCGTGCAGACGGCGAGCGAGGCAATGATCGCGATCGGCAGATCGCGCTGCGGATTCTTGGCTTCCTGCGCGGTGGTGGAAACGGCATCAAATCCGATATACGCAAAGAAGATGTATGCCGCTCCCGCGCCGATTCCGGAAAAACCATAAGGCGCGAACGTCGACCAATCGTGACCCCAATTGCCGGGATGCACATATTGCGAACCCAGCGCGAGCACGAACAAAACAACAGCGACTTTTAACACGACGATGGTCGAGTTGAAGCGCGCGCTTTCTTTGATACCGATGACGAGGATGGCGGTGATCACCAAGGCGATTACGAATGCGGGTAAGTTGAAACCAATCTCGACACCGAACAAATTGGGCGCCGCCAACAGGGTATGCGCTCGGCTCAAGATGTCGGCGGACGGCGCGCTCTTCACGGTGTTGAGCTGCTGTAGAAAAACCTGGGACCCGGGGAGCAGGGAAGGAAAATTCTGCAACGTCTGTTGGCGGGCCACCTGATCGATGGCGGCACGCAGGCCGGTCCAATGATCGTAGGCCAGCCAAAGCGGGATCTCAACGTGAAAGATGCGCAGCAGTTCGATGAAATGATTCGACCATCCCGAGGACACGGTGCTGGCGCCCATGGCATATTCAAGCGTAAGGTCCCATCCGATAATCCATGCGATCAGCTCGCCCAGCGTGGCATATGCGTAGGTGTAGGCGCTGCCCGCCAGAGGAATCATGGCTGCGAACTCGGCGTAACACAAACCGGCGAACGCGCAGCCCAACCCGGAGAGCACGAAGGAGAGCATCAGCCCGGGTCCGGCATAGTGCGCGCCGAGTCCGGAGAGCACAAAAATTCCAGCGCCAATGACCGCGCCGATGCCGAGTGCGGTTAATGAAAACGGGCCTAAGGTGCGCTGCAGGCCGCCTTCACGCACTTCCATGGACTCGGCAATTAGCGCGTCAACTCGTTTTTTCGCGAACAGGTTAGACATTCAGTTTGGTTGCCTCCGGGTTCGAGTTTCTTCGCCACAAGTAATAAACAGGCACGCCCAGAAGCACAATTGCGAGCCCCGGGAACGTGTAATTCGGTTTGTAGAGCAACAGCAGAATTTCGACGGCTCCGGCGGCCAGAATGTAGACAGCGGGCAGCACGGGGTAACCTACAGCGCGATAGGGCCGCTCCATTCCGGGGCGCGTGCGGCGCAGCACAAAAATGCCGACGATAGTCAGAATATAGAACAGCAGAACAGCAAAGATAACATAGTCGAGCAGATCGTTGTACTGGCCGCTCAGCGTCAGCAGCACGGCCCACGCGCATTGAATACCCAATGAGAAAACCGGCGTGTGACGCTCGGGGTGCAGCGATCCAGCGCGCTTGAAGAAGAGCCCGTCGCGCGCCATGGTGAAGTAGACGCGCGCGCCGGAGAGGATCATTCCGTTGAGACATCCGAATGCGGACACCATGATGGCCGCGGCCATCAACTTCACGGCGACGGGGCCGAAGATGACGGCAGCGGCGGCGGTCGCCACGCGATCTTGCGGCGCCGTCTTAATTGCATTCAGCGGAAGCACGCTCAAGTAAATAAAGTTGCACGCGAGGTAGAGGGTCGAGACCACGCCGACGCCCATCGCTAGCGACAGTGGCAAATTGTGCTTGGGGTTGCGAACTTCGCCCGCGGTAAACGTTACATTATTCCAGGCATCGGATGAGAACAGAGCTCCGACCATGGCGACTCCAACCAAGCGGACGGCGTGCATGCTGAACGACGCGCCATCCCAGAAGCGGCCAAAATTCATGCTCATGGCTTCTGGATTGCGGCCCAGAATGATGCCGAAGAGGACGAGTGCCAATAGCGAAGCCACTTTTGCAAAGGTAAAAACGTTCTGCACCACTGCGCCGGTGCGGATGCCGCGGGTGTTCAACGCGGTCAGCAGAATCAGCACTGAGATCGCGACCATTTGCTGGGTGGTCACGCCAATTTTTCCGGCGCCGATTAGGTAGTGGTCCGCCGCAATCCAGGGCAGGAACACACCGGTGAATTTCGCAAACGCGACCGCCACCGCGGCGATGGTGCCGGTTTGAATCACGAGGAACAGCGTCCATCCGTAGAGAAATCCGCTCAGCGGCCCAAAAGCTTCGCGAAGGTAAACGTACTGGCCGCCGGCATGCGGCATGGCGGCGGCCAGTTCGCCATAGCTCAAAGCCGCGATGATGGTCAGAGCCGCGGCAATGAGCCACACCATGATCAGCAAGCCCGGCGAATTAACTTGCCGCGCGATATCGGCCGAGACGATGAAGATTCCCGAGCCGATCATCGACCCCATCACCAAGGTGGTGGCTGAAACCAGGCCGAGGCCCTTCACCAAACCAGTGCTTACTTCCGCGTTGTCAATCGTCGCCATTCTTCCATCCGTTCGCTTATTGTGTCTTCGGTGCAATTTTCTGGCATGAGGTCGGCTATCACCGCAACACTGTCGACGCCGGCCGCCCACACGCCGGCGGCATTGGCGCGCGTGATTCCTCCGATGGCCACAAGCGGCAGCGTGGTCAACGCCCGCAAATTCCTGAGACCTTCGACGCCGATTTCAGGGTCCGGATTGCGCTTGGTCGCGGTTGGAAAAACCGGTCCGATGGCGATGTAATCCACCGGCTCGCGGGAGGCGGCCTCAAGCTGCCGCGCATTGTGCGTTGAATATCCGATCGTTTTCTCAGGACCCATCAAGCGCCGCGCGGCGGCGGGAGGAAGATCTTGCTGGCCCAGGTGAACACCGGCGTCGAGCAGCATGGCGATGTCAACACGGTCATTGACGATCAGCGCCGCGCCGCGTGCACGGCACAGATCGCGCACATGCTCGCCGAGTTCGAACGCGGCTCGACTCCAATCGCCTTTCACGCGAAGCTGCAGGATGCTCACGCCGTCCCGCAGGACGCCGCGCGCGGCGTCTACAAGCGAAATGCCCTTGGCGGAAAGAGTCTGTTCGTTGAGGATCGGGTAGACACGGGGCAGCTTCATTCGCTAGCCCCTGAGTTTATCGTGTTGTTGCGGAGACGCGAAATAAATCCCGCGGTTCTCCGAGGCGTTCGACGACGCAACCAGGAAAGTACTCCTGAATTTCGGGCTTCAATGCCTGCCATGTCTCGTCGGTATTGGGTGCGAGAAGCCGGTCATTCACGAAGACTTCAGTGAGCGCGCGATTGAATTTCAATTTGCCGCGAAACGGCGGTTCATCTTCAAGGAGCTCGGTAGCCCGCAGCGCGGCACCGAACGCCTGATTTAATCGGTCGCGGAAGGTGCCTGGCAGCGCGTCCTTGCGATTGTAGAGCAGACCCAGGCGGCCTTCGCGATGGTCCAAACTGTAATTGGCCTGATGACCGATGAGAAGCACCCCGGGACCCGCTGGCACGTGGCGATAGTCCGCCACATCCACCAGCATTTCGTCGCAGACACTGTTCTTGATCCAGTTGTGGAAGACGGGAATCGCGTCGGCGAGATCGATGGCGACCGGGTTCTCGACGAAAATTTTGATGTTAATGTGTTGGACTTGGTTGGGATCGATCACGCCATCACCTTTGAGGGAGTGGCGGACATGCGCGCGTAGCAGCTATAGCAGGCCTCGATAAAGAGCTGTGCTTGTTCTATCAACTGATGCGCCGATTCCGGGCTGGCCGCGCGGCCGCCATCGTCGTGGGCATTGAAGAAATCCTGGGCGAACTTGCCGCGAACGAACGGATCGAAAAATAGTTCAGTGTCGTAAAACTGCGCGCGAAATTCGGCTACGATTTTGTCCGCATCTTCGGGGGCGAAGAAAAACTTGAACTTCAGAAGCGCTTGCGCGCCATGCAGCATGGATTCGTAAGCCATGGCGGCGGCTTTTTCGAACTGGCCGGAATCGAGGCTCAGCTGAGCTTCGAATACTTCGCGCTCGCAGGCGACTAGCGCGAAATCGATTGGGGTGATCACTTCGCCGGCGCATTCGCCGACGCCGAGGTCGCCGATGGTGAACTCACGAGCGTCTCCCCAGTCGGTGTAGAAAGAAGGATCCAGATCGTGGCTCGGAACCTGCATCAGGTCATCCAGCATCGCCTTGCACTCGGCTTTGCCAATGCGTTTCACAAACGCCTGGAAGGATTCGCCGACTGAGCGCTGGGCGAGATACCGGCCGGTGATGCGCTCCACGGTTTCGGGGATGCGTTTCGAAGGCACCGCGCCGATAGCAAGGCCGTAGGCGCCGGCGTTGTGGGTCCATTCACCCCCGAGCACCACCTGGAAATGCGGAACCGTGTAGCCGTTCTTGTTGCGGCTGACGCCGTAGAAGCCGAGGTCCGAAACGTGGTGCTGGCCACACGAGTTGAAGCAGCCGCTGATCTTGATGCGGAGGCCGCGAATGGCTTCATCCATGGTGTGGTTCTGCGCCGTCAGACGCGTGCGCAGTTCGCTGGCGAGACCGCGCGATGACGCGATACCGAGCTTGCAGGTATCGGTGCCGGGGCAGGAGACGACATCCATGACGGTGCCGGCAGTGGCGGCGGCGAGATCGCCCTTTTTCAAATCTTCGAAGAGGGCGGGGAGGTCGGCCTCGCTCACCCACCGCAGGACCAGATTTTGTTCGACCGTGCTGCGAACGGTCTCCTTAATATACTTTCGGGAGGCATCCGCTACAGCGCGTAACTGCGTGGCAGTGATGTCGCCGAGGGGCAGCGCGATGGTGACGGTGGCGTAGCCCGCCTGCCGCTGCGAATACACATTGGTCGCGCGCCACCGATCGAAATTGGCCTTGTCCGAATTCGCCGGCCAAGCGGCATCAATCTGCAAAAGCGAGGGCGGTTTCAGCGGCAGCTCGGCATCGGTTGGGACAGATTTGAGGAACGCCGTCCAAGCGGGGTCGTAAGGAAGAATTTGGCGCTCTTCCATCACGAGCCTCTTGAATTCCGCGATTCCGAGCTTCGTTACAAGGAACTTGATGCGCGCGGTGTTGCGATTTTTCTTCTCGCCCAATCGCGCGAAGACGCGAGCGATCGCCTGACCAATTGGGAGAATCTCTTCTTCGGGCACGAACTCATCGAACAAGCGCGCCTGCTGCGGCACGGGGCCGAGGCCGCCGCCGACCCACAGTTCAAAGCCGCGCCTTATCCTGCCGTTTATTTCGCGAGTCGCCGCAATGGCTCCGAAATCGTGCAATCGCGCGAGCGCACAGGCGTTGTCTTTGCATCCCGAAAACGAGATCTTGAACTTGCGGCCGAATGCCTGGGCATCGGGATGTCCCAGCATGAAATAAGCAATCGCCTTGGCATAAGGAGTCACGTCGAAAACCTGCTCGCGGCAGACGCCCGCGATGGGGCAGGCCGTTACGTTGCGGACCGCATTGCCGCAGGCTTCACGCGTGGTAATGCCGACGGAAGCGAGGCGCCGCATGATCGACGGCGTGTCGTCAATGTGGATGAAGTGAAGCTGGACATCCTGGCGCGTGGTGATGTGGGCGATGCCGTCGGAATATTCTTCGCAGAGGTCGGCGAGCATTTCCAGTTGGGGCGCGTCGAGGCCCCCAAAAGGAATTTTGATACGCTGCATGCCGGGCGCATCCCAGAGCGTGTTGGGGCCTTTGGTTTCCTCCGAGGGGAACAGAAGCTTTTTCGTGGTCTGTCCGTCGGAGCGCTGGCCGTTGTCGTACCGCTGTCCGTAAGCGCCGCGGCGCAGCCGTGTTTCCGCAAAAACGCGATCCTCGATCTTACCCTGTTTTTTCAGGGCAATTTCGTTCTCGAAGACCTCTAGCTCCGCAGCCATTTGACTGGGAACGCGGTCGGCTAAGTGGGGTTTCCAAAAAGGATTACTGGCTTTCATTTAAGCAAACACCTATTGCAGCGGAAGGTTTCCTTGTCCGTTCGAGCCATCGCCCGGCACATCGTCCGACTCCGGAATTACGCAAGCGCCCGCGACATGGTCGCCCTCGTCCATGCGAACCAAACGCACTCCTTGCGTCGAACGCCCGGTCTGCCGGATTTCGCCCGACTCGATGCGGATCATCTTGCCGTCTTTGGTCACGATCATCAGATCCGAATCGTCCCGCACCGAAAGGATGGCGACCACATCGCCAATGCGTTTGTTGGTCTTCATATTGATGACGCCCTTGCCGCCGCGATGAATCTGCCGGTAGTCCTTGAGCGGCGTGCGCTTGCCGTAGCCGTTTTCCGAAATGGAGAGGATCAGCCCGGGCTCATCCACCACTTCCGCGCCCACCAGGTAATCGCCTTCGGCTAAATCCATGGCGCGAACGCCGCGCGCGGGACGGCCCATTGCGCGCACTTGTCCCTCCTCGAACTTGATCGCCTGGCCATCGTGCGAGCCGAGAAAGATGAGGTTCTTGCCGTTAGTCAAACGCGCTGCGATTAACTCATCGCCGTCGTCAATCCCCACCGCGATGATGCCGCGCGACAGCGGATTGTTGAACTCGGTCAGCTCGCATTTCTTGATCACACCGAACTTCGTCACCATCACGATGAAGCGATCCGGCACGAAGTCTTGCACGGCGAGAAACGCCTTCACGGTTTCGTCGGGTTGCAGGTTGATCAGGTTCGAGATGTTCTTTCCCTTCCCGGTTGTGGTGGCGTCGGGAATTTCGTAAATCTTGAGCCAGTACACGCGGCCCATGTTGGTAAAAATCAGCAGGTAGGCGTGCGTCGAAGCGACTAGGAAATATTCGACGAAATCCTCGGTACGGGTGCCCATCCCGATGCGGCCTTTGCCGCCCCGGATTTGCCGGCGGTAGGTATCGACGGACGTGCGTTTGAGATAGCCGCCATGAGTTACGGTGACGGCAACATCTTCTACCGCGACCAGATCTTCGAGGCGAATCTCACCGAGATCCTCAATAATTTGGGTGCGGCGCGCGTCGCCGTAGTCCTTCTGGACTTCCTTGAGCTCCTTGATAATTAGATCGCGAAGAATCTTCTCGGACCCCAGGATTTCCAGGTACCCAGCGATGCGGATCTGGATGTCGGTCAACTCATCGAGAATTTTCTGGCGCTCCATGCCGGTGAGGCGCTGAAGCTGCATTTCGATAATCGACTGCGCCTGCTTATCGCTGAACGCGAATGCAGCCGTTAAAGCTTCACGAGCTTCGCGCGGTGAAGCAGCGGCGCGGATCAGCCGGATCACTTCGTCCAGATGGTCGAGCGCAATCTGGAACCCGAGCAGGATATGCTCCCGGTCGCGGGCCCTGCGCAGCTCGTAGTCGGTGCGGCGTCGCACCACATCCACGCGGTGCTCGATGAAATATTTAATGGTGGAAATGAGCCCCAGCTCGCGCGGCTGCCCATTGCAAATGGAGAGATTAATGATGCCGAAGCTGATCTGAAGCTGGGTGTTCTTGTACAAGTTATTGAGAATAACCTCGGCCTGTTCGCCCCGCTTTAACTCATACACGATGCGCATGCCGTCGCGATCGCTCTCGTCGCGAATTTCCGAAATGCCTTCGATTTTCTTCTCATTAACCAGAGCCGCGGTGTGCTCGATCAGTCGCGATTTGTTTACCTGATAGGGAATCTCAGTGACAACAATGCGCTCGCGATCTTTGCCCATGGGCTCGACCACGGCTTTGGCTCGAATTTTGAGAGAGCCACGGCCACGAGTGTAGGCGTCTAGAATTCCCTGACGCCCCAAAATGAATCCGCCAGTTGGGAAATCGGGACCGGGAACCATCTCCATGATTCGTTCGAGCGGTGTATCCGGTTTCCGGATAATCTCAATAGTGGCATCGATAATTTCGGTAAGATTGTGCGGCGGGATGTTGGTCGCCATACCAACCGCGATCCCCGACGACCCGTTAATAAGCAGGTTCGGAACACGCGAGGGCAGCACTTCCGGCTCAGTCTCCGTATCGTCATAGTTGGGCCGGAAATCGACCGTTTCCTTATCGACATCTTCGAGCAAAGCCGTGGCGATCCAGGAAAGCCGCGCCTCGGTATACCGCGGTGCCGCGGGCGGGTCGCCATCGATGGAGCCGAAATTTCCCTGCCCATCCACCAGCGGATAACGCAGGTTAAAGGGCTGCGCCATGCGGACCAATGCGTCGTAGATGGGGGCGTCGCCATGGGGGTGATACTTGCCCATCACGTCGCCGGTGATCTTGGCGGATTTCCGCGTCGGCCGGTTGGGCGCCAGCCCCAGTTCGTGCATGCCCCACAAGATGCGGCGATGCACCGGTTTCAAGCCGTCGCGGACATCGGGAAGCGCGCGGCCGACGATGACGCTCATGGCGTAATCGAGATACGACCGGCGCATCTCGTCTTCAATGTTGATGGAGATGATGTTTTTGTTCTCTCCGCCGCCAGCGCCGCCGGGAAGCGGCAGTTGCGGGGGCGCGGGTGGTCCTTGCGGAGGGTTTTCCTGATCAGCCATGGTTTTGGGTAAGTACCAATTTTAACATGATTATAGGACTCAACCAGCGGTGCAGTGTTGGGACAACGACTAATCCCGAATGCACTGAAAACCCGTTAGAAAAAGCTTCCTTTCACGGTGATATGATTCGCCGCCGCCCGTCACTATTACCTCGAAATACGGGAGAGAACATGTTTTTGACAAAATTATTGGCCGCCGGATTCACACTTTTCGCTTTGATCGCTTGCTTGTACCCGGCTACCTCGGATGGCCCAGTTGCGGGCCGGCGCAACGGGCCCACGATCCGTACCGCTTTAAAAAACGCGAAACTGCAAAAACTTTTGCCTTAGCAGTTGGCGGAAGCTAGTGGGAGTCGAACCCACCGCGACACCAAAGGCGCCGCACACCGGGTTTGAAGCCCGTACCCAGCACCGGCCAGGAATAGCTTCCATGCGGATTGTAGCAGGCCCGCGTATGCTTCACCGCGCCATTAAATAATTCAATCCGCGACATAGTAACTATGAATTTGACCAAATTTATCAAGTTCGTTACAGTTGCGATTACCACCTAAGGGTCGACCGAGAGTTCGCGTCCGCGGGCATCGTCACTAGAAAAAACATGGGTTCGGCGACACTCAAGCTGAATGTCTTTTCAGTGAAGCCATCGAACAGCTAGAACGTATTGGCGGAACTTGCGTTGAGATCGACTTTATGCCTTTCAAGCAAGCCGGCAAGCTTCTCGACGAAGGTCCGTGGGCCGCCGAACGTTTGGCTTGGTTGCAGGAGTTTTACGATTCCAACCCGCAGAGTTTTTTCCCCGTGACGCGGCAGATCATCGGCGGGGCAGGGAAGTCGAGCGCCGTCGACGCCTTTCGCGGCATGTATAAACTGGCTGAACTCCGCCGCCAAACCGAGTTTGAGTGGGCACGTATGGATGCGCTGGTGGTCCCGACCACCGGCACCCTCTACACTCTTGCGGATGTGGAGCATTCGCCGATTGATCTGAATCGAAACCTCGGCCCGTATACAAACTTTGTGAACCTTCTGGATCTCTGCGCCATCTCGGTGCCCGCCGGATTCCGCCCGAATGGATTGCCTTTTGGCGTCACGCTGATTGGGCCCGCGTTTCAGGATGCGATGCTGTGCGCGCTCGGCGCGGAGTATCAACGAGGTGCAGCGGAATGAATTCATTAATACTCAACTTTCTTCGTCCGTCTTGGTCGGCTGAGCAACAAAACGGTAGCCAACACCGCGCACTGACAACAAGTGCCGCGGCTTGGCGGGCTCGTCCTCGATATAGCGGCGCAAACGAACAATGAAGTTATCGATTGCGCGGGTGTCCGTGTCTTCGCGAACTCCCCACACATCTTCCAGCATGGATTTTCGCGAGACCACTTTGCCTTGATGGCGGATTAAATAGCGCAGCAGATTGGCCTCCATCAACGTGAGCGGCAGTGTTCGACCATCTACCCGCAGTTCCATTTCATCGAAATCGATTGTTTTTCCATCGAATGCGAACCGGTCACCATGGGGTTCTGCCGGTGCTTGCGCCACGGTCCGCATGCTCAACCATGAGTGCCTTCGAAGGAGCCCACGAATCCGCGCGACGAGTATGGCGAGTTCAAATGGTTTCGCCAGATAATCGTCGGCGCCAGCGGTGAAACCTTGCAACACATCTTCGGGACGATTGCGCGCGGTCAGCATCAGCACGGGCACGAACTGGCCGTTTTTTCGCAATTCCGTAGCCACCTCGAAGCCGTTCATCCCAGGCAGCATCACGTCCAGCACAACCAAATCGAATTCGGGCGGTGTCCGCATCAGGAGCGTCAGCGCCGCTTCACCCGTCTCCACCACTTCGGTGACATAGCCCTCCTCAAGCAGATTGAACTTCAGTCCCTCGGCGAGATGCTGCTCATCTTCAACGATGAGGATTTTGTACATTGCAGGCTGCAAGTTATTGTCGCGGAGCCAGCGGAAGAAGCAGCGTAAATGTGCTGCCGTGACCGGCGCCGTCACTCTCCGCAAAGGCCTTTCCACCGTGCTTTTTGGCAATCGAACGAACGATGAAAAGGCCCAGCCCAGTGCCCTTCACGCGCATGGCGACCGTTCCCGGCACCCGATAAAACCGCCTGAAAATGCGCTTCAGCTCGGCAGCGGAGATTCCGACGCCACGATCTTTCACCCGTATGGCGACGCGCCCTCCTTCAAGTGTTGCGAGCTCTACAACGACACGCACTTCCGGCCCAGAATACTTGATGGCATTGTCGATCAGGTTTAAGATCGCGGCCTTCAAATCATCGTCGTCGCCAACCACCACGGCGGACTGGTGAGGGGTTAGCGACTCCTTGTATTGCAGCGCTTCAGCTGGCAGGTGATGACGAAGCCGCGCCAGTTCGAGGCATTCGCGAACCACAGCGCAAAGGTCAATCCGCGAGCGATGCAGCAAATGTCGTGAAGGCGCCTTGCCGGCGCGCAGCACCTGTTCAATCGTATGCAATAGCCGATTGCTATCGGCAAGCATGATGCCGTAAAAATGTTGACGTTTCTCTTCGTCGATCTCGCGTGTCTGAAGGGTTTCCAGGTAGAGGCGAATGGAAGCGACCGGCGTTTTCAATTCATGCGTGACCGCGTTGATGAAGGTGTCGTGCTGCTCATTGCGCCGGATTTCACGAACCAGAAAGATCGTATTGAGAACCACGCCCGCGATGATGACTCCGAAGAACAAAACACCGAACACCAACAGAACGCCGGTGCGCCAATTGAGGACGATCCATCCGACGTTCAGTGTGACCGCAAGAGCAACCAGAAGCGCACCGAGCGTGATAAAGACGGCGATGGATTTGCGGCGACCGCTAAACGCCATGCGTCCAGTTTAGTTCGAGATCATCTGGTGTTTCACCAGATCCACCGTAACGGCGTCGATGGGCGACTTGGTTTGTTGTCCGGGAGTGGCATCATGAAACTCGATCCGTAATTGTTTGCTATCCACCACCACCCACAGATATCCGTAATCCTGATCGTCAAAGTTTTCAAACAAGACGTCTTTCGAAACTTGCACCGGTGTCCGGAGCGGTCCCATCTTGGATCCCTTGATCGGGCTGAGACCATGGCCTCCGTTTCCGCACACCACGTAGGGAATATCGAATTGATTCACGGTGCGGGTGAATCGCTGGTAGTTGTGAGCGTGCCCCGACAGATGCGCGTGCGGCCAAAAATTTACCTTTTTGCAGACTTGGTCGATATCGGCCAGCATCCGCGGGCTTCCACCGTGCATGATGCCGGCTGAATATGGCGGATGATGCGTCACCAGAAGCACAGCGCCTTTACTGGCTTTCGCTTTTTGCAGAGCATTGGCGAGGAACAAAAGCTGTTGATCGTCTACAGGTGAAGTTGAGTTGCCTTCGCTTGAGATTACGCCCGGATCCTCGAGCACGTTGCTGTACAGACCAATGATGGTGACGAACGGGGCGGTCAACGTGAAGTAAACACCGGGCTGAGTCATCGCCGTCCGAGCCAAGTTACCCGATTCCGATGTCTTGACCGGCTGATCGCTTACAAAATTCCGGAGGAATGCGGCGAGTGACGGGACTCCATCGCCGGAGTAAACCATTCCGTCATGGTTTCCCGCTGCCGCAAAAATAGGCGCTGGACAGGAACGGTAGGGCTCGTAAAAGACGGGCGATCGGCGGGATTCGCCTCATCATAATCGCCGGTGACCTTGTCCGCGACTACCGACTGAGTTTGAGGGCCTTTGACCGAACCGGAATCGCCAACGCAGTGGAACACAATTTGATTGTTCTTCTGAATCTGACTTTCCACTCCTGGACCCGCGCTGCCCCACGCATCGGCCAGCGTCATTGCCGGATCACCGACTTTAGGCTTGGGCACGGCCTGCAATAAATACCTTTGCAGGCGGGCGTAGAGCGATTTGTCGGAGCCGTGCGCGGTTACGAAACTCGAAGGATCGGGCGACGACGTCGGTTGCCCAAAACCGGGTTGGCCCAATACGAGTGATCCGTCGAGGGTCTTTGCGATCAGAACTGATTTTGGGCGAACCGGTTTGCGCTTAGTCGGCATGGGTTACGCTACAACGACGTGTGAATCGATCCTAGCCGTCCAGCCTCGAATGCCGTGATGGCGGATTCATGTTTCAGAATGTAGCCCAGCTCGTCGACGCCGTCCAGCAAACAGGTTTTCGAAAACGCATCCACCGGAAATTCAACCGACCTCCCGTCCGGCAGAATCAGCTTCTGCGACTTCAGGTCGACTTTCACTTTCACTCGCGGATCCGACTCCACCATTCGGAATAAGTCCTTATGGATTTCAGCCGGCACCACAATCGGCAGTAAAGAATTTTTCAGCGAGTTGCCCTTGAAGATGTCCGCAAAGGAAGTGCTGATGACGGCGCGAAAACCGAACTGCGTTAGCGCCCAGGGCGCGTGCTCGCGTGAACTGCCGCATCCGAAGTTATCGCCGCCCAGCAGAATTTCGACGCCCTGCCACTGCGGCTGATTCAGAATGAAATCGGGCTTCGGATTCCCCTGCGTGTCATATCGCCAGTCGTAGAAAAGCTGCCGATCCAGGCCTTCCTTCGAGGTTGTTTTGAGGAAGCGTGCCGGAATGATTTGATCGGTGTCGATGTTATTGACCGGCATCGGCATCATGCGGCTTTCGAAATCGCGGAACGGCTTCACAAGATTCTCCTTACATCGGCGACAACGCCGGCTAGCGCACTGGCCGCAGCCGTCAGGGGTGACGCCAGGAACGTCCGTCCGCCTTTGCCCTGCCGTCCTTCAAAATTTCGATTACTGGTCGAGACGCTGTATTCTCCGGGCTGCAACTGATCGCCATTCATGGCGATGCACATCGAACATCCCGGCTCGCGCCAATCGCAGCCCGCGGCACGGAAAATCTCCGGCAGTCCCTCGGCTTCAGCCTGACGCTTCACTTCCTGCGAACCCGGCACCACCATCACCCGCACGTTGGGATTCACCTTGCGACCCTTCAGCACCGACGCGGCGCTGCGCAGGTCCGAGATTCGTGAATTGGTGCAGCTGCCGATGAACACCACGTCGACTTTGTGTCCCAAAATCGGTTTCCCGCCTTCGAGGCCCATGTACTTCAGCGCAGCCAGAACTGAATCGCGCTGCAACGGATCGGCGATGTCGGAAGGTTCCGGAAGTGAGCCCGTGATCGGCACGCCCATCCCAGGATTCGTGCCGTAGGTAATCATCGGCTCAAGCACGTCCGCGTCAATAGTTACTTCGCGGTCGAAGGCTGCATCGTCGTCGCTCGGAAGTTTGCGCCAACGCGCAAGCGCCGCATCCCAATCCGCGCCCTTCGGAGCGAACTGACGGCCGGCCAAATATTCGAATGTGGTGTCGTCGGGCGCAACCAACCCAGCCCGCGCGCCACCTTCAATCGACATGTTGCAGACCGTCATCCGCTGTTCCATATTCAAGCTGCGAATGGCCGGTCCCGCATACTCGAATATCGACCCGGTGCCGCCGCCGATCCCGATCCGGGCGATTAGCGCCAAAATGATGTCCTTGGCCGTAACGCCAGCTTTCAGCGTCCCATCCACGCGCACTCGAAACGCTTTCGACTTTCGCTGCAGCAGGCACTGCGTGGCAAGCACGTGCTCCACTTCACTGGTCCCGATGCCGAACGCCAGTGCACCGAACGCCCCGTGAGTGGCCGTGTGACTATCGCCACAAACCACGGTCATGCCCGGCTGCGTGGCGCCCAACTCCGGGCCGATGACGTGAACAATTCCCTGTTTCGCGCTGTGAATGCCAAAGCATGGGATGCCGAACTCCCGGCAATTTTGCTCCAGTTGATCGAGCTGCTTCTTGGCGATGGTGTCCAGAATCGGCAGGCTGCGATCCGTTGTCGGGATGCTGTGATCGGCTGTCGCCAGCGTCAAATCCGGACGCCGCACCTTCAACCCTCGCTGGCGCAACCCCTCGAATGCCTGGGGCGATGTCACTTCGTGGACCAAGTGCAGATCGATATACAAAAGCGCCGGGGCGCCGGGGCGCTCTTCGACGACGTGCGAATCCCACACTTTTTCGATAATGGTTTGGCTCATTATATTTCCTAAATTCCCGCGCAGACGGCTTCGCCCACTTGCTCGGTGGTCGCCGGGGCTCCCGTTGGGTGCAGATCGGCGGTAACTCGCCCCGTTGCGAGCACTGCTTCTACGGCGACGCCCACCGCTTCAGCTTCCTTTTTCAATCCGAAGCTATACTCCAACATCGCCGCCACGGACATGATCGCGCCGAGCGGATTGGCTTTGTTCTGTCCGGCAATGTCCGGCGCCGAACCATGCACCGGCTCATAAAGCCCCACCCACACGCCCGACGATTTGCGCTCGCCGATTGAAGCCGAGGGCAGCATTCCGATCGACCCCGCCAGCACCGCCGCTTCATCGCTGAGGATGTCGCCGAACATGTTCTCGGTTAACACGACGTCAAAACGCTTCGGATTCAAGATCAGCTGCATCGCGCAGTTATCCACTAATATGTGATCGAGCGTGACATCGGGATACTCACGCGCCACCTCAACCACTACTTGCCTCCACAGCTGCGAGTTCTCCAAAACATTGGACTTATCGACCGACGTAACCTTCTTTTTTCGCCCTCGCGCCAGATGAAACGCCATGTGCGTGACGCGCTCGATTTCCGCGCGCGTGTAGGTCATCGTATTGACCGCGCGTGTATCCGGACCCTGCCCCGAAATTCCCCGCGGCGTGCCGTAATATATTCCACCAGTCAGCTCGCGGACAATGATCATGTCGGTGCCCTCTACCAGATCGTTTTTAAGTGGCGAACTATCCAGGAGCGACTTGTAAGCGCGAACCGGTCGCAGATTGGCGAAAACGCCCATCGCTTTTCGAATGCCCAGCAGCCCACGCTCGGGGCGTTTTTCAGGTGGTGCTTCGTCAAACTCTGGCAGCCCCACGGCCCCCAGCAGCGTGGCATCGGCTTTCACCGCAAGTTCTACGGTTGCCGGAGGGAAAGGCGAGCCCGTCTTATGGATGGCAATCCCGCCCAGCAGCCCTTCGGTAAGTTTTACCGAATGATGATATTTGTCCGTAACGTGCCTAAGAACGCGGATGGCTTCACGCGTTACTTCCGTGCCAATGCCGTCGCCTGGGAGAACTAAAATATTCAGATTCAACCGGCTACCTGCGCCGCCGCCGTCTTGGCGATACGTTCAATCAATTTCACAATCTCTTCGTCCATAATGCCTTTCTTGCGATCCGCCAGGGTGGTGAACTCGGTGTAAACGGTGTCGAGTTCCTCGCGCGTCAAAACGAACCCAAGATCCTCGCACCGGCTTTTGAGCGCGTGCCGGCCGCTATGTTTTCCCAGCACGAGCCGGCCCTCGGGGACTCCAACCGAACGCGGATCGATGATTTCGTAAGTCGACTTTTCCTTTAAGTATCCATCCTGATGAATTCCCGCTTCATGCGCAAACGCATTTCGGCCGACGATTGCTTTATTCGGCTGAACCCCGAATGTGATGATCGAACTTAGCAGTTGGCTGACCGCGTAGAGATGCTCGGCGTGGATGCCCGTTTTGTAGTGATACCGGTCATTGCGCGTCTTCATGACCATGACGACCTCCTCCAACGAGCAGTTCCCGGCTCGCTCGCCGATCCCGTTCACGGTGCATTCGATCTGACGCGCACCTGCCTGTACCGCCGCCAAGGAGTTGGCCACGGCGAGACCTAAATCGTCGTGGCAGTGCACACTCACCACCGCTGAATCACCTAATACTTTAACTATCCGGCCGATCAGTTCACCGTACTCATCCGGCGTCGAATATCCGACTGTATCGGGGATATTGACGGTGCGGGCACCCGCCGCGACCACCGCTTTCGACACCTCTTCTAAATAACCGGGATCGGTTCGAGCTCCATCCTCAGCCGAAAACTCAACGTCATCGACATATTGACGAGCCAGCGTAACAGCCGCAACTGCATCTTCTAAAACCTGTTGCCGACTTTTCTTCAACTTAAACTTTAGGTGAATGTCGCTGGTCGCGATGAAGGTGTGGATGCGGGGCCGCTTGGCCTTTTCGAGCGCGCGCGCCGCACGCACGACGTCGCCTGTGCAAGAGCGCGCAAGAGCGGCGACTTGCACCCAGTGAAACTCGCGGCTGATGGCATCCACAGCTTCGAAGTCGCCATCCGACGCAATCGGAAACCCGGCTTCCATGACATCCACGCCTAGCTCAGCAAGCTTTCTCGCGAGCTTTATCTTCTCAGGTACAGTCATGCTGCAGCCCGGCGATTGCTCTCCGTCACGCAACGTGGTGTCGAAAATCCAGACGCGATCGTTCATCTAGTCCTGTGCCTCAGACGTATTATCTGCTTCCCGGCAGAATAAATCAAATTTATTCTGTTAGTGCTTCATATAACTCTCTGTTATTATATCAACCGAGCTGATGGAACTCTATCCACTCCACGTATTTCTCACTGTTGCGACTGAAAAAAGCTTTTCGCGTGCTGCTGAGAAGCTTCACAAGACTCAGCCTGGGATCTCGCTAGCCCTGCAGCGTCTGGAAGCGCAACTCGGCGAAAAACTGATCGACCGCACTGGCAAAGAACTCATTCTGACGGATGCGGGGCGCGCGGTGCTGGAATACGCCCGGCGCTTCGAAAATTTAAGCGCGGAACTGCAGAATTCGCTGGCTGAGTTGCGCGACAATTCAGCGGGCAGGCTCTCCATCGGAGCGAATGAATCCACCGCGCTCTACCTGTTGCAACACATTGAACGCTACCGCCGACTCTATCCCAAAGTAAAAGTGCAGATCCGGCGCAGCCTGTCGAGCAAAATCCCCTCGGAGCTATTGGACGGAAATCTCGAATTGGGCGTTGTCAGCTACGACCCGCGGGATGAGCGCCTGATTTCTAAAATCATCTACACCGATTCGCTGGCGTTCGTGGTCTCTCCACAGCATCGCTTGGCGGGGCGCGCCGAGGTCTCGATTACGGAGTTGGGGCTGGAAACTTTCATCGCGCACAATGTTCTCTCGCCATATCGGGATGTGGTGTTGCGGGAGTTCCAGCAGCATAAAGTCCCGCTGAATATGGATATTGAGATGCCGACGGTTGAGACGATTCGGCGGCTGGTGCAGAAAAATTTGGGAGTGGCATTTCTGCCGAGGATGTGCGTGGAGCAGGAGATTCAGGCGGATACGATTTGCGCGGTGAAAGTGGCCGAACTGCACGTGGAGCGGAAGGTGCGGCTGCTGCATCCGTCGCGGCGGGGGCTGAGTTATGCGGCGAATGCGTTTTTGGAGGTAGTGGGTTAGGGAGCTCCCCTGACTGCAGCAAACGGTATCCGATACCCTTAGCAGGCTGCTGCAAAGCCGGTTCTGATGATCTCGGTAAGTCCGTTCACGTGTCTAAAGTGAATCAGCGCTTGAGGAAAGGTCGGGAACTTTGGTTCGGGCGACCCGTTTTGGTGCTCTGCTACGGGCTACGGTCCGGCCCTCGAAACCGCGTCTTTCATTGCATTGCGACCGTCTTCATCCAGCCGAACGCTTCCTCCACCCGCTTGCGCTTACGGTAACTTTCGATCGCGCAACTTCTCCACAAGAGCGCGTGTGTCGTACCCTCAGTCCGCGCCCAACGTCACCCTCTTGCCGGCGGGCTTGTTTTCGATCATGGCGATGGCCGTTTCCCGCTCCGCCGTCCCGCTGGCCAAGGTCAGTCTCGCGTCCACCCCTAGTCCGTTCCGGTTCTCGGTAACAATACGGCCCAGGTAGCAGATCTTAGCTTCCGATCCCTTGCTCTTCTTCAATAAGCGCGCAAAGGGGTCGGTGGTTGATGCGTGCGTGACATTGGAGCGCTTCTGCTTGCGATAGTTCAGCGCCGGATTACGACCGGGATCGCTGGGAGGCGGCGGCAACAGAGTATTGATGTCTTGCCCTTCTTGGGTTGGAAACTCTTTGGGATGCCAGACCGGCTCGTTGGCCGAGAGTCCAACGAACCAGCGGAACAGCAGGTTGTACTCCAGCTGCTCCATCAGCATGCGTTCGCTTCGCACAGTGTAGAGAACCTGCAGAAGCAGCGCTCGCAGCAGCCGTCAATGGATGATTCGCTGGCACTCGCTCCTCCAGCGAACCGTAACTGAATAGATCGTGTTGTTGAATGTCTTCACCGCGCATAAATCTGAGACGCTGCCTGCTAGAAGTCACCAGATATACTTTGTTAATGCGTGTAGCGATCGGTTCGGATCATGCGGGCTTCGAACTAAAGACACTTCTATCAAAATATCTCACCGAGGAAGGCCACGACGTAGTGAACGTCGGAACCAATTCCAGTGTGTCCGTGGATTACCCGGACTATGCTGAGAAGGTTGCGGCTGCCGTCCTTCACGACGGCGCCGAGCGTGGAATACTGATCTGCGGTAGCGGCGTAGGCGCGTCAGTCGCGGCGAATAAAATTCCGGGCATTCGAGCCGGCCTCGCTCATGATGTTTACTCTGCCCACCAGGGCGTCGAACATGACAAAATGAATGTCCTTGTGCTAGGTTCGCGCGTCATTGGTGCCGAAACAGCTCACGAATTGGTGCACGCTTATCTGGGCGCCCAGTTCAGCAACGGTGAGCGCCATGTGCGGCGCTTGGCCAAAGTAAACGCAATTGAAGCAAAGTATTCGTGCAAGTAGGAGCGCACCGAATGAATCCTCTGAAAGAATTGCTGACTCACGGCCAGTCTGTCTGGCTCGACTATATCCGCCGCGATTTGATGACCAGCGGCGAGCTGCAGAAGTATCTCGATGACGATGGCCTGCGCGGCATGACATCGAATCCCGCCATCTTTGAAAAAGCCATGACGGGCAGCGACATATACGCGAAGTCGCTGCAGGATATTACGTCAGCCGACGCCATGGCGATCTACGAGCATCTGGCCGTTCCCGATATCCAGCTTGCCGCTGACACCATGCGCCCCCTGTACGACAAAACCAACGCGCAGGACGGCTACGTGAGTCTGGAAGTTTCGCCCTATCTTGCCAAGGATACGCAATCGACGCTCGCCGATGCGCGAAGGCTGTGGAAGTGGGTTCACCGTCCCAACGTGATGATCAAGGTTCCTGGCACCGCCGAGGGAGTACCCGCGTTTGAACAGTTGATCTCCGAAGGCATCAACGTCAATGTGACGTTGCTTTTCTCAGTGGAAGCCTACGAGAAAGTTGCCGAGGCTTACATTAGCGGACTCGAACGTCGCGCGAAATGCGGCGGGGATTTGAAAAGCGTCGCCAGCGTCGCCAGCTTTTTTGTAAGCCGCATCGACGTGCTGATTGACGGCATGCTCGAAAAGAAGAGCTCCGATTCACCCCTGCTTGGCAAGGTCGCCATCGCTAACGCGAAGATTGCCTACGAGCGCTATAAACAGATCTTCGGCAGCGAGCGATTTAGCAAGCTGGCGGCTATGGGTGCCCAACGCCAAAGATTGCTTTGGGCTAGCACCGGCACCAAGAATCCGAAGTATCGCGACGTGCTTTACGTCGAGGAACTGATCGGCCCCGACACCGTCAACACCATGCCACCCGCAACCTACGATGCGTTCCGCGATCACGGCAAAGTGCGCAATAGCCTTGAAGAGAGTGTCTCCACCGCCCACGCCACCATGGCCGCGCTCGCGAACGCCGGGATCTCCATGCGTGAGGTCACTGACACGCTGCTGGTGGATGGTCTGAAGCTCTTTGCCGACGCGTTCGATCAACTTTTGAACGCCCTTGATAAACGCTGCAAGACAAACTTCAAGCCAAAACTGACCGGTCAGACTTATAAGATCTCCGAAGCGGCAGCCGCTGCCGTGAAGCTCTCGCTCGATGAATGGAAAGCCGGAGGGAAGGTGCGCCGATTGTGGGGCGGCGATCCCGCGCTTTGGAGCGGCACCGATGAAGACAACTGGCTGGGCTGGCTCACCATTAACGACGATCAGATCTTGAACTCGAAGAAGTTTACCGACATCGCCGCTGAAGCCAAATCCAAAGGCTATGAGCACATCTTGCTGCTCGGCATGGGCGGCTCGAGTCTCTGTCCCGAGGTCATGCAGATGACCTTCGGCACGCAGCCCGGCTTCCCGCAAATGCACGTGCTCGATTCGACGGACCCCGCTCAAATCCGGGCCACGGAAGCTAAAATCGACGTCGCGAAAACACTCTTCATCGTTTCAAGCAAATCCGGCGGCACGCTCGAACCGAACATTTACAAGCAATACTTCTTCGAACGCGCGGGTGGCAATGGCAAGCAGTTCATCGCCATCACCGATCCCGGTTCGAAAATGCAGCAGGTCGCCGAACGCGACCGTTTCAGTCATATTTTCTACGGGCTCCCCAGCATCGGCGGCCGCTATTCCGCTCTTTCAAACTTCGGCATGATTCCCGCCGCCGCAATGGGCGTTGATGTCCCGAACTTCCTGTCGCGCACCGAACAAATGGTGCAGGCCTGTTCCACTTGCGTAAGGGCCGAGAAAAACCCTGGCGTAGTGCTCGGAACCATTCTTGGAACGCTCGCTAAGGAAGGCCGCGACAAGGTCACCATCGTCGCCTCCCCAGCGATTCACGATCTCGGTGCGTGGCTCGAACAGTTGATTGCGGAATCCACCGGCAAAGATGGCAAGGGGCTCATCCCGGTGGATCGCGAAGCCCTCGGCAGCCCGGACGTCTATGGAAAGGACCGTGTCTTCGCATACGAGCGTTACACTCCCGAGCCCGACCCCGCGCAGGATGCGGCCGTGGATGCTCTTGAAAAGGCGGGCCATCCGGTAATTCGTATCGCCGTTGACGATCTCTATGACCTCGGCCAGGAGTTCTTCCGCTGGGAAGTCGCGACCGCTGTAGCCGGTTCCCTACTAGGCATCAACGTCTTCAATCAGCCCGATGTGGAAGCCAGCAAGATCGCGACGCGGAACCTAACCGATGAGTACGAAAAGACGGGTTCGCTTCCCGGCGAGTCGCCCATTTTCGAAGGCTCCGGGGTGAAGCTCTTCACAGATGAAGCCAATGCAAAGGCACTCGGCAAACAAGACTCAATACAGGGCTATATTCGCGCTCACGTCGATCGGCTGAAGCCGGGCGACTACTTCGCGCTGCTCGCCTACATCGAAATGAATTGGAAGCACGAAGACGCTTTGCAGCAAATTCGCACCGGCGTGCGTGACAGAAAAAAGGTCGCAACCTGTCTTGGGTTTGGGCCTCGCTTCCTGCACTCCACCGGACAGGCGTACAAGGGCGGTCCGAACTCCGGCGTTTTCCTGCAGGTCACTTGCGACGATGCTCAGGATCTTAAAGTTCCCGGCCGGACGTACACCTTCGGAACAGTGAAAGCAGCGCAGGCGCGTGGCGATTTCGAAGTTTTGCTGGAGCGCAAGCGGCGAGCACTGCGGATACATCTAGGACCGGACGTCCAAAAGGGCTTAGCGGGTTTGCAGCAGGCATTGGGATAAAAGGAGAAAGATGCAGATTGGCATGGTAGGGCTGGGACGGATGGGCGCGAACATGGCGCGCCGGCTGATGAAGGGCGGGCATACATGCGTCGCGCTGGATTTGGATCCAGCAAGAATAGCGGAATTGGAGCACGATGGCGCGACTGGCGCGACCCAGTTGCCGGATTTCATTGCCAAGTTGCAGAAGCCCCGGGTCGCGTGGGTGATGGTTCCCTCCGGCGCGCCCACGGAGCAGATGGTCACCTCGCTTGCCGAAGCCATGGACCCCGGCGACATCATCATCGACGGCGGCAACTCCTACTACAAAGATGACGTTCGCCGCGCCAAAACATTCGCGGCTCGGGGCGTGCACTACGTGGACGCCGGAACTAGCGGCGGAATCTGGGGCTTTGAGCGCGGGTATTGCCTGATGATTGGCGGCGAAACCGAAATCGTAAAGCATCTCGACTCCATCTTCAAGACACTCGCTCCAGGTCCGGGCGATATCGCCCGCACGCCGGGCCGGCCCGAAAATCAGGGCACCGCGGAGCAAGGCTATATTCACTGCGGCCCATCCGGATCGGGGCATTTCGTCAAGATGATTCACAATGGAATTGAGTACGGGTTGATGCAAGCCTATGGCGAAGGCTTCGACATATTGCGTAATGCGAATTCTCAAGAACTCGCGCCGGACTTTCGTTACGACCTAAACACTACCGAGATCGCCGAAGTCTGGCGCAGGGGCAGCGTGGTTGGGTCGTGGCTGCTTGATTTGGCCGCGATTGCACTCACCGAAAATCCCACATTGTCGAATTACACTGGCTTCGTTCAGGATTCCGGCGAGGGCCGCTGGACGATCATGGCGGCGCTTGAAGAGGCCGTGCCCGCCGATGTCTTGGCGGCTGCGCTCTATGCCCGCTTCCGATCGCGCCAGGACAACACCTTTTCCGACAAAATGCTGTCCGCGATGCGCAACAAATTCGGAGGTCACGTAGAGAGGCCCGCCGGTGGATAACGCCGCCAAGGAGCAAGACAAGGCTCTTGCCCAGGACCACGGGAAACCGGGCGACAAGTGCATTATGGTGATCTTCGGCGCGGCAGGGGATCTTACTACGCGCAAGCTCATCCCGGCGCTCTACAATCTCGGCAAAAGCGACCTTTTGCCGAAGGATTTTGCCATTGTAGGTTTCGCTTTTGACAAGCTCACGGAAGATGAGTTCCGCGTAAAAGTCCGCAAGGACATCCAGGAGTACACCGGAGCGCCAGGCGATTGCCCCATCTGCGATTGGATGATGGAGCGCATCTATTATTTGACCGGAGATTTTCGCGATGATGCCGCGTACAAGCGTCTGGACGATCTTCTCGTGGAGTTAGACCAGAAACACAACACACAGGGAAATGTTATTTATTATCTGGCGACCGCGCCTCAGTTTTTTGCCGAGATTGTCAAACAATTGGGCGCGCAGAAACTCACCAACGGGGAAAACGGTCACTGGCGTCGCGTTGTAATTGAAAAGCCTTTTGGCAGCGATCTGGAATCGGCGCGCGTCCTGAACCGCGACATCGGTCAGGTGCTCACTGAAAAACAGATTTACCGAATCGATCACTATCTCGGGAAAGAGACCGTTCAGAACATTCTCGTTTTCCGATTCTCCAACGGAATCTTCGAGCCGGTGTGGAATCGTCGTTACATCGATCACGTGCAGATCACGGTCGCCGAGAGTCTTGGTGTGGAACGCCGCGGCGGCTATTACGATACGGCCGGGGCGCTGCGCGACATGATTCCGAACCACATTTTACAGCTGGTTTCGCTCACCGCCATGGAACCGCCCATCTCTTTTCATGCGGATGCGGTGCGGGACGAGCAGGCCAAGATTCTCCACGCCATTACTCCAATGGCTCCCGAAGACGTCCTCACTCGCGCGGTACGCGGCCAGTACGATGATGGCGTCGAGGAAGGCGCTGCCGTTCCCGGATACCGCCAAGAGCAATCGGTGCCGCCGACATCCAATACCGAAACCTTCGTCGCTCTGAAACTCTTAATCGACAACTGGCGCTGGGCCGACGTCCCGTTCTATATCCGCACCGGCAAGCGCATGGCGAAGCGCGTGACTGAAATCGCAATTCAGTTTCGCCGGGCCCCTTTTGTGCTATTTCGCGAGACGCCGGTTGAACGCCTCACGCCCAATCTGCTGGTGCTCCACATCCAACCGGACGAGGGAATTTCGCTGCGCTTTGGCGCGAAGGTGCCGGGGGCGCTGGTCAGGGTAGGCGCAGTCGATATGGACTTCGACTACAAAGACTACTTCGGCTCCGAGCCCAGCACCGGCTACGAACGGCTGCTATACGACTGTATGATTGGCGACGCTACCCTCTTCCAACGCGCCGACATGGTAGAGGCCGGCTGGAGCGTCGTTGCGCCGGTTCAGGATGTTTGGAAAGCGCTGCCGCCGCGCAATTTCCCGAATTATCATTCCGGCGCTTGGGGACCCAAAGAGGCGGACGATCTAATGAAACGAGACGGGCGTCAGTGGCGCACGGAATAGCCCGCTAAACCGTCGCTAGTTCGACGAGACTCTTCCCGCAAATCATGCTCGCCAAATGCTTGTCGCCATTCGGCCCAGGCCAGTGAGTTTCCAGATGGATGCATCCTTGGTAACCGTCGCGAGCTAAAGCGGCGATTTGGGCCCGCCAGTCGATCGCGCCATCGTCCAAAGGGCCCCAGACCGGATGGTGATTTTGCATTCGGCAGTTCTTAGCGTGCACATGCGCGATGCGTCTTGGGGAGAGCAGAGAGTAACCCGTCGGGAAGGCTTCCTCGCCAGACACAAAGGCGTTTGCCGGGTCCCAGACGATTTGCAAATTCGGATGGTCCAGCGCCGACAGCGCGCGCGCGGTTTCCATTCCGGTGGCAATATTACAAGCGTGTTCATTTTCGAGGCCAATGATCAGTCCGCGCTTTCCAGCTTTCGCGGCAAGTTCGCCAAGAGCATCGACCACCCGCTCGAAGACAGCTTCCGGCTTTACCACGCGCCAATAAGAAAAGACGCGCACGACCTTCGCGCCCAGCCGGTCAGCAATATCGAAGGCTCGCTCGGTCAAACGGGGCTGATCTTCAAAAGTATGACGCGAAGCGAAAATGTCCTGCTGGAAACGGGCGTCTACTTCGGGAGCGTCGGGCAGCACGCACTTTAGCAATGGCGACGCGATAGACACCACGCGCAAACCCGCCTCTGCTACGATTTCGGCCGCGCGTGAAACTTCATCGTCCGACAAATCCAGAATATTCTTGCCGAACACCACCCTGAGTTCCGCTGTCTCCATCCCCAACTCACGCATGGAGTGAACCGCAATTTTCAGATCTGGTGAGAACTCATCGGTAATCGAGCCAACAGTAAAAAGCTGCACCAGAATATTTTAAAGCAGGGGCGGTCGCGGATACCGAGTGTCAGGGACGTGGTACGACCACCCTCGCCTATTTCATAATCACGTTATGCCCCCCTGGCTGCCCTCTGCCGTCATATACGAGATCAACACTCGCAATTTCTCCCCCACCGCCGATTTCCGCGGCGTCGAAACGCGTCTTCCGGATCTTCAAAAGCTCGGCGTCACGGTGTTATGGCTTATGCCGATTCATCCTTTCGGCCAAGCCAAACACAAGGGCACCGTCGGGAGTCCCTACGCCGTTCGCGACTACTACGCCATAAATCCCGAATACGGGACCGCCGCCGATCTCCACCGCCTCATCCGCAAAGCTCACGCCCTCGGTTTCCACGTCATCATCGACATCGTTGCGAACCATACCTCGTGGGACAGCATTCTGATGGAGCACACCAGCTTTTACAAGCACGATGCCGCCGGTCGAATCATCCCTCCTCAACCCGATTGGGACGACGTTGCAGCTCTCGATTATGCCAACCCGCAACTTCGCACCTACATGATCAACATGCTGAAGCATTGGCTCGTTGAGTTCGAACTCGATGGCTTCCGCTGCGATGTCGCCGGTTTCGTGCCCACTGATTTCTGGGAGCAGGCCCGCACCGAACTCGAGAAGGTCAAGCCTGATGTCTTCATGCTGGCTGAATGGGATTCACCCGACTTATTGCGTAACGCTTTCGACCTCGACTACTCGTGGCCGCTGCACAAATCGCTCAGCGCCGTGTTGATGCAAGGCGCTCCGGCAAGACTCCTCCGACAAACCCATGAACAACAGCGCGCGCGCTTTCAACCCGGCGCTCTGCATATGCGCTTCTCCGACAATCACGATGAGCAGCGGGCCATCGCGCGCTTCGGACTTGCGGGCGCGCTTGCCGCATCCGCATTCATGTTCACGCTCGATGGCGTGCCGCTTCTCTACAACGGCATGGAGGTTGGCGACTCCACCGAATCCGGCGCGCCCGCGCTCTTTGAAAAAGTGCCGGTGCTATGGCAGATGGCCGAGCGCCGCCCGCAGTTCGCGAAATTCTACAGTGAAATGATTCCGCTCCGTCGCGCCCACCCCGCGCTGCAACAAGGTGAACTGATCTGGACCCCGAATGCCGATGACACGCGCCTTGTCTCGTATCTTCGCCGCGATTCGCGAGAATCGATGCCAGTCATCATCAACTTCTCGAATCAGCCTGCGGGCGACCTTCCCGCCTTCGGCTTTAAGATCGGGGATCGCCTGCTGCTACCTTAGTGCTCATGCGCTTATTGCTTTTCTGCTTGATGGCATCGAATGCCATTGCGCAAACATCATCCGCGGCCTTAACTAAGATTATCGACTCGCAGTTTTCGCTGCGTCAGTATCGCCACGTTGCGATTTCGCCCGACGCGCGGCATGTCGCCTGGGTTGAAGCCATTCCCAATCCCGATGGCAGCGAATCGCAAAATTCGGCGATCTACATTCTGGATTTGACCTTGCCCGCCGCGCAGCCGCGTCGTCTCTCCCCCGACGGCAAGTCGCCCCACGCCGAACACAGCCCAGCCTGGTCGCCAGATAGTTCGCAGCTCGCTTTCCTTTCGGATCAAGGTTCGCCGGCCGACAAGCGTCAGCTTGAACTTTTCGTCACGGGTGTCGTGAAGACGGCGCCGCACAAACTAACAAAGCTCACCGGCTTCCTCGCGACGCCCCGCTGGTCCCCCGACGGTCGCGTCATCGCGCTGCTCTTCACCGAAAACGCCCCGCGCGCCGCCGGTCCCCTCGAACCTTCGACCAGGGAATCTGGCGTCATCGAAGATCACATCTATGAGCAACGCGTCACGCTCGTGGATATCGCCACTGCACACCCCCGCACAATCACCGCCCCCAATCTCTACGTTTACGAATACGATTGGTCGCCCGACTCGCGCCAGATCGCCTACACTGCCGCCAAAGGCAATGGCGACAATAACTGGTGGATCGCGAAGCTGCACGCCATCGATGTGGCTACCGGCGCATCGCGGGTCATCTTCGATAAGCCGGAAACACAACTCGCCGTCCCGCGCTACTCGCCAGATGGCCGGTCCATCGCCTTTATCCAAGGGCTGATGAGCGACGAAGGCGCCACCGGCGGGGACATTTATCTGTTACCCGTTGCCGGTGGCGCCGAGCCCAAAAATCTAACTTTAGGACGTAAAACATCGCCCGCATATCTGCACTGGCAGGCTTCCGGCAAACTGCTCTTTACCGAGCGCGTGGATGGCGGCAGCGCCGTCTCTCTTCTCAACACAACCTCCGGCGAAACGGAGACTCTTTGGAAGGGGGATGAATCCATTCGCGCCAGTGGGGACGACCTCAGCATCTCAGTCGCATCCGACGGCCGCACGTCGGCGATGGTGCGAAGCTCTTGGTCTCGCCCGCCTGAAGTCTGGGCCGGTCCCGTGGGCGATTGGCAGCCTCGCACGCGCGCCAATGAAGGCCGCGCTCCGGCTTGGGGCCAATCGAAATCAATCCACTGGACCCAGGACGGAGCCGATGTCCAAGGATGGCTGCTTTACCCTAGCGCCTTCGATGCGTCGCGCAAATATCCCATGGTCGTCTCGGTGCATGGCGGACCGGCATCGGCGAAGTCGCCTTCGTGGCCGGTAACGGGATACGAACTCCTCGCCTCCCAAGGCTTTTTCGTGTTCTTCCCGAATCCGCGCGGCAGCTATGGCAAGGGCGAGACCTTCACCCGCGCCAACGTGCGCGACTTCGGATACGGCGATTTGCACGACATCGAAGCGGGCGTGGATGCCGTGGTGCGCGAGGCGCCGGTGGATGCGACCCGCGTCGGCATCGGCGGCTGGAGCTATGGCGGCTTTATGACGATGTTCGCCGTGACGCAGACCACGCGCTTCCGTGCCGCCGTAGCGGGCGCGGGCATTTCGAACTGGCAAAGCTATTACGGCGAGAATTTGATCGACCAGTGGATGATTCCCTATTTCGGCGCGTCCGTTTACGACGACCCCGCCGCTTATGCCAAGAGTTCGCCCATTCAATTCATCAAGAACGTGAAGACGCCGACTCTGATCCTGGTTGGCGATAGCGACGCCGAGTGTCCCACGCCTCAATCCTATGAGTTCTGGCATGCGCTGAAGACCTTGGGCGTCGAAACGCAATTCGTGGTCTATCCGAACGAGGGTCATTCATTCCACGACCCCGAGCACCAACGGGACGTAATTCGCCGCGCCGCCGCATGGTTCACCGCGCACCTGTAGGCGAAGCCTATTGTTTAACTCACATGAATCACGGGCCGGTGCGCCGGATCCGCAATCGCCCTACGCAGAACCTCATGCGTGATCAGCGCCACGTCCCCTTCGCCTAGAAACAAGAACCGCATCAAATTTCCCACGGGATTGCCCTCGGCCCATTTGAAGTAGCCATGTGGCAGCTTTCCAGTCGTCTTCTCCAAGTGAATCAGCAGCGCCGCAAACGCGTTTGCAACGACCGGACTCTTCGCGCGCAAAACGTAGTGCTTGCCCACACATTCGCTGGTCACATGCAGAGTCTCTTCGAAATCCGATGCATCGCCGCGCTCCACCTCGACAAAATAAAGCTGCTCATCGTCCCTCAGATTGTTCAAGCGCCGCACTCTTTCATCGATCTTGTCGAAATCCTCCGCGAATTCCGAATGCGGATGCCGCGCCACGATGTGAATCACTTGATCTCTGTCTTCCCGAAGCAGCATCTCGCACTGGGCATCCATTTCGACCGCGCAGATGCGCAGCTCCGTAGATCGCATCGCACGCGAGATCAGCGAGGTCACAATCATGGCACCGATAAAGAAACTTGCGATCTTGATGCCCTCGGGCCGCTGATAGATATTCATCAGCGTGGTGTAAACGAAGATCAGCGCGATTGCGAGGAACGGCCACCGCAGAGCCTTTTTCCAGACCGAAATCGTCACGGCGAACGCGGCGGATGTGATCAGCACCAGCACCCCCGTGGCATACGCGCCGCCTTGCGCATCCACGTTGGCGCGGAAGAGAAGTGTCACAGTGACTGCAATCGCCATAAACACCAGCACTAGGGGACGAGATGCGCGCGCCCATTCGGGCGCCATTCCGAAGCGCGGCAGATAGCGCGGAATCAAATTGAGCAGCCCCGCCATCGCGGATGCGCCCGCGAACGCGAGAATCAGAATCGTACTGGCGTCGTAAACCGAGCCAAAAGCACTGCCCAAATAGCGGTGCGCCAGGTAAGCCAGCGCACGGCCATTGGCTTCGCCGCCATCCTGAAATTTCTTGGGTTCAATCAGCAGCGTGGTAATTACGCTGGTCGCGATCAGGAAGACGCTCATGATGACGGCGGCCGTAATCAACAATTTGCGCGTGTTGCGAATGCGCGCGCCCAAGTCTTCGCCCTTGATGAGCGGCATGACGGCGACGCCCGTCTCGAACCCTGAAAGTCCCAGCGCCAGTTTCGGGAAAAGAATGAGCGAGATCCCGATCATTGCAAGCGGATTGCCGTGCTGTGTGAAGAGCGCGTTCTTCCAGTTGGGGATTAGCTGTGGGTGTGCGAGCACCTCGCGAATTCCCACGAAGGTGACCACTACATTCAGGGCCAGATATGCGCCTACAAGAACCACCGCCACGCCGATTGCCTCCTTAAAGCCCTTCAAGAAGATCGCGCCGAGCATCGCCAGCAGCACCAGCGTGACCGCCATCTGGCTCTTCATCCAATCTGGTGTGAATGGATTCTGCGTGAAGTGCGCTGCGGCGTCCGCGGCGGAGAGGGTCATCGTGATCACGAAATCGGTGGTTGCAAACCCCAGCAGAATCAGCACGAAAGTCTTGCCGCTCCATTCGGGAAATAATTTCTCGAGCATCCCAACGCTCCCTTGGCCATTGGGGCTGGCTTCGGCAACGCGGCTATATACCGGAAGCGCCCCAAACAGCGTAATGAGCACGAGCACTAGCGTGGCCAGAGGAGAAAGCATTCCGGCGGCGAGGTAAGCGATGCCCGGCTGATATCCCAGCGTGGAAAAATAGTCGACGCCGGTCAGACACATTACGCGCCACCAGGCGTTTTCAGCCGCGGCCTTTCCCTGAACACCCTTTGGAAGCTTGAGGTCGTCGAGTAACCAATCGGAGAAGGTCACGGGCCAGTATTAACACGGCATCAATGAAGAATCGCCGTTCCGCCGAAATAATACGGATTGTTCATGACATTCACCGCGGACGATCGGCAGCTACTCGCTGCTCGCGCCTATTCTCTAACGCTGCACTCGGCCCGAACCATCGCCCTTCAGAAGCTGATTCACCTCATCCACCGTGAATCGATTGAAATCCCCAGGAATCGAATGCTTCAAACAGCTGGCCGCCACCGCAAATTCCAGCGCATCCTTCGCGCTCGGCAGAGCCAGCAAACCATAAATCAGTCCCCCCGCGAAACTATCACCGCCGCCCACGCGGTCCACAATGTGCGTGATCTCGTAATGCCGGCTCAGATAAAATTCCGTCCGGTCATGCAGACACGCCGACCATCCGTTGTGGCTTGCACTTCGCGATTCCCGCAGCGTAATCGCAATCTTCCGCAACTTTGGAAACGCCGCCAGCACCTTCTCCGTTAGCGCGCGGTACTGCTCCGTGTCCAGATGCCCCGAATGCACATCGACGCTTTCCGTGTGAATCCCCAGCGCCATCTGGCAATCCTCTTCATTGGCGATTACGACGTCCACGTGCTTCACCAATTCGCCCATTACCTCAGCTGCCGTCCGCCCGTACTTCCACAGATTTTTCCGGTAATTCAGATCGCATGAGACGGGAACGCCCGCTGCCTGCGCTGCCTTGACGCTCTCGATTGCCAACTCCGCTGCCGACGCGCTAATCGCCGGAGTGATCCCCGTGATGTGGAACCAGCCCGCACTTTCAAAGATGCTCTTCCAATCGAATGTGCCCGGCTTCGCCAACGCGATTGACGTAAAGTCGCGATCGTAAACCACCTTGCTCGCGCGCTGATTTGCGCCGGCCTCGACGAAATAAACGCCCATCCGCCCTTGGCCGCGAACGATGTGCGACGTATCCACATTAAATCGCCGCAACTCGGCAACCACGGAATCGGCAATCGGATTGTTCGCTGGAAGGGCGGTCGCATAAGTCGCCGGCCATCCCATCGCCGCAAGCGTTACAGCGACGTTCGCCTCACCGCCGCCAAAAGTCGCCACGAATTGCGGGCTTTGCAGGAAACGTTCATAGCCCGGAGGCGCGAGGCGCAGCATAATCTCGCCAAAAGTAACTACAGGTTTTCGCATGGCAACGACTTACTTATTTACCACGGCAACCACGTCGAGAGCGAAGCTCGCATCCACCGACGGGAGTCCCTCGAAAGGCAACAGTGTGCTTGCCGGAGGCCGCGCCGGATCGAAAAATTCGAACCGGATCTTTCGCACCTGGTCCGCAATGGAAGACGACAGCGGATAGATGCTCGCCATCGCCACGTCCTTCGTCGACGAACCCAGCATCTCCAGCTCTTTCTGCAAACGCTGAAACGCCAGGCGCGCATTGTCGTCTTCAAAGCCGAAAGCCACTTGTGTGCCGGTCAGCGCAATTTTCTGTGCGCCCACCGCGGCCACTTGCGAGTAGGTTGCCGCCGGACCGGCCGCTGGCGGGTTCAAGAATTCAACCGGCATCGAAATCGCTCGCGGCAGTCTAGCTACGGCCTCACACTCAACCACGCTCATGGGCGTCGCCCGCTGCGTCTGCACAAAATCGAGCGCGGCATGTTGGTAAACCGACGAAACCATCGGCGTGATCTCGATCACACGATCCAGCGCGCTCAAGAAACACGTGACGCGTAACACGTCATTCGGAACAGCGCCCGCCGACGCCAAGGCCGCGCGCAATTTCGTCAACGCCTGCTGTGCCAGCGGAACCGTCGGCTGCAAAGGCTCTGGCACCGACGCCGCCTGCCCCGAGATGAATAGCAAGCCTTGCGAATTCACATCGCGTTTGGCCAGCGAGATCGATTCCAGCGCCACTTGCGCGCCTTCAACGGGCAACCCTCCGCTCTGCACCACGCTCACCGCGGGAAGCGCCATGCGCCTCTCCGTAAAAATTTCGCTCACGATCGCCGGCACCCTTCGCATATCTCCGCTGCCCGCGACAAATGCTCGAATCTTCACGATAGGCGACCCGTTGTTCTCCCGCAGCAGGGCGCGGATCGCATCCCGTGTTTGCGCCGAGAGCAGCCCCTTTGACGAAAGTGGTGCTGTGTAGAACATCAGACGACGCGTTTCCGCGATAACACCAAACGGCGAATCCTTTGGAAGTTCCAGCACCTGCGTGATGTCGTCTTTCTTCTTCCGTGAGAACGGGGTGGCAACAATGGCGAGCACCAAAATACCAGCGGCAATCAATCCGGGGATTTTCATATGGGGCATCGTCGAGGGTGTCTGCGATTAGCTTAGCAAGCCGCGACGGAACAATAAAAACGGTTGCGTTGGTCAGTCCAATATGGCATGATCGCAACTGAAATGGATCTAAAGCCAAATCTTAATGCACAATCGGAAGTTCCACTTTATAGGCAGCTTTCCGAACATTTCAAGATATTGATCGATACTGGCCTTGTAGATCGCGGTGAAAGGCTGCCAGCCACTCGTGAATTGGCTGGACAGCTTGGACTCAATCGGACTACCGTATCCGCCGCATACGAGCTTCTCGAAGAAGAAGGCTACATTTCAGGCCAAGTGGGTCGGGGAAGCTTTGTGACGGGGGGCGGCGGGCGTGATGCGGGACTGAACTGGGATTCGGTTCTTAGTGCCCCGCAAGTCGCCATGCGACCCTCGGTGGTTCCCGGCCCGCTCATCAGTTTCGCCACGTCCCGCCCCTCGGAGAAGCTCTTTCCTCTCGATAAATTTCGCGCCAGTTGTGAGGATGTTTTAGGCAGCGCTGATTTGGCGTCCATTTTGCAGCTTGGATCGCCCGGAGGGTACGAGCCGCTCCGCCAGTATTTGCTCGACGAAGCCCGCACGGAAGGCGTTGCCGGACCTGGTGACGATGTGATGATCACCAACGGATGTCAGCAGGCGCTCGATTTGATACGACGCGTGCTTGTGCGTCCGGGTGATCGCGTTGGCCTCGAAGATCCGGTATATCCGGGCTTAAAGAATTTATTCCTGCAAGCCGGCGCGGATTTATGTGGCGTCCCCGTGGGTGCTGAAGGCATCGATCTGGAACGGCTCCAGCGCGTGCGCCCCAAGCTTCTAATGGTTACACCGAATTTCCAGAATCCCACTGGTGCCACCATTCCTCTGGAATCGCGCAAGTCGATTCTGCGGATGTCGCGCGATTCTGGCACCGTCGTCGTCGAAAACGATATGTATGGCAGCCTGCGCTATGAAGGAAAAGCGCAGCCCACCCTCAAGGCACTCGACACAACTGGCGACACCATTCTGCTGCGCAGCTTCTCGAAAATTTCCTTTCCCGGACTTCGGGTCGGCTGGGTCGTTGGCCCGAAGACCTTTATCAGCCGCATGCTCGAAGCCAAGCAGCTAAGCGATTTGCACACCGACCAGTTCTCGCAGGCCGTGCTGCTCCGGTTTGCGCAATCGGGACGCCTTGAAGCGCACCAGGCGAATATGCTCGTTGCCGGCGCGGAGCGGCTGCTGGCCGTGCGCGCGGCTTGTGAACTTTACTTGCCGCAAGGCGCGCGGTTTTCTCGGCCGCAGGGCGGCATGAACCTATGGATCACACTTCCCGAACCGCTCGATTCAGCCGACCTTTTGCCGCGCGCCCAACGCGCCGGGGTCACTTATCTGCCAGGACGTTTTTTCGCAGTATCGGAGCCTCATGCCGGAGGACTGCGGCTTAGCTTCGCAGGCCTCGATCCTAAACAGATCGAAGAGGGTGTGCGCCTTCTGGGGCATCTGTTTTCCGAAGAACTGGACGCGCATACGGGATTCGACCACCGGCCGGCACCGGCCATGGTCTAACCAGAAACGAAAGGGAAAAATAAGGAGCAAGTGATGTATTTCGACGAGACGTTTCGATTGAAAGTCGGGTTAGCCGAGATGTTGAAGGGCGGTGTGATCATGGACGTGGTTAATGCCGAACAGGCGATTATCGCCGAACGCGCTGGCGCCACCGCCGTGATGGCGCTCGAGCGGGTGCCTTCGGACATCCGCAAAGAAGGCGGCGTGGCCCGCATGTCTCCCGTGCGAATTATTCGCGAAATCATGGAAACCGTGAGTATCCCGGTCATGGCGAAAGCACGGATCGGGCATTTCACCGAAGCGCGAATTCTGGAAGTTCTGGGCGTTGATTATATCGACGAGAGCGAAGTCCTCACGCCCGCCGATGAGGAACACCACATCGCCAAGCGGGATTATAAAGTCCCCTTCGTTTGTGGCGCCCGCAATCTGGGCGAGGCCCTTCGCCGCATTGCCGAAGGCGCCGCAATGATCCGGACAAAAGGTGAAGCAGGCTCCGGCAATATCGTGGAAGCCGTGCG
>JANYJA010000142.1 GCA_025358575.1 Terriglobia bacterium
AAGCATACGGAGTCTCCAACGACGGAACGGTGCTGTTGGGACCGGCCCATGCGCGCGTATGGAAAAACGGGGTAACGGAACTTGTCAAGTAAAGTGAGACAACTCGGTACGACTGATTTTGCTGGACACTCCAGGTTGTGCGAGGCCCCAGGTTTTAGGTTTATCGCTTTCCTGCCAGTCTCAGTGGGTGGTGCACCGGGACGAAATCGCCCCGGTGACTGAGCCCTGGCCCCTGACGCGGCGCTCGGGTCGCTCCTCAGCGTTGCCCTATCCTCCGGCCAGGCCGCTACGAGTATACCGGATATGCTTGTTCGCGAGAATCAGTCGCTCCTGCAAGGCTATTGGATCTCATCCAGCGGAGCCATGCTTTCCTGAATATGCTCTAACTTGGCGAGCAATCCTTCGGCCTTTTGGCCTTCCTGCCACGGCTCGGAGCGGTCGTCATGGTAGCTTTGTATTTCTTCGGCTGCCGTAAAGAGAAGGGTGTGCGCCTGCTGGATTATCGCGCGCCACCGCGCATTGCCCGGCATCGTCGGAATTGCCGGCAGGGATGGCAGGCCCTTCTGTTTGAGCAGTTCCTGCTCCGAGGCAGCCCTTCGTTGGCGGTAGGCCGCCTGCTGCTCTGCGCGTGTCTGATATTTGCGAGGTTGCGGCATTGGTATCTCCTGAACCATCACGTGAGGGTTCGACCGGCACGGGCGCGTTGATCCAGACCGACTGCGCAAGGGCGTCGGGCCGCGGCGGGTTCTTCACGAACCGCTCTGGATGGGCTGCATAGGCTGTATCCAGCACCTTGGCGCGCGCTATAATTGCTTCTTCTCCCTTGCCCGCATGCACGGTTGCAGGCGAAAGAAGCGCCAGACCGCTGTGGCGGTGCTGGTGGTTGTACCAGCAGAAGAGATCGCGGAAGAGGGCGCGCGCCTCCTCCACGCTCTCGAAGCGGTCGGGCACCTGCGGCCGATACTTCATCGTCTTGAAGTGGCTCTCCGAGTACGGATTGTCGTTGCTGGTGTGCGGGCGGGAGTGGCTCTTGGTCACGCCCAGATCGATGAGGAGTTCCGCCACCGTTGTGCTCGTCATCGCACTTCCCCGATCGGCGTGGATAGTAAGGGCGCCAGGCTGGATGTTTTCGCGCAGGAGCGTTTCCTGGATCATCGCTTCGGCGATCTGGGCGTTCTCGCGCTCGGCGATGCACCAGCCCACCACGCAGCGGCTGAACACATCGAGGATCACGTAGAGGTAGTAATAGCTCCATTTCCGGGGTCCTTTGAGCTTGGTGATATCCCAGCTCCAGACCTGATTGGGTCCGGTGGCCAAAAGCTCTGGCCGCTTGGCCGTCGTGTGAGCGCGAAGCCGGCGCCGCTCTACCACCTCGTCCCGCTTCCTAAGCAGGCGATACATCGTGGAGATGGAGCACAGATAAGTGCCCTCGTCCAACAGGGTGGCATAGACCTGCGGCGGAGCCAGATCCATAAAGCGCTTGGAGTGAAGCTCGTCTAGGACACGCTCCTGCTCGGGAGCCGAAAGCCCTCGGCCCGGCACACGGCACGGACGAAGCGCAGTGCTCGCCACAACGGGATCGGCGTTTCTCCCTCGGTAAAAGGTGGCGCGCGATAGGGAAAGCACATGGCAGGCGGAAGCGATGGAGATACCCGAGAATTGCGTTTCAGCGCATACAAAACTGCGCATGCTTATTCCTGCGGCTCCAGGGAGAGACCCATCAACTCGGATACTTTTTTTTGGAGGTCCAGCAGCGCTCTGGCCTTCTCCAATTCGCGGCGCAGTCTTCTGTTTTCACGCTCGGAGGCAGCGAGATCCTTGAGTGCAGCCACGTCGGGCACAGCCGATGTAGCCTTCTTGGTTGCGGCCGGGTTCGCTCCGAGATCGCCACGCGCTTTCTGCTTGCGGAAATCCTGGAGTGTCGAGAAGTAAATGCCCTCGCGGCGTAGAAGCATCGCCAGAGCGCCAGGGAGCGTACAGGCATCCGCCTGCTCGATCATGCGCAGTTTGAAGGCAATCGTGTAGCGCCGCCGCTTCGGCGGTAGGGTCTCCTCTGCGGAGACGACAGGAAGGAACTTATCGTCGATTAGCTCATGAGAATCGGACACAGATAGTGCCTTTCTCGCCCTGATTTTACTTGGCTTCTACTGTAGTGAGTTGTCTCAGCCTATATTGACACACAGGGGTATGAGATTCTTGACGCGGGAACCGGGCGAACCAACGCCTCGATAACTCTGCCAGGAAAGGCAAGTAATATTACCTTCTCC